>PNJY01000116.1 GCA_013822125.1 Erythrobacter sp. | reverse complement strand
CCCGAAGATGATTTCGCGCAGTGCACAAGTCGACGTTTCGGGCACATTGACGATCGATGACGCAATTTCGCGGCTGGAGCGCATGGACGAAACCATTGAAGGGCAATTCGAGGAAATCACCTACGACCTGTGAACGGCAAACGGAGAACTTGCCATGACCTACCAACGCATGCACGGGGGCGAAAACGGCATTGCCGAGCGCCTGAAAATGTGGCGGCGCGAACTCGCCACCAACAAAGCCTATCCTTGGCTCGGCACCGGCATCTGCGACGATCTCGTGACCGCCGCCCGCCTTCTCGGTGCTGACGTGTCGGAATTCGACAACGTCGTGCCAGAGCCCACCCTTCCCGAAATCCTGCCCGCCGAGCCGGTGCAGCAGCCGATGGAGTTTGACCTGTGAGTGCCGCCCGCGACCGAAAGCAAGCCGCCAAAATCCTCGGCCTCACGATGCAGGCGCAGCTACGGGCGTTGGTCGAGGCCCAAGGCAACGACGCGATCCAGGCTGCGGCGATCCAGTTGGGCGACACGTTCAACCGGAATTCCGACTTCATCGTGTGGGTGCTCAAGGAATTCGGCGGCGTCCAGCAACCGCCTTATGCTCGCCCGAAGCCGCTTGCGTCTGCGCCCGCAAGGGCGTTGCCGCCCCGTCCCGCACCCCCGAAACCGGCCAACGATCTTCCCGTGCTGCCGGCAACGCTGGTAGGTGAGCCGCCCGCGAGTGAATGCACGTGCCCGCCGATGGAAGAAGGAATTATCGGCTACAAGCACATGGCGTCCTGCCCGCAATTCGATCCTGTCTGATGTTTCGTCGCTGGCTCAATTCTTCTACTCAAACAGCGTCCACCTATAATTCGTGGGCGTTGATGAAGCGCAGATGCTACAAAGCTGACGATCAGGACTACACCAATTATGGTGGACGAGGAATTAAGGTTTGCGATCGTTGGAAAGACGATTACGATGCCTTTGTAGCTGATATGGGGCTCCGACCGAGCGGATTAACTTTGGAACGCCGCGATACGGAAGGGGATTACACGCCAGAAAATTGTTATTGGGCAACCCGAGAGCAGCAAGCAAACAATCGTCGAAGCAATCGAATAGTCGATGGAAAGACAGGAGCCGCCAAAGCCAGAGAATTGAATGTATCTAGGCAAGCAGTATATGCCCGATTAGACAAAGGCGTTTCACTGGCTGCACCTTTTAGGCCGCTAGAAGCGGAGCACGGAACACCCAGCAGATACAGCAGCAAAAAACACAATTGTAGATGTGCAGCCTGTCGAGAAGCCTGGTGTATTTACAATCAAAAACGGAAGCAAGCATGAACATCCAAGAAATTGCCAATCGTCACGGCGTGTCTGTGGACGAAGTGCGCGAAAGATGGTTGTCACTGCGTGTGGCGATTTGGAAATCCGATTTTCCTCGCTTTGCTCGTGAAGCGCTGCGTATTCGCACAAAATCGGGTGATCTTGAGCCTCTGATACTTAATCCAGCACAAGAAATTCTACATAACGCTGCCGAAGATCAGCTTGCCGCAGAACAGTGGGTGCGTATTGCCGGCCTCAAAGGTCGCCGGCAAGGTTTCAGCACTTATGTAGCGGCGCGCGGATATCATCGTGCAACGCTTTGGGACCGGCAAAGATATATATTTTGACTCACGAAATGGCCGCATCGAACGTCCTGTTTGGGATGGTAGACTTGATGCAGCAAAAACACCCGTTCCCGCCCGCCGTCGGCACCGACAACGCGAAGGAACTGGAATTCGTCAAGCGCGGCTCCAGCTACCAGGTTGCGACCGCAGGACAGAAAGCCGGTGGACGCGGCGGCGCGATCAGCTTTTTCCACGGCTCGGAAGCCGCCTGGTGGACTAATGCGCCCGATCACTTCGCGTCCTCTGTGCAAGGCGTTGACGAAGTCAGGGGCGTATGGGGCGTGCTGTGGAAGCAACCACCCAACCCGCTCCCCTTCGAGCAAGCGCACACCGAAATCTACGGATGGGTGAAAGCCCCGTCGGAAATCTGGCTCGAAACGACGTCAGCCGGCCCGAGCGGCGAATTCTGGAAGCGCTACATGGACGCCATGAAGCGCACGGGCCGCTACCGCGCAGTTTTCGTGCCGTGGACGGTCCAGCCGGAATATACCGAGCAAGGCGAATTCGTGCCTAATCCCGAGCCCGAGGAAGAAGGTGATCTTTCCGAGCGCGAATATCAGGAAGTGCACGACCTATCCGATGCGCAAATGCTCTGGCGGCGCTCCAAAATTCAGGAACTCGGCTCGACCGGCAAATTCCGGCAGGAATACCCGATCGACGTCACCGAAGCTTTCGCCGCCGCCGATATCGAGGGCGTTTTCATCAAGCCTGCGCTCGTGCTGCGGGCACGCAAGCGTCAAATGCCCGATCCCGACGCGCCGCTGATCATCGGCGTCGATCCAGCCGGCTCGGGTGGCGACCGATTTGCCGTCGCATATCGTCGCGGCGACAAAATCCTCAAGGTCGTGCACCGGAACAAGCTGGAGCACGACGAGGCTGTGGCGTGGCTTTCCTCGATCATTGACACCGACAAACCCAACCGCATGAACATCGATCGCGGCTCGATGGGGCAAAATATCGTCTCGGCGCTGCGCAACTTGAGCAAGCGCTATGCCGACGTGGTCAAGGGGATCGATTTCGGCGGCACGTCGCGGATGAAGCAGGCCACGCCGAAGCGTGCCGGCCCGTGGAACCGCCGCGCCGAAATGTATGGCGACTTCAAGGAATGGCTCGTCGAAGGCGGCGCGATCCCCGATGACGACGATCTCGCTTCGGATATCAGTGGGATCAAGCAGAAATGGCGCGCGAATAACGATTGGCTCCTGGAAAGCAAATCCGACATGAAGGCGCGGGGAATCCGTTCTTCTGATCTTTCCGACGCTTGCGCATTGACCTTTGCAACCCGCGAGTTTTTCGATACATGGACGAAACCCGCACAGCCGCAAGGCTTCGGGGCAGGGGCGATGCCGAATGAAGTCAGGCTAAATCGCGTCCACGCTCCCGACGTCGGCGACAATGACGGATACTGGGATTACAACGGTCCCACTAGTTGGATGAGTTGATATGGCCGGATTACGTGATTCTCTCGCGCGACAGGATTTCGAGCCGATTGCGCGCACCCGCGCCGGCACGCCTTCGGGCTTCGACAGCACGGACGCATTTCTCGCGGACATGCGGCGAAAGTGGGAGTGGGGCTACGGGTATAATGAGCACAACACGCTGGCGGGCAAGGAAGATGCCAAATTCGTCGTCGGGAACCAATGGGACCCCGTCGTGGAGCAGCGCCGCAAGGATCAGCGCAAGCCCGTCCTGACGTTCAACCGTCTCGTCGCCTTCGTGGCGCAAGTCGTCGGCAACCGTCTCATGAACGAGACGGAAATTCGGGTAAATCCCGACAAGGCCGGCACAAAGGAAATTGCGGAAATCCGCGAAGGCATCATCCGCTCGATCTTCAAGAATTCCTACGCCGATTTCGCCCGCGACGAAGCCGCGAAATACCAGGTGATCGGCGGCGAGGGCTATTTCACCCTCAACATGGAATACGAGAGCGACGACGTATTCGAGCAGCACGTCAGGATTGGCGCTGTCACCGATCCCTATTCCGTCGTTCTCGATCCCCTCTCGATCGAGCCGAGCGGCGCGGATGCGCAATGGGGCTTCATCAGCGACGATATCCCGCAACAGGAATACAAGCGCCGCTGGCCTTGGGCCGCTGAAATCAGCTTCGAAGGGCAACAGCGCTGGAATAGCGGCGGCTTCTGGCTGCGCGAAGATACCATCCGCATTGTGTCCTATTGGCGCATGGTGACGGAAGGCGTGAAAACCCTCGCGCTCTACCAGGACGGCACGGTGCACGACGTCACCGACATGGAGGAATACGAGTATATCAGCCTCGTCGAGACGCGCAGCGACGGCACACCCTACACGCGCGACGTGCCCAATCGGTTCGCACGGCTCTACGTGTGCTCGGGCAACGCAATTCTCGAAGGCCCTTACGATTATCCCGTGTCCTCGATTCCGGTCTATCGAGTGGCCGGATGGGAAGTCAACGACGGTGACAAAATCCACCGTTGGGGCCTCATTCGCTTCCTCAAGGACCCGCAGCGCCTTCACAATTATTGGCGCTCGACCGTCGCGGAACAGCTTGTGGCCGCGCCGCGCAACAAGTGGCTGACGACGCCCGACGCCGTCAAAGGCCACGAAGCCAAGTGGCGGCGCGCGCCGACGGCTGACGATCCATTCCTGTATTACAACGATGGCGAGACGCCGCCCACGCATATTCCGCCGCCTGGGATCGACGCCGCGCTTGTCAACGAAGCCGCGATTTCGACACAGGACATGAAGGATATTTCGAATATCCACGAAGCGGCGCTTGGGATGCCGAGCAACGAAGTCTCGCGCGTCGCGATCCAGCAGCGGCAGATGGTTTCCGACGTCGGGACCTATATCTACGTCGACAGGCGACGCCTCGCCGACGAGCGCTGCGCGAAGAACATCAACGAATTGATCCCCTACATTTACGACACCAAGCGCACGATCGCGATTATCGGACGCGATGACAAATCGCTCATGCAAGTGATCAATGATCCGGCTGATCCGAATTCCGACGTGACGCTTGGGAAATACGGCGTCACCGTGAGTGTCGGCCCCGCCAGCGAAACCAAGCGCACGCTCGCCGCAGAGCAGATGATGGCCTTTGTCAACGCGATGCCGCAGAGCGCCGCCGTTGTCATGGACCTGATCGCTGAGGCGCAGGATTGGCCGCGCGCCGGCGAATTCGCCCGCCGCTTCAAGATGCTCCTGCCTCCTGGCACAATTCCGGTCGACGAAATGACGCCCGAGCAGCAGCAAATGCAGCAGATGCAGGAGCAAATGCAGCAGATGCAGGCGCAGCTTGAGCAAGCGATGGCAAAGGCGGAACTCGACGGGAAAACGGCCAAGGCCGCGAACGACGAAGCCCGAGCCCGTCTCGCCGAAGCCCAAGCCTACAAGGCGATCATGGACGCGAATAGCCGTGCCGCCGACGTGCAGGCCAAGAATGAACAGCGCGAATTTGAAATGGATGACGGGGAATACCGTCAGATCATGGACGCGCTCGATCAAGAAAATCGCATCGTTGCCGAAGATCGGGACTTCGAAGAAAGGCAGCGGGAGCGAGAAACCCGAAATACCCAATCCAACGGAGAACAAGACGATGACTGACGGAAGAAATCTCAAGGCGCTGTTGCGCATGACGACCAGCGAAAGGGCGATGGGCCGGCTGATGAAGGCTCCCGATCACGCGGCAGGTGATGACGACTTTGCAGCTTTCGAAGCTGCGGGCGAAGTCGAAGTAGGCAAAAGCAATCTCGACGAGCAGCCGGAAGAAAAGCCGGCGAAAAAGCCCGCCAAGCCCGCCGCGCCGCCCGCCGACGAGGGCGATGACGATCCGGACGCCGACGAGGGCGATGACGATCCGGATGCCGACGAGGGCGATGACGACGCCGGCGAAGGTGAAGGTGACGATCAGAAGCCGAAGAAAACGGCCAAGGATCATCAGATTGAGCGCTTGAAGCGCGAAAAGGCCGATCTCGCGCGCCAGCTTCGCGAAGGCACCAACCGCGAATTGTTGGAACGGTTCGAAAGGATCGAAAAGGGCTTGTCGCCTGCGAATGCAGGTGATAAGCAGGAATTCAGGGAGGCCCCCGATCCGAACGATCTGGAAACCTACCCTCTCGGGCACCTCGATCCCGACTATATCGAGGACAAGCTTGAGTGGCTGACTGAAAAGAAAGCCGCAGATCAAGCCGACGCGGTCCTGCAACGTCAGCAGGAGATCGAGCAGACTTCCGTGTTGCTCGAAAAGGTCGACGATCTCGCCACCCGCGGCTCCGCCATCTACGAAGATTTCCAGGAAAGCGTAGTCGAATCCGGTATGCGAGGCGATTGGGACTTGTCCCAAGCGACCTTTGAGGCCGCTCACGAGGCCGATAACGGAGCCCAAATCCTGTATGAACTCTCGCAGGACAAGAAGGAAGCCGCGCGCGTCGCTCGGCTGACGCCTTTCCAGCAGATCAAATTCGTGCAGCAGCGGGACACTGAGATCGGCCAGAGCAAGAAACCGCGCACGAAACCCCGTGCCGGCGATCCGCCTCAAAATCCTGCGCGCGGGGCCAACTCGCGGGTGCAAATCAATCCGGCCACCGACGATCTCGATGACTTCGAGAAAGCTTGGCTCGCTGACGAGAAAAAGTCACGCTAACCGCGGCATCGGGATAGTCCGATCCGCTTTTTTGAGAAGAAAGGACTATCCCGATGGGTGCCGTCACCACCGAACAGCAGAAGCTCGTCCTCAACGCCTTCGCGATGACGTTACAGAACAATCTCGTCACTGCGCAGGCCGTGACGTGGAACGAATATGACGGGGAAATGGACGACCGCAATGGCCTCCAGGTTCTCGAACAGGTCACGCCGCGCTACACCGTCACCCGCACCGAAAACGGCGTGAAGGACCTTTCGACCGGCACCGACGGCACCGTGTTCGGTTCCGAACTGTTCGAAATCACCGGCACGTTCAACGCCAACATGGGATGGGGCGATTTCGTCAAGATCAAGTCGATCGGCGACGCGCGCGAGAGCAAGGCGCTTCTCGGTGCGGCGACCAGCATGGCCGAGCGCATCGACGCCTACGTGATGGCAATTGCCGTCAACGCCTCGTGCGACTATCTCGGCGACGGCACCACGTCGATTGACGAATGGATCGATGCCGCGCAGGCATACGCCCGTCTCAAGGAAAACGGCGTCGGCGACAACGATCTGTCGTTCATCATGAACCACACCGACGAAATGAAGTTGGGCGACCAGCTTGTGAAGCTGCCGAACGAGAGCGGCGCAGGCACCTACCGTCGCGGCTTCTCGGGCGAACTGTCGGGCATCAAGACGCTGTTCACCAACCAGCTTCCGGTGCTCACCACCGGCACGCGGCTTGCGACCGGCGAAGCGGCCATCAATGGCGCGAACCAAAACGTCAACTATGCCGACGTGGCGAAGGCCGGCACCGTCAACGGGCGGCGCATGACGCAGACGCTCGTGCTCGATGCCGCAGGCACGAAAACCTACAGGGCGGGCGAAGTTTTCACCATCCCTGACGTTTTCGCCTTCGACAATCGCAAGCAGGCGGCAGTGTCGCCGGCTCGTCTCCAGCAATTCACCGTCCTCGCGGATGCTACGGCGGTTGCCGGTGCGGTGACGCTGACGATCTACCCCGCGATGATCGTGCCTGGTTCGGGTTCGGGCGACAATATCAACATCAACACCGCCCACGCCACCGTCACTGCTGCGCCGGCTGACAACGCCGTGCTCACCTTCCTGGGTGCCGCCAGCGCCACGCTTTCGCCGCGCGCGCTGATCCAGAAGGAAGCCGTCATCGTCAACACGGTGCCGCTGATCCTGCCGGCGTCCGACACGTCGATGCGCCGCCGCCTGTCCAAGATTCCGCTGACTGTCCGCATGTGGCAGCACAGCGATTTCTACACCGGCGAGCATGGCGTCCGCTTCGACGTCGCCATGAACGTCAACATTCGCGAGCGCATGCGTATCGCACGCTTCAACGGCTCGTAATCGGCCCGCTCTCGTTCTCCGGAGCGAAAGCTGATAATCCCCTCGTCGATGCCCGCTCGGCGAGGGGATTTTCCCCAAGGCAACAGGTGGAAAAATCATGACGGCAGTACGCGAAAGATTTAACCCCGTCCCGATGGCCGCGAACGCATCGCACACCATCCAAGGG
>PNJY01000115.1 GCA_013822125.1 Erythrobacter sp. | reverse complement strand
ACCGAAGCGGTCGGCCTCTCGCTCCAGCGCACCGGTACGGGCACCGAAGCAGCCGATTTCACCTTCACCGGCCCCGCTGCGCAAAGCGTCGGCAGCATCAATGCCGGACAGACCTTCAATGGCGGTGTGGTGCTCCAGCCCGGCACGCTCAGCATCGCCAATACCAGCGTGATCGAAGGCGACAGCGGCACCACTGCGCTGCTGTTCACCGTCACGCGCGCCAATGGTGACGATGGCGCCGTGACAGCCGATTACACGGTCAACCTCGGGACCGCGACCGCAGCCGACATTGCTGCCCCCCTCTCGGGCACGGTCAGCTTTGCCGATGGCGCAACCACCGCGACAATCACCGTCAATGTGATCGGCGATACCGAAATCGAACGCGACGAGACGCTCAGCGTCACGCTGTCGAACCCCACCGGCGGCGCGACCATCACCGCCGCCACCGCGACCGGCACGATCCTCAACGATGATCTGCCCCCTCCGGGCCCGGCCGAGGTGTTCATCAACGAAATCCACTATGACACCGCAGGCGCCGATGTCGGCGAGTTTATCGAAGTCGCTGGCGCGGCTGGCACGGACCTCACCGGCTGGTCGCTCGTGCTCTACAATGGCAATGGCGGGGTGGTGTATGGCACCATTGCCTTGAACGGGGTGATCCCCAATCAGGACGATGGCTTCGGCACCCTCGCCTTCCTCGCCCCCGGCCTCCAGAACGGCGCGCCCGATGGCGTTGCGCTGGTTGGCCCGGCGGGGCAGGTGGTGCAGTTCCTGTCTTACGAAGGGCCGCTGACTGCCACCAATGGTCCGGCTGCCGGTCTGACTAGCATTGACATCGGGGTCTCGGAAAACTCGGCCCCGTTCGGCACGTCGCTGCAGGCGGGCGGCACGGGCTTTACCGCCAATGATTTCGCCTTCCAGACCTCGCAGAACGCGACCTTCGGTCAGGTCAACACCGGGCAGAACTTTGTCGCGGCCAATCCCGCCGGCACGCTGTTCATTGCCGATGCGCGCGTGGTCGAGGGCAATAGCGGCACCACCGCGATCACCTTCAACCTGTTCCGCGTCGGTGGCAGCACGGGCGCTGTAACGGTGGATTTCGCAGCCGAGTTCGGCAGCGCCTTCTCTGATGCGAATGCTGACGACTTTGTGGGCGCGCTGTCGGGCACCGTGACCTTTGCCGACGGCGAGACCTTCCGTCCGATCACCTTGCAGGTTGCCGCCGATACCGTTGGCGAGCCGATCGAGTTCTTCCGGGTGGCACTGTCCAACGTGGCCGGCGGGGCCACCATTGGCGATGGTACGGCGACAGGCACGATTGCCAATGATGACCCGCTGATCCTGCGCATCGGGCAGATCCAGGGGGCAGGCCACACCTCGCCCTTCGTCGGCAATGAAGTGACCACCTCGGGCATCGTCACCGCCGTCGCCACCAACGGATTCTACCTCCAGGACCCGACCGGGGACGGCAACCGCGCGACGTCAGACGCGCTGTTCGTTTTCACCGGCACCGCGCCCACCGTGGTTGCCGGTGACGGCGTGACCGTCCTCGGCACGGTCGGCGAGTTCCGCGGCGGAGGCGATCCGGCCAACCTCACCATCACCCAGCTCACCAGCCCGACCATCACGGTCGAGAGCACCGGCAATGCGCTCCCCACTGCGGTGCTGATCGGGCCCGACGGGATCACCCCCCCGACCGAAACCATCGATGATGATGGCTTTGCCGTATTCGATCCGGAGAACGACGGGATCGATTTCTTCGAAAGCCTCGAAGGGATGCTGGTGACCGTTCAAAACCCGGTGGCGGTGGATGCCACCAGCGGGTTTGGCGAATTGTACACCGTGGCCAGCGATGGCGCAGGCAATCTGGCGGCCAGCAATGTTGCGGCAAGTGGGCTGGTCACCGTGCGCGGCGGGCCAGATGCCCTGGGTGCCTTCAACGCTGGTGCAGGTTCGGACTTCAACCCCGAGCGCATCCAGATCGATGAAGCCGGCGCGCTCAATGGCGAGATTTTCGCGATCCCCGATGTCGCCCCCGGCACGGTGCTCGACAATGTCACCGGGGTGGTCGACTACGCTTTCGGCAATTTCCAGATCCGCCCGACCGCCGCAGTCACAGTGGCGCAGGCCAGCACCAATGTCGCGGAAACCACCACGCTGGCGACCGGCGCGGTCAACCAGCTGGCGATTGCAACCTACAACGTGCTCAACCTCGACATCCGCGCCGATGATGGCGATGACGACATCGGCAGCGGCCAGCTCGCCGGCATCGCCTTCGACATCGGCTTCAACCTGTCGGCCCCGGACATCGTGGTGCTGCAGGAGATTCAGGATGATAGCGGCGCGATCAATGATGGCACGACTTCGGCCCTCTTGACCTTGCAGGCCCTGGCAGATTCGATCTTCGATCAGACCGGTGTGCGCTATTCGGTGTTCGACAACCCATTCGTTGAAAATGGTGAGACTGGCGGCCAGCCGGGCGGCAATATCCGCGTCGCCTTCCTGTATCGCGGTGACCGGGTGGATCTTGACGAGGCTTCCGCCTTCACCATCACCAACCCCGATGATGGCGAGCTCGTCGCCGCATTCCAGGGATCGCGCGCGCCGCTCGGGGCCAATTTCACCTTCAACGGCCAGACCGTGACGGTGATCGGCAACCACTTCACTTCGAAGATCGGCTCGAACACCAGCTTCAGCGCCGTGCAACCGCCGCTTAATGCCGCCGAGCTGGTCCGCGCTGCGCAGGCAGCGGCGATCAACGGCTTTGTGGACGGGCTGCTGGCCACCAATCCCGATGCGCTGATCGCGGTCGCCGGGGACTTCAACGAGTTCCAGTTCGAAGAACCGCTGCGGGTGCTTTCCGGAGAGCTTGAGTTTGACGGCGCCCGGGTCAGCGAAGGCGGGGAGGCGGTGCTGGAGAACCTCACCTTCCTGCTCTCCGAAGCAGAACGCTACACGGCGGTGTTCGAAGGCAATGCGCAGGCGATCGACCACATCTTCGCCAGCCGCACGCTGGCCGAAAACGCGCAGGTCGATGTGGTGCACACCAACACCATCCTCGGCAATCTCAACGCCGATCACGATCCGGTGCTGGCACTGTTCAATGTCGGCTCACGCGCGCTCGACGGCGGCAGTGGCAATGATGTGATCAACGGCAATGACGGAAATGACACGATCAGCGGTGGCAACGGCAATGACACCATCGCCGGCGCTGGCGGCAATGACACGATCAGCGGCGGCAATGGCAATGACGTGATCGACGGCGGTGACGGTAACGACACCATCAGCGGCGGCAACGGCAGTGACGTGATCGAAGGCGGTAGCGGTAACGACACCATCAGCGGCGGCAACGGCAATGACGTTATCGACGGCGGTTCCGGTAACGACACCATCACCGGCGGCAATGGCAGTGACACGCTGCGTGGCGGAGCGGGTGACGATAGCCTTGCGGGCGGGACCGGGAATGACCGGCTCGAGGGCGGGCTTGGGTCCGATAGCCTGAGCGGCGGCACCGGCAGTGACACCTTCGTCCTGCGCGCCGACCTGACCAGTGCTGACGCCGATCTCGTGACCGACTTCAATGCCCGCACTGACGTGCTGCAGATCGATGGCGCGGCAGGCAAGACCATCACCTTCACGCAGAGCGGAGCGAATACCCTGGTCGAGGCGAACGGCGTGCTGGTGGCCACCATCACCAACGCGGCAGCGAGTCAGGTCCGCGCCAGCACCCAGATCGTCGATCAGACACAGGCCGCCATCGGGCGTGCAGCGCTGGTCGGGCCGACCCATTCGGTCGGCAACAACAATATTGACATGTTCGCCTTGCTGGAAGATCGGCCCTTCACTTTCGCCCCGCAGGCTCCGGTCTTGCCGGTTGCCAGCTTCGCCAGCACAGCCACCACACCCGCGCTGACCTTCAGTGCGCTGTTCGGCAGTGACAACGGAGCGGCTGAAGGGCTTTCACCCGCCCCGCTGGCGACCGATCCCGTGACCGGATCGCCGACCAATCCGTGGCTGGCGCACGGCCAGTTCGGGCTTGAAGCAACGCTTTGATCGGCCGCTTCACGGCTCTTGTGACGAGAAAGGGGCGCAGCGCTCGGTGCCTGCGCCCCTTCTTCTTGCCCGCTGGCCGAGCCGTGAACAGTTCCATCTGCTCCAAATCACTCTGGCGAGCGAGGCTCAGTTGCGGAATGCGCGGGCGAATTGATCGATCAGTGGTTTGGTGACGAACGACAACATCGAGCGAGAGCCGGTCTCGATCAGCAACTCGGCCGGCATGCCCGGAACCAGCGGCAGCCCGGCAGCGGTTTGTTGGGCTGAGCGAATGAGCGCGACCCGCACCCGGAAGAACCGCAAGCCCGTCTCCGGATCCGATGCCGGATTGGCCGAGACGAAGATCACCCGGCCTTCCAGCTCCGGCGTGGTCGCCTGGTTGAACGCGCTCAGCCGCACCCGCACCGGCTGGCCCACCCGTACCCGGTCAATATCGCCCGGCTGCACCGCACCGTTGAAGACCAGACGGTCATCCTGCGGAACCAGTTCGAGGATCGTTTCGGCCGGGCGCACCACTTCGCCGATTGCGGCAAAAGCCAGCTTGTCGACGACCCCTGCCGTGGGCGCGCGAATGGCCGAGCGGTCCAGCCGATCCCCGGCATCGGCGCTGGCTACGGCCTGACCGTTGATCGCGGCGTTGATCTGCGCCAGTTCGGCGCTGGCATCGGCCCGCGCGGTCTGAACGACCTGAACCTGCTGCTCCTGCCCCTGTGCGATTGCGGCATTGGCCTGGGCGATGTTGGCCTGCAACGCCCCGATCGAACCGGACAGCTCGATCGCGGCGCGCTCCATTTCGTTGACGCGGCGGATCGTGACAAAGCCCTTGGCCCGCAAATCCCGCAGCGATTCAAGCTCGGGCACGATCAGGGCCTGCTGCTTCTGAAACGCGGCGATTTGCACATTGAGCCCGTCAATCTGGCGGCGCGACTGGTTGACGCGCTCGCGTAGTTGAGCGAGCAGGCTGGCCTGTTCCGCCCGGTTCAACGCGAAGCGGCGCTGCTCTGCAGCCACCGCATCGCGCGCACTGGCGCTGGTATTGCTGAGCAGGCTGGCGGGAAAGGTGATGCTGCCGCGGTTCTCCAGCTCGGCGGTCAGCCGCGCGCGCTGTGCCAGCAATTGCTCGAGCGAGGCCGCGGATGATTGCGCATCGACCGCTGACACACTCGTGTCGAGCCGCATCAGCAGCGCGCCCTTCCTGACCACATCACCATCGCCAACGAAGATTTCCGAAATCACCCCGCCCGTGGGGTGCGCGACGCGTTTGACCCGGCTCTCGGGCGCGACTTCGGCCGTGGCGACCACCGCGCCGCCGATGGGCACCAGCGCCCCGCCAACCACTACCACGAACGCCAGCACCCCTGCGGCGATTGTCGCGATCCGGGTGCGCCGCCGGGCGCTCTGGTCAAACCCGTGAGCAAGCTGGATCGCACCATCCGCGACCGGCACGGGAAGCATTGTGTTCATGGCATTACCCCCGTCGCCTCAGCCGGAGCCGTCCGCTCGGCCGGGCCCCTGATTGTGCCCGGGGGCTGAGGCTGCAGCATCTCGCCCAGCACCGCATCGCGATCGCCAAAGGCGGCCATGCGCCCGTTTTGCAGCACCAGCACCTTGTTGACATGGCGCAGCGCAGCGGGTCGGTGAGCAACGAGCGCGATGATGGCCCCGCGCGCCCGGATCGCCGCAATCGCGGTATCCAGTGCCGCCTCGCCCTCGGCATCGAGGTTGGAATTGGGCTCATCCAGCACCACCAGAAACGGATCGCCATAGAGCGCGCGGGCAAGGCCGATGCGTTGGCGCTGCCCGGCGGAGAGCTGCGAGCCATTGCTGCCAACCTGCGTGTCATAGCCATCGGGCAGACGCACCACCATGTCGTGCACCCCGGCGCTGCGAGCGGCGGCGATCACCGCCTCTGACGGCGCACCCGGAGTCATGCGCGCGATATTCTGCGCAATCGTCGCATCGAACAGTTCAACCTGCTGCGGCAGATAGCCGAGATGCACGCCCAGATCATCCGGGTCCCATTGATCGAGGCTCGCCCCGTCGAGCCGCACCGCGCCTGCCGCCGGTTGCCACAACCCGACCAACATCCGCACCAGCGTGGTCTTGCCCGCCGCGCTCGGGCCAATGATGCCGAGCCCGTCACCCGCTTCAAGCGTAAAGGACACGCCCTCGATCACCGGGCGGTTAGCGCCCGGCGGGACAGCGGCGAGGCCTTCAACCTGCAACACCTGCGTCGGCGCAGGCAAGCGGGTGGAGGGCGGCGCGGGTTCGGGCACCGCGTCCAGCAATTGGTCGAGCCGCGCCCAGCCCTGCCGCGCCGCCAGAAAGGCGCCCCAATGCGCGATGGCCTGATCGATCGGAGCCAGCGCCCGCGCGGCGAGGATCGATGAGGCAAAGATGATCCCGGCGCTCGCCTCCCCGGCCAGATAGAGCAGCGCGCCGACGGTCAGAACAAGGCTCTGCAGAAACAGCCGGAAGATCCGGCTCGCCCCGCTCAGCACGCTGGCAATCCGGGTGAGTTCATCCTGCGCCGCGTTGAAGGCGGCATGGGCGCTGTGCCAGTGATCATACACCCGCTCACCCATGCCGAGCGCGCGGATCACCTCGATATGGCGGCGATTGTCCTGCGCCAGCTTGGCGAGGTAGCCGCGCGCGCGCAAGGCCGTCTCGCTCGGCGCGCGGGTCATGCGGTCGTTGATGATGGTGAGCCCGGCCAGCACCAGCGCACCGGCCAGCGCCGTCACACCCAACCACACATGGAGCAAGGTCAACAGCGCCAGGAACAGCACCATCCATGGCAGATCGATCAGAGCGCAGGGGCCGGGCGAGCTCAGGAAGCCGCGCACCGCATCGAGATCACGCAAGGGCCCGATACCATCATCGCCGCCCCGGTTGCCGCGCAGCGCCAGTTCTGACACCGCGCGCTGCACCCGCCCGGTCATCCGCGCATCCAGCGCCACGCCGACATCGGCCAGAATGCGCAGCCGCAACAGATCGAACAAGGCCTGAAACACATAGACCATGGTGACCATGATCAGCAGCCCGAACAGGGTCGCAAAGCTCCCGCTCGGCAAGACCGAATCGTAAATCAGCAGCATGTAGATCGGCCCGCCGAGCAGCAGGACATTGATCAGCGCGCTGAGCCAGGCAACCGTGACCAGCGCCGATTTCGAGCGGCTGAGCGCAGCGCGCAGTTCGGAAGGAGCCGCTTCTTGCATGATCAAGGGGGTTGCGCGGGTTTTACGACAAATTGGAGACTCTGGGACCCCACCCTGCTGTGCCGGCGACCATGAGGGACGCGAATACCGGACCTGGCTGACCGCAAAGCCCCTATGGTGCTACTCGGAGAGCCATTGTCCGCCGCGGCAGCACCGTCGCCGAAAGGCCGCCCTGATCCTTGAAGGGAGGGGGCGGAAGCGGGCCCGAGTTCGCCCTCGCCCCGCGCCGCGCTCCTCATCGCGTTCCCTGTGGCGCGCCTTACGCGTGCCAGAGCGACCCGGCGCGCGAAAGCCTGGCGCAAAACCCGTCCAAGGACATTATAGTATGATAACTTTGTCGCCCGATTGCCTTGCGCGCGCCGCCCGCTACATCTGCATGCCGTGACTGTCGTCCTTACTACCGCGCTGATGTTCCTGATCGGCTATGCCAGCCAGCGCGCCGGCGTGTGCATGGTGCGCGCGATGCGCGAGGTGATCGACAAGCGCCGCGTGCACCGGCTGGCGGGCTTTGCGTTCGCGGCCTCGGCGGCGATGGTGGTGATGGGGCTGGCCGACTGGCTCGG
>PNJY01000114.1 GCA_013822125.1 Erythrobacter sp. | reverse complement strand
GGGCGGCACCCGCTGAATCAGGCGCCGCCCCTAGACCCTGATGCTCAACTACGCAAGCTTCTCCTTGACCTCTTGCGCAACATTTGCCGGCACTTCGTCATAATGCGTGAATTGCATCGTGTACTGTGCTCGTCCCTGGGTAAAGGAACGCAGTTCGTTGACGTAGCCGAACATGTTGGCGAGCGGCACGAGAGCTTCGACCACCTGGGCATTGCCGCGGCTGTCGGTACCCTGAATCTGACCGCGACGGCTGTTGAGGTCGCCGATCACATCGCCGAGGTAATCCTCGGGCGTCACCACTTCCACCTTCATGATCGGTTCGAGCAGCTTGATACCGGCCTTGCTGGCCACTTCGCGCATCGCGCCGCGACCGGCGATCTCGAAGGCAATCGCCGAAGAGTCGACGTCGTGGTAGGCGCCGTCAACCAGGCGGATCGAGAAATCGATGATCGGGAAGCCGACGAGATGGCCGCTGGCGGCCTGCTCGCGGAAACCCTTTTCGATCGCGGGGATATATTCGCGCGGAATGTTGCCGCCCTTGATCTGGTCCTCGAAGATGATGCCCTGGCCGCGTTCACCGGGAGTGACGACCACTTTGACGCGGCCGAACTGGCCCGAACCGCCGGACTGCTTCTTGTGTGTGTAATCGACTTCGACCTCGCGGCCGAGCGATTCGCGATACGCCACCTGCGGCGCGCCGACATTGGCCTCGACCTTGAACTCGCGCTTCATGCGGTCGACCAGAATGTCGAGATGGAGTTCGCCCATGCCCTTGATGATCGTCTGCCCGCTTTCGTGATCGGTCGAGACGCGGAAGCTGGGATCCTCGGCTGACAGGCGATTGAGCGCGACGCCCATCTTCTCCTGGTCGGCCTTGGTCTTGGGCTCCACCGACAATTCGATGACGGGCTCGGGGAATTCCATCCGTTCGAGCACGATCGGTTTGGCTGCATCGCACAGCGTATCGCCGGTGGTGGTTTCCTTCATTCCGGCCAGCGCGATGATGTCGCCAGCAAAGGCCTCGTCAACATCCTTGCGGTCGTTGGCGTGCATTTCCAGCATGCGGCCGACCTTTTCCTTCTTGTCCTTCACCGAGTTCAGGTAAGTGCCCTTGTTGAGCGTACCCGAATAGATGCGGATGAAGGTCAGCGAGCCGACGAACGGATCGTTCATCACCTTGAACGCCAGCGCGCTGAACGGCGCGCCATCAGTGGCCGGACGGCTGTCCTTCTCGTCGGAGTCCATCTTGACGCCCTGGACGTCGGGGATGTCGAGCGGCGAAGGCAGGTAATCGACCACCGCATCGAGCAGCGGCTGAACGCCCTTGTTCTTGAACGCGCTGCCGCAGCAAACCGGCACGAACGCCTGATTGAGCGTGCCCTTGCGGATCAGCTTCTTGAGCGTTGCCGCATCGGGTTCCTGGCCTTCGAGATAGGCCTCCATCACATCGTCGTCCTGCTCAACCACGGTTTCAATCAACCGGCTGCGATAATCGGCAGCCTTGTCAGCCATGTCTGCCGGGATCTCGACGTAATCGAACTTCGCGCCCAGGCTCTCGTCCTGCCACACGATGCCGCGATTGTTGACGAGATCGACCACACCCTTGAGGCTGCTTTCGGCACCAATCGGGAGATACAGCACGAGCGGCGTTGCTCCGAGACGATCGATGATCGATTGCACGCAAAAGTAGAAGTCCGCACCTGTGCGGTCCAACTTGTTGATGAAGCACATCCGCGGCACGCCGTACTTGTCGGCCTGGCGCCATACGGTTTCGGACTGCGGCTCGACCCCGGCGACACCGTCGAACACCGCGACCGCGCCGTCGAGCACGCGCAGCGAGCGTTCGACCTCGATGGTGAAGTCGACGTGCCCGGGCGTGTCGATGATGTTGATCCGGTGCTCAGGCCCCGCGCCGTCTTCGGCCTTCCAGAAGGTGGTGGTGGCAGCCGAGGTGATGGTGATCCCGCGCTCCTGCTCCTGCTCCATCCAGTCCATCGTCGCCGCGCCGTCATGCACTTCGCCGATCTTGTAGGACTTGCCGGTGTAATAGAGGATCCGCTCGGTCGTGGTGGTCTTGCCGGCGTCGATATGCGCCATGATGCCGATATTGCGGTATCGCTCGATAGGGTGGCTGCGTGCCATGATACTCTACTCCGAATTCGGTCTTGGTGCCGGGATTACCAGCGATAGTGCGAGAAGGCGCGGTTGGCGTCGGCCATGCGGTGCGCATCTTCACGCTTCTTGACGGCATTGCCGCGATTGTTGGCCGCATCCATCAGCTCGCCCGAGAGGCGCGCTGCCATGGTGCTTTCCGGCCGCCCGCGAGCCGCGGCGATCAGCCAGCGGATTGCCAGCGCCTGCGCACGCTCGGTACGAACCTCGACCGGCACCTGATAGGTGGCACCGCCTACGCGGCGGCTGCGCACCTCGACCTGCGGCTTCACGTTGTTGAGCGCATCGTGGAACACCGCGATCGGATCGGCCTTGGCCTTGGCCTCGACCGTTTCGAGCGCGCCATAGACGATCCGTTCGGCAACCGACTTCTTGCCGTCCAGCATGAGGTTGTTCATGAACTTGGACAGGATCTGATCACCGAACTTGGGATCGGGCAGTATTTCCCGCTTCTCGGGACGACGACGACGTGACATCGGACTATTTCCTTCTTCGTGAGTCCCTGCGGAGGCAGGGACCGCAGGCCACAAGCGCTCCGCTTGCGGCACGAGGCTCCTGCCTTCGCAGGGGCACACAATTCGTTACTTCGGCCGCTTGGCCCCGTACTTGGAGCGGCTCTGCTTGCGGTCCTTGACACCCTGCGTGTCGAGCACGCCGCGCAGCACATGATAGCGCACGCCGGGAAGGTCGCGCACACGCCCGCCGCGGATCAGCACGACGCTGTGTTCCTGCAGGTTGTGGCCCTCGCCGGGGATATAGGTGATGACCTCGCGCTGGTTGGTGAGGCGCACCTTGGCGACCTTGCGCAGCGCCGAGTTCGGCTTCTTCGGGGTCGTGGTGTAAACGCGGGTGCAAACGCCGCGCTTCTGCGGGTTCGCTTCCATCGCAGGGACCTTGGATTTGGCCTTCTGCGGTTCGCGGCCCTTGCGGACCAGCTGGTTGATAGTGGGCATTAAAGACTTCACCTTTCTTTCCGGTCCGGCGAAAATGCCGATCCGGCGCGCCCTTTCCGGGCGGAAAACCGGTTCCTGCTTTTCCTGAAGGGCGCGCGCGCTCCAACACGAAAACCGGGCCTCGATGGCCATTGCGCGCGAGCGGTGAAGGACTAGCGAATCGCGAATGCGCCAAACGCGGGGACATGCCCCGCCGGTTTGCAATCGCGAGCCGAAAACGCTCCACCAGGCGCAAGGGCCGGGTTACTTTGACGGATTACGCGGCGGGCCAAGCCCCCGCACGCACCGGCAATGTTCAGCTCAACTTACCGTGATTGAGGCAAGCCCCTGCACGGTTGGCGCGCCCTTATGTTGGATTCGGGGAAAGGTCAAGCGTTGGGCGGGAGTCAGCCGATCATGCACACCCTGAGGAACTGTCGCTATTGACCAACAGTGTAGTGTGAGGTCGGCTGCAAGCCTGCCGGTTCAAGGCCTGCCGGTTCAAGTAACGCGCCCGACACCCTACTGCACATTTTTTCTGTTGCGAGCGGATTTGTGGCGCCTTGCGACCCGATCCAGCACCGAAAGCAATTCGGAGCGGCCAAACGGCTTCTGCATCAGGTGGACCGCGCCCGATTTGAGCGCCAGGAGCGTCAAATCGCCCGATCCGGTCATCATGATCGCAGGAAGATCGACCCCCTTGTTTGCCAGGGTCCGCAGAACCGAGAACCCGTCCTGCCCCGGCATCCTGACGTCGAGAAGGACGAACCCCCGATCGATCGAGCTGAGCGACTCGAGGAAGGCGTCGCCGGATCGATATTCCCTGACGTCATACCCGCCCGATACGAGCAATCTGCCGAGCGACCTGCGAACGGCATCATCATCGTCAACCAGATGTACAACCGCGTTGCTCATGGTTCGCACGCCCCTGCATAATCGTCCAGCACCCTACGATGCTGGACTTCAGACACAACCGCGACCCGGCCGCAAATCAATGCACGCAATCCAGATGGCGCGGCTAAATATGCAACTGCGTTGTTATATTTTTCTCTACTGCCTCGCAAGCGAAACTGGCAAGCGGTGATTTCAGGTGTGCCCAAATGTCCGAATAATTACCCCATGCGTCAATTGGACATTGGATTCGCGCGCGCCAATCGGTGCACGCCGTTAATCGGAAATTGGCATCGATCGGCAACAATCGCTCATTGTATATTGTGCTATTCACTTGAGCAGAGTCAATTTGCGGCCCGGTGATCGGCTCGACAGGCAGGAGCCCGTGATATAATCAAACCCAGGTCTTCGGTTTCGGTCCGTTACGCAGAGGAAGCTAAACATCATGCAAGATTCCCGATCGACAGTTGACGGACCTTTTGCAAGAGTCAATGGTTACAGGCGCAAGCTGAGGTTGCAGAGCTTGCTGTTCTTTGCGGCCATATCCGTATTGATTCTGGCTGGTGCATTTCTCTACACCAGTCAGGAGAAAATTCTTTCGCATTCGGCACAGTTCGAGCGCAGCCAGCAATTGCAGCGCGATCTGCTCGTCCTGATTTCCAAACTCAAGGACGTGGAAACCGGCGCGCGCGGATATGCCCTGACGGGCGATGAAAGCTATCTTGCACCATTCGAGGCGGGCAAGACGGATGTCGTCCGCTACCTCGACGGGCTTGCCCAGCTTGCCGAAGATGACCCTGTCCAGCGGCTCAACATCAGGGAAATCGACCGATTGACCCGGAAGCGTATCGATCTGGCGGACAACCTGGTCGTGCTCACGGCGGCGGCCGAGCCGGCCCCGGACCCAAAAACTGCCTCCACGCTTGAACAGGGCAAGTCGGTGATGGACCAGGCCCGGCGAACCGTCGAGCTTGCCGCCAATCACGAGCAACAAAAAAATCGGCTCCTGAACGAGGGGCTCCAGCGGCAGATACGGTTACGCAATGTGACTGCCGGGCTGGCCATGCTGCTGGGCCTGCCAATGGTCCTGCTGCTGTTTCTCTCGAGAAATCGGGAAATTTCCAGGCGGATGAAGACTGAACTTGAATTGAAGGAGTTGACCGGAGTTCTTGAAAATCGGGTGGCCACCAGCACCGCCGGATTTGAACGGTCTGCGGGAATGCTCAATCTTGTGCTCAGGAACATTCCCGATACCGTTTTTCTCATCGACACCAAGGATAACCATCGCAACGTCATCTGGAGCCACATCGTCGGCCGCGACTTCGATGCCGATTTCGTCAAGCTTGCAGACATCTCGGCAACGGCGGACCTGTCGCCTGAAGTGATCGCCAGCCTGCGCGCCGATGACGAGAAGATCATCGCTTCAAGGCAGGCAGCGACAACGATCATCGAAGACATGCCGACACCCGACGGCCCGCGCACAGTGGAATTTCGGCGGATACCCGTGCAGGATCACGAGGGCAGCTGGCGCTATCTGCTCAGCATTGCCCGCGATGTGACCGAACAGAGATATCTCGAAAATCAGGTCAGGCACAAACATCGGCTTGACGCGATCGGGCAACTCACTGGAGGCATCGCGCACGATTTCAACAATCTGCTTGCAGTGATCCTGGGCAATTGCGATCTCCTGCGTGAACAGGTTGCCGGTGATGCCGACCTGACCGCGCTGGCGGACGAAGTGATCGGTGCTGCAGAACACGGTGCCGAACTGACTCGCGGTCTCCTGGCATTTGCACGCAAGCAATATCTGCAGCCCATTGCGCTTGACCTCAACGAACGCCTCCCTGAAATCAAACACTTGCTGCAACGAACGCTTGGTGCCGATATCGACATCAGGGTATCTGCGGGCGAAGCCCTGTGGTCGGCTCTGGTGGACCCGGGCCAGGTTGACGACGCGCTTATCAATCTAGCTATCAATGCCCGCGATGCCATGCCAGGTGGCGGGCACTTGGTGATCGAAACAGCCAATGTGGCGCTGAGCGAAGAATATGCTGCTGAGCACGTCGAAGTGAAACCTGGCGACTATGTGCTGCTTTCGGTCAGCGACACCGGGGCAGGCATGCCGCCCGAAGTCGTCGCGCGTGCGTTTGAACCCTTCTTCACAACCAAAGACGTCGGTCGGGGAACGGGCCTGGGCCTCAGCCAGATCTATGGCTGGGTCAAGCAATCGGGCGGCCACATCAAGATCTACAGCGAAGTCGGGCATGGGACCACGGTCAAGCTCTATCTGCCCCGTGCGACCGAAGAAGCCGAGACGACCGATGAGGTTGCGCCCATTTCCGGGGTTGATCCGACCGGCACCGAAACGATTCTGGTGGTTGAGGACAATCCCAATCTCAGACGGGTTGTGGTTCACCAGCTTCAGGACCTGGGTTATTCATCGCTGGAAGCCGGCGACGCGAAGACCGCGTTGCAGATGATCCAGTCCGGCATCGATTGCGATCTGGTCTTTGCCGATGTCGTGATGCCCGGCGGCATGACCGGCTTCGAACTCGCAAAGATCATCGACGCATCGCATCCCGGGCTGAAGATACTGCTTACCTCGGGTTATACCGAGTTGGCAGCGCGCATTGGCAATGGCGATTTTCACAAATATGCCGTGCTCAGCAAGCCTTACAGAAAGGCCGAACTGGCGCGGGTCCTGCGGACATTACTGGACAACTAGGGTCAGCCGGAGCAGGCTTGCAGGCACTCAAGAAATTCTGCGGGCAACGGGCTTGCCGCCCTTGCAAGCCGGGGCTAGCAGCCGTTGATCCTCACTTCATGTTTCAACGGAGCGCTGATGCCGGTCGAACTCGAACAAGCCATCGAAGCAGCGTGGGAACGCCGCGAGACTATCACCCCGGCCGACGCCGACCTGCGCGAAACCGTGAGCCGGGCGATCGAACTTCTCGACGGCGGCATGGCCCGCGTGGCCGAGCCGGATGGCGCGGGCGGGTGGAAGGTCAACCAATGGCTCAAGAAGGCGGTGCTGCTGTCCTTCCGCCTCAACGACAATCAGGTCATGCCGGGCGGATCGGCGGGCGGGCCGGCGTTTGACAAGGTGCCCTCCAAATTCGAAGGCTGGGGCGAAAACCGCTTTCGCGAGGCCGGTTTTCGCGTGGTCCCCGGGGCGGTGGCGCGCAAAGGTGCTTTCATCGGGCGGGGTGTGGTGCTGATGCCCAGCTTCGTCAACATCGGGGCCTATGTCGATGAAGGGACAATGGTCGATACCTGGGCGACCGTCGGATCGTGCGCGCAGATCGGCCGGAACGTGCATATCTCGGGCGGGGCGGGGATCGGCGGCGTGCTCGAGCCGCTCCAGGCTGGCCCGGTGATCATCGGCGACGGGGCCTTCATCGGCGCGCGTGCCGAGGTGGCCGAGGGCGTACGCGTGGGCGAAGGTGCCGTGCTGTCGATGGGGGTCTATCTGGGCGCATCGACCAAGATCGTGGACCGCGCAACCGGCGAAGTGCATCGCGGCGCGGTGCCGCCCTTTGCCGTGGTGGTGCCCGGCGCGATGCCCGGCAAGCCGCTGCCCGATGGCAGCCCCGGCCCCTCGCTCTATTGTGCGGTGATCGTCAAGACGGTGGACGCGCAGACCCGCGCCAAGACCGGGATCAACGAACTGCTGCGCGAATAACCGGCTGTTCCGGGTCGCTGGCGCGATCGGATCCACGGCGCGCAGCCAAACGCGGCCAGGTTCGTGAATTCCGGGAGGTTGGGGGGTGATGCTCGGGCAAAGCCGGCGCACCACCCACCGGATCGTTCAGCTCAGGTGTTTGGAAACCGCAGCCGTCATCTTGAACATGGAGATCTGCGCATTGCCG
>PNJY01000113.1 GCA_013822125.1 Erythrobacter sp. | reverse complement strand
GGGCAGCGTGCTTTCGGACAATTGCCGCGCAAGCGGGCGCGTGTCCTCCAGCGTCTTCGACAGCGAGGCAGCGGCCGCATTGGCCGAACCCAGCGTTTCGCGCAGTTGCTGCGCCAGCGCCGCCCCTTCCTGGTTGATCAGCCGGTCGGTCGATTTGGTGGCAGTTTCGAAGGCATCGAGCGCCTCGCCCGCTTCGCGCAGGGTCACCTCCAACTCGGCCATCGCGCCTTCAAGCTGCGGGCCCGAGCGCGCCAGGCTTTGCGAGAGGGTATTGGTGTTGCGTAATATCCCCGCGATCTGCTCCTGGTTCTCCTCCGAAAGCACCTGGTTCATCCGTTCGGTCAGCGTCGCCAGGCGTTCGAGCAGTAGCGGGGTATTGGCAAGGATTTCGTTGAAGCCGCCGCGCGTCGGCGGGATCAGCGGCGCGCCTTCGGGGCAAGCGGTCGTCTCGCAAGTGATTTCCGGCGCGTCCTTGCGCGCGCCATCGAGCATGATCGTCGAAACGCCAGTGAACGACGCCTGGATCGTCGCGGTTGTGCCCACCAGCATCGGCACATCGTCATTCACGCTGATCCGCACGCGCACGAAGCCCGGATCCTGCCGCCAAAGTTCGATTTTGCGCACCTGCCCCACTGGAACCCCCGCGAACGATACCTGCGATCCATTGGCAAGTCCCGCCACCGATTGCTGGAACAGGATGTCATATTCGTCCTGCTGGCCCTGCCCAAGCCGCGCCAGCCAGACGATGAACGCAGCCAGCGCCGCCAGCAAGGCCAGGGTAACGAACCCCACCAGAACATGATTTGCGCGCGTTTCCATCGCCTTCCCCTATGAACCGCCCGCGGCACGGTTGTCTATCGTTGCCGTGTTCATTTCCGCGCTCGCTCCATGCTCGCCCGCGCTGCCCTACCGCGCGGCCCGTTGAAGTATTCGTCGATCCACGGGTGATCGGTTTCGATCAGCTCTGGTATCGTACCGACTGCGATGATCCGTCTGTCGGCGATCACTGCCACCCGGTCGCAGATCTCGTAAAGCGTATCGAGGTCGTGCGTGATGAGAAACACGGTGAGGCCAAGCGTCTGCTTGAGCTCGCGGGTCAGGGAATCGAATTTGGCCGCACCGATCGGATCAAGCCCGGCCGTCGGTTCGTCAAGGAACAGCAGCTCCGGGTCGAGCGCCAGCGCCCGCGCCAGCCCGGCTCGCTTCCTCATCCCGCCCGACAGTTCGGAAGGGTACTTGTTCACCGCTTCGTCGGGCAGGCCGGACAACATGACCTTGTAGCGGGCGATCTCGCGCCGCAGCTTGCCGCCGATTTCGGGATAGAACTGTTTCAGGGGCACTTCGATATTTTCGCCCACCGTCAGCGTCGAAAACAGCGCCCCACCCTGGAACAGGACGCCCCAGCGGCTACGCATGCCGATTTCCTCTGCGGGGTTGGCATCGGTGCTTGACTGGCCAAACACCTCGATCTCGCCCGCTGCAGGTTTCTGCAGGCCGATGATCGACCGCATCAGAACCGATTTGCCGCTGCCCGATCCGCCGACCACGCCCAGGATCTCGCCTCGATTGACGGTAAGCGAAAGATCCTCGTGCACGGTAAAATCGCCGAAGCGGTTGACGAGGCCTTCCACCACGATCGGATGATCGCCACGAAATCGCTCGTGCATACCTTGAGGCGGTTGCTGATGCAGGATCATCCCCAGCCCACTTCGGTAAAGAATACCGCAAAGAAGGCATCGAGCACGATGACCGCAAAGATCGCTGAAACCACCGCCATAGTGGTCCTGAGGCCGACCTGTTCCGAGTTACCCTTGACCTGCATCCCGTGATAGCAGCCCGCCAGCGCCACGATCAATCCGAACACGGGCGCCTTGATCAGCCCAACCCACAGATCGTGCACCGGGACAACCTCCTTGATCCGCTCGAGGAATGTCCAGAATGGTATCCCGAGCAGGAGATCGCCCACCACCGCGCCCCCGACGATAGCCACCACCGAGGCGTAGAAGCCAAGCAGGAGCATCATGAAGGTGCAGGCGAGGATACGCGGGATTACCAGCGCCTCTACCGGCGAAATGCCGATCGTGCGCATGGCATCGACCTCTTCGGTCAGCTTCATCGTCCCGATCTGGGCGGCAAACGCACTGCCGGATCGACCCGCGACCATGATCGCGGTCATCAACACGCCCAGTTCGCGCAGCGTAATCCTCCCGACCAGATTGACGGTCAGCGCCTCGGCCCCGAACTGTTCGAGCTGCACCGCGCCCTGCTGGGCGATCACGATTCCGATCAGGAAGCTCATCAACCCGATGATCGGCAGCGCTTCGACCCCTACCAATTCGAACTGACGTATCAGCGCCTTGACCCTGAACCGGCTGGGGTGCCGCACCAGCGTGGCTATCGCGACCAGAATCTCGCCCAGAAAGCCGAGCACTCCGAACGCGCCCTGCCAGCCCTTGCCGACCAGAATTCCCATGCGGCGCGGCACGCGCAGCCAGAACGGCTCAACGGGCGGTTCGAATTCGTGTTCGCTTTCGCAATGTTCGACCGCCTTGAGCAGCCGCTGCGCGCGGGCGCTGGCGCCGGTGACCTGCGCCCCGTGCTGCCTTGTCAGCCGGCAGGCGAGCCATGCGCCCACGGTGTCGATTTCGCTGATCGCGGCGAGATCGATCCGTGCAATCGGCCCATCGATCGATGCCAGCCGCTGATCGACATCGCGTATGGTTGAAAGCAGCCAAGGGCCGGAAAGGACCAGAATGGCCCCGCTCCCCCCATCTTCTTCAACCGAGAATTGCGCGAACTCGCTCATGTCGTGCGGGTATGGGGGGAAAATCAGGCCATGCCAAGTGCCCTGATATCCCGCTTTGCGTTGCGTCCGCGCCCGAGCGCTGGCATGGGCGCAGGCAATATGAACAAGCAACTAGACAAGACTTTCGACCCCGCCGCAATCGAGGCGAAATGGTACGCCCATTGGGAGGAGAACGGCTGCTTCCGGCCCGCGCGGCCGGACGCCGAGCCTTTCACCGTGGTCAACCCGCCGCCCAATGTGACGGGCAGCCTCCACATCGGCCATGCGCTCGACAATACGCTCCAGGACGTGGTGATCCGTTACGAACGGCTGCGCGGCAAGGACGCGCTGTGGGTGGTGGGCACCGATCACGCCGGGATCGCCACTCAGATGGTGGTCGAGCGCCAGATGGAACTCGCCCAGGACAAACGCACCAACTACACGCGCGAGCAATTCGTCGAGAAGGTGTGGGAATGGAAGCACGAGAGCGGCGGGCAGATCACGCGCCAGCTGCGCCGCCTGGGCTGTTCGATGGACTGGTCACGCGAACAATTCACCATGGACCCGCATTTCACCCGCGCGGTGACGAAGGTCTTCGTGGACCTATATAACCGGGGCCTGATCTATCGCGACAAGCGGCTGGTCAACTGGGACCCGAAGCTCAAGACCGCGATTTCGGACCTCGAGGTCGAAACGCGCGAGGTGCCCGGACACATGTGGCACTTCAAATATCCGCTCGAAGGCGGGCAGACCTATCGATATGTCGAGCGCGATGCCGACGGCAACGTCGTGCTTGAGGAAGAGCGCGACTATATCTCGATCGCCACGACCCGGCCTGAAACCATGCTGGGCGACGGTGCGGTGGCGGTGCATCCCGATGACGAGCGCTATCGCCCGATCGTGGGCAAGCTGTGCGAAATCCCGGTCGGTCCAAAGGAACATCGGCGGCTGATCCCGATTATCACCGACGAGTATCCCGATCCCCATTTCGGATCGGGCGCGGTGAAGATCACCGGCGCGCATGACGAAAACGATTTTGGCGTTGCCCAGCGCAACGGCATACCGATGTATCGCCTGATGGACGAAAGCGCGGCCATGCGCAGCGACGGCGCGCCCTATGCGCAAGCGGCCGAGCGGGCCCTGGCCATTGCTCGCGGGGAAGCGGTCGATGCCGCCGAGATCGATGCGCTCAACCTGGTTCCCGACGAGTTTCGCGGGCTCGACCGCTACGAAGCCCGCAAATTGGTGGTTGCGCAAATCGATGCCGAGGGCCTGATGATCGAGGTCGAGGACAAGGTCATCGCGCAGCCATTCGGCGATCGCGGCGGGGTCGTGATCGAGCCGATGCTGATGGACCAGTGGTATGTGAACGCCGCCGAACTCGCCAAGGCGCCGATCGAAGCGGTGCGCAGCGGCGCGGTCGAAATCGTGCCCAAGGCGTGGGAGAAGACCTTCTTCAACTGGATGGAGAATATCCAGCCGTGGTGCGTCAGCCGCCAACTGTGGTGGGGCCACCGGATTCCGGCTTGGTTTGATGCGGCTGGCAACATCTTCGTCGCGGAGACGGCAGAGGAGGCGCAGGCACTCGCCGGGGAAGGCGTGGCGCTGACCCGCGACCCCGACGTCCTCGACACCTGGTTCTCATCGGCGCTGTGGCCGTTTGCGACGCTGGGTTGGCCCGACGAAAACGCGCCGCTGCTCAAGCGCCATTACCCAAACTCGCTCCTTATTTCAGGCTTCGACATCCTGTTTTTCTGGGACGCGCGGATGATGATGATGGGCCAGGCGATGACCGGGCAGAACCCGTGGCCGCGCCTGTATCTCCACGGGCTCGTGCGCGCGCCGGACGGGCAGAAAATGTCCAAGTCCAAGGGCAATGTGGTCGATCCGCTGGGCCTGATCGACCGGTACGGGGCCGATGCGCTGCGGTTTTTCATGGCGGCGATGGAAAGCCAGGGCCGCGACATCAAGATGGATGAACGCCGGGTCGAGGGATACCGCAACTTCGCCACCAAGCTGTGGAACGCCACGCGTTTCTGCCAGGCAAATGGCATTGGCGCATCGCAATCGCTCCCAGCGCCTGCCGCCACCAGCGCGGTCAACAAATGGATCGTGGGCGAGGTGGTGGAAACGCTCCGCCTGCTTGAGCAGGCAATGGCCGAATTGCGCTTCGATGCGGCGGCCAATGCGATCTACCACTTCGTGTGGGATACCTTCTGCGACTGGTATCTGGAACTGGTGAAGCCGGTGTTCGCTTCCGAATCCGTTCGCCCTGAGCCTGTCGAAGGGTCGGATTCGGATGCCGCTCATACTTCGACAAGCTCAGCACGAGCGGCTGTTCAGGAAACCCGCGAAGTCGCCGGCTGGGTGCTCGACCAGATCCTGGTCATGCTCCACCCGTTCATGCCCTTCATCACCGAGGAACTGTGGCACGCGCAGGGGCAGCGGCCCTATGAGCTGATCGTTGCGAGTTGGCCGCAACCGCAGGCCAGCGTCGATGCCGAGGCGAAAGCGGAGGTCGAATGGGTGATCGGCCTCACCAGCGCCATCCGCACGGCAAAGAACGAACTGGGCATTGCACCGGGTGCCCGGCTGGAGGCGTTTCTGCCTGCACCTTCGCAAGCCACTCGCGGGATCATCGAGCGCAATCCCGGCGCGATCGAACGGCTGGCGCGGCTGAACGGCATTCGCTTTGAGCCAGCACCAGCGGGCGCGGCAATGCAAATCGGTGCGGGCGATGCTAATATCGTCATCCCCCTCGAAGGCATTATTGATATCGCCGCCGAGAAGGCGCGGCTCGCCAAGGCGCTCGAAACCTCGGAAAAGGAAGCCAAATCGCTCGAAGGCCGCCTGTCCAACCCCGCCTTCGTCGAACGTGCCAAGCCCGAGGCGGTCGAGAAGGCCCGCGCCGACCATACGCATCATGCCGCCGAGGCCGAACGGCTGCGCGCGGCTCTGGCAAGGTTGGGATGATTATCCTCCCCAAATTGGGGAGGGGAACCATGCGCAGCATGGTGGAGGGGCACGCGTCCATAATGTGCCCCTCCACCCCCCTTCGGGCGGTCCCCCTCCCCGTTCCGGGGAGGATAAGGTGCTAACCCTCGCCACAACTTCCCCCGGCGAGCCGGAAATCTTCGCCAGCCTCCAGGGTGAAGGGCCATCGGCGGGAATGCCGGTCGCTTTCGTCCGGCTATCGCGCTGCAACCTTGCCTGCGTGTGGTGCGACACCGCCTACACCTGGCATTTCGAGGGCGACAACCGCCCGCACCGTGGCGGCGAGACCTTCGAACGCAAGGCCAACCAGGTCACGCTGGACGTGGCCGATGTCGCGGCAAGGATCGCGGCACTGAGGCAAAAACGCTTGGTCGTAACCGGGGGCGAGCCGCTACTGCAGGCGGGCGCGCTCGCTGAGCTGCTCGAGCTGCTGCCTGATATGTCGGTCGAGATCGAAACCAACGGCACGGTCCAGCCACCCGCGCGGCTCGATATCCGCGTCGATCAATACAATGTCAGCCCCAAGCTCGCGCACAGCGGCAATCCGGCGGACCTCGCGCTGATCCCCGAACGGCTCGACGCCTGGGCCAGTGACCCGCGTGCGTTCTTCAAATTCGTGATTGCGGCGCCCGGCGATGTCGAGGAAGTGCTGGCGCTCCAGCGCCGCTATCGCTTCCGCCCCGGCCAGGTGTTCCTGATGCCCGAGGGCACCGACAGCGCCACGCTGCGCACGCGCGAGGCCTGGCTGGCCCCGCTATGCCTCGAACACGGCTTTCACCTGTCTGACCGGCTGCATATCCATCTGTACGGTGATACGCGCGGAACGTGACTGGGTTCCCGCTTTCGCGGGAATGACGAGAAAAGGGCCACAAATCGGTCGCGCAGCGACCGCAAGCCCGACCGGGCGCCCGCAGCGGCCCGACTGAAAGGAGGGATAGCCGCGAGGACGCTCCCACGGATGTGGGAGCGAAAAGCAAGGATCAACCTTGGCTTCTCCACCGGCGCACCACGCGGTCCACCGTCTCTTCCTCGCCCCCGCTCTGGTTCCACAGATCGACGAAGCTCGGATCTTCGGACGCCGGACGCTTGTTTTCCTCAAGGTTGTCGAACACCACGCGGATCGGGATCGCCACGCCCTCGCCGCAGATGATGCATTCGCGGTTGCGCAGCGCGGGAATCGAATCGAGGAACCCGCGCGCACCTTCGGGCATGGCCGCCTTGACGAAAGCCTGGTCGCGATCGTTGTTGAGGCGCATCGAGATGATCGTGCCGCACTGTGACAACACGCCTTCGGCAAGATCGGACGGGCGCTGCGTGATCAGCCCCAGCGAAATGCCGTATTTGCGGCCTTCCTTGGCGATCCGGCTGAGGATGCGGCCAACCGACGATCCATCGGCGTTCTTTTCGTTGGGCACATAACGGTGCGCCTCTTCGCACACCAGCAGGATCGGCCGGGTCTTTTCCTCGCGGCCCCATATGGCAAAGTCGAATACCAGCCGGCTGAGCACCGCCACCACGGTGGAGGTGATGTCCGAAGGTACGCCCGAAACATCGATGATCGAGATCGGCTTGCCATCACCGGGCATGCGGAACACCTTGGCGATGAATTCGGACATGGTATCGCCCACAAGCATTCCCGAAAACATGAACTGGTAGCGCGGATCGCCCTTCAGCTCGTCGAGCTTGGTCTTGATGCGGATATAGGGCGCCGACGAGGTTGCCTTGTCGAGCTTGCCCATCTCGTTCTGGATTTCGTTAGAAAGGTCTGACAGCAGATAGGGAATCGGCGAATCGACCGTGATCTTGCCCAGGTGCTCGGCCAGCCGGTTCTTCGCGCGCGACCTCAGCAGGCACTTGGCAAGAATGTCGGCATCGACCTGCCGTTCGTTGCCGTCGCTGGTGAGAAGCACCTCGCAATGCTCCTCGAAATTCATCAGCCAATAGGGCATCTGCAGGTTCGACACGTCGAGGATCATGCCGGTCTGACGGAACGCGGCGGCATATTCGCCGTGCGGATCGACCATCACCACATGGCCTTCGGGCGCGGCCTGGCAGATGCGGTGCAGGATCAGTGCCGCGCTGGTCGATTTGCCGGTGCCGGTCGATCCCAGCAGCGCAAAATGCTTGCCCAGCATCGCATCGACGTAAAGCCCGGCTCGGATGTCCTTGGTCGGAAAGACGGTGCCGACCTGGATATTGGCGCGCCCGTCGCTGGCATAGACCTGCCTGAGATCGGACGTCGTTGCCGGATAGACCAGGGCACCGGGAATCGGATAGCGGGTGACGCCGCGGCGGAAGCCGTGCAGGCGGCCCGTCAGCTTTTCCTCGACGCCTTCGCCCA
>PNJY01000112.1 GCA_013822125.1 Erythrobacter sp. | reverse complement strand
GTGGATGAGTGTGGGTTTCATGCAGGCTTCGGAAGGCAAGATCGCCATTGCGGTCAACAGCCTGCTGTCGGTTGCAAACGACCCGCATGGCGGCGGCCTGGCCCGCCAGGCGCAAGCCTATATCGCCGCCTTGCGCAATGCGCCCGAAGGGCAGCCGTTCGGACTTGATAAGATCGTTGTGCCTGTTTTGCCCGAGGTCGACGAGGGCCCGGAAGAAACCCTCAGCCGCTGACCGGAACTTCCGCATTACCGCAACAATAGGCGTTGAGGATCAGGTACGCTGGGAAACGGGCCCCGCTCCGCGTATGCTCGCGTGCGGGGCCTCTCTCCCAACTGGTGAGGATATCAGGCGGTAACCGCAGTGCGGGGCGCAGCCTGACGTACCCCTTCATCCACATGGCTTTCGAATTCGGCGAAGTTGTCGATGAACAGCCGCGCCAACCGTTGCGCCATGCGATCATATTCATCCTTGTCGGACCATGTCGCACGCGGATCAAGGATCGATGCGTCGACGCCCGGAACCGATACTGGCACCTCGAACCCGAAAACGGGATCCTTGCGGAACTGCGCCGCGTTGAGCGAACCGTCGAGTGCGGCATTGAGCAGAGCGCGCGTCGCCTTGATCGGCATGCGCTGGCCTACCCCGTATTTACCCCCCGTCCAGCCGGTGTTGACCAGCCAGCAGGCGACGTTGCCTCTGGCGATGCGTTCTTTGAGCAGATTGCCATAGACGCTGGGATGGCGCGGCATGAATGGTGCACCGAAGCACGTGCTGAAGGTCGCTTCCGGCTCGGTCACGCCGATTTCAGTGCCGGCGACCTTGGCGGTATAGCCCGAGAGGAAATGATACATTGCCTGATCGGGCGTCAGCCGCGCGATCGGCGGCAACACGCCAAAGGCATCGGCAGTCAGCATAATGACATTGCTGGGCACGGGGCCCAGATTATCAGCGCTGGCATTGGGGATGAAGTCGATCGGATAGGCACCGCGCGTGTTTTCCGCGAGTGAATTGTCGTCGAGATCAAGCTCGCGCGTTTCCGGGTCCATCACGACATTTTCCAGCACCGTGCCGAAACGCCGGGTGGTGGCGTAGATTTCCGGCTCCGCTTCGGCCGACAGCCGGATCATCTTGGCGTAGCAGCCGCCCTCGAAATTGAACACGGCGGTGTCCGACCAGCCGTGCTCGTCGTCGCCGATCAGCGTGCGGCTGGCATCTGCCGAAAGCGTGGTCTTGCCGGTTCCCGAAAGTCCGAAGAACACTGCGGACTTGCCGTCGGCCCCGATATTGGCTGAACAATGCATCGGCATCACGCCCTTGATAGGGAGCAGATAATTGAGAATGCTGAACACGCTCTTTTTGATCTCGCCAGCATAGGCGGTGCCGCCGATCAGAATCAGCTTTTCACTGAGGTTCACTGCAACCACGGTTTCGCTGCGGCATCCGTGCCGGGCAGGGTCGGCGCGAAAGCTGGGCAGATCGATGATGGTGTACTCGGGCACGAACGAAGCCAGTTCATCGGCAGTGGGCCGCACCAGCAGCGTGCGCGTGAACAGATTGTGCCAGGCGAGCTCGTTGATCACCCGCACATTGACCTGGTTCTCTTTCTGAGAACCGCCGTACAGGTCGGCAACATAAAGGCTGCCAGCCCGGCTCAGCGCTGCAAGGAAATCTTGCTTCAGCGCAGCAAAATGTACGGGCGTCATCGGGACGTTCACCCTGCCCCACCACACGCTGTCCTCGGTTTCCGAATCGCGGACGATGAACTTGTCCTTTGCCGAACGCCCGGTGTGGGCACCGGTTTTGACGACCAGAGCGCCGTGCCGGGACAGCGCGCCTTCACCGTTCTTCAGCGCCTCTTCCACAAGCTGCGCGGTGCCGAGGTTGGCGTGAATTTCTGCTTTGGTATCAATTCCCTGGCTTGATAGCAACCGGGCAAGTGGAATAGACACGCGGTTCTCCTGCAATAGTTCCGGCAGCGAACAATGGCCGGATGGAAGCCCAAGTCACGCCGGTCTGCACGAAGCTGCATACGAATGCGCAATGGTTCGGTGGGTCCCATAGTCAGGTCGATCCGAACCGTCAAACGCCGCGGCATGATTTCTGGCCTGTCCGTGAGCTCCGACGGCCGCGTTGTTTCATGCGGCGAGAAAGGCTAGTCAGTCGCGGCATCGCACGCGAAAGGGAACGGACATGATCAATGCGGAACGCGATGGTGCGAACGGACCCGAAGACGTGGTCATCGCACTGGTCGATGATGACCGCAATATTCTGACCACGGTCTCCATCGCCCTGCAGTCCGAAGGTTTCGTGACCCGCCTCTATTCCGATGGCGCGACCGCATTGAAAGCGCTGGTCGAAAATCCGCCAGATCTGGCAGTGTTCGACATCAAGATGCCAAAGATGGATGGGCTTGAACTGCTGCGCAGATTGCGCGCCACATCCGAGCTGCCGGTCATTTTCCTGACCAGCAAGGACGACGAGCGCGACGAGGAACTGGGTCTGGGGCTTGGTGCAGACGACTATATTGCCAAGCCCTTCAGCCTGCGATTGTTGGTCGCCCGCATTCGCGCGATCCTGCGCCGATCGGCCCCTGTCCAGCTATTCGACGGGAACGGAGAACCGGAAATATCCGATCCGCCAAGTCTCGAACGGGGACGGCTGCGCCTCGATCCGGCGCGGCACAAGGTTACGTGGGACGAAAAACCGGTCTCGCTGACGGTTACCGAATTTCTCATTCTCGAGGCACTGGCAGCACGGCCTGGCGTGATCAAGAGCCGCAACCAGCTGATGGATGCCGCCTATCCTGACGATGTCTTTGTCGATGACCGCACCGTGGACAGTCATATCAAGCGATTGCGGCGCAAGTTCCGCGTGGTAGATCCGGCCTTCTCCTCGATCGAGACGCTATACGGCGCGGGATACAGCTTCTCCGATGGCTGAGCGCGCGGGCTGGAACCGGTTGAGCGAAAAACTTCCACCGCTGCGCTGGAGCGTCGGGTTGTCCCTGACCTGGCGCATTTTGGTGATGAACGTCCTGCCGCTGGTGCTGCTAGGCGGCGGCATCTTCTACCTCGACACCTATCGCAAGCAGTTGCTGACCGAGCGCTACAAGCTCGCCCGGATCGAGGCGCAGATCACCGCCGAGGCACTAGCCGGCGCGACCCGCCAACGGCAGGAGGCGCTGCTGGTCCAGATCGGGCGCGAACAGAAGATGCGGCTGCGCATGTTCGATGCCGAAGGGCGACTGTGGGCAGATAGTTTTGCGCTCGACGGCCCGCCCTTCCCGTTCTCCTTCAACGACCCAAGGGACGATGCTTTCGGCGAGGATGTCGCCCGCGGACTCGATCGGCTGGTCGATACGATCGTCGGTGCCGATCCAGTCGCTCCCTATATAGAGCCCGAGCAATCGGAGGCCGATGCCTGGCCCGAACTGGTGCGCGCGCGGGCTGAAGGCGTTTCGCAGATCGAACTGCGCCGGGCACCCGATGGAACTTCCGTCATCAATACGGCAGCTCCGGTCGGATTGCGTGGTGCGACGCTGCTGACGACGCGCAACGTGGTGGACATTACCGAAAAGGTGCGTTCGGCCCGCACTACATTAGGCGTGGCAGTCTTTCTTGCGATGGCGGCTTCGATCCTGATGTCGCTGTTCCTGGCGCGAACGATTGTGCTGCCATTGCGCCAACTCGCGCGTGCAGCAGTGCTGGTCCGACAGGGGCGCGAACGCGAAGTGGAGGTTCCGCGCCTGCCCGAACGTCGCGACGAAATCGGGCTTCTGGCCCGCGCGGTTTCGGACATGACCGCAGCGCTGCGGCAGCGGATCGACGCGGTGGACAGCTTTGCCGCGGATGTCGCGCACGAAATCAAGAACCCGCTGGCTTCGCTGCGCAGCGCGATCGAATCGCTCTCTCGCCTTGAGGATTCGCGCCTGCGCGATGAACTGATCGCCATCGCCACGCACGACGTGCGCCGGATCGACCGGCTGGTGAGCGAGATCTCCGATGCCAGCCGGATCGATGCGGAAATGTCGCGCGCGACGCTGGAGAATATCAACATGGCCGAGTTGGTCGATGCCATAGTCGGATCACGCGCAAGCCGCGCGGACAATTCAGAGGCGCGCGCCGGATCGCGCATCGAGTTGCGCACCTCGGGCGGACTACCGGTTGTAAGCGGAGTCGGAGCGAGGCTGGAGCGGGTGATTGAAAACCTGTTCGACAATGCCGAGAGCTTTTCACCACCGGGTGCCGTCATCGAAGTTGGCATCACGCGCAGGGCCGGGAGGGTCGTGCTGGAGATGTGCGACCATGGCCCCGGCATTCCCGATGACGCGCGCGAGAAGGTGTTCGAGCGGTTTCACTCCGATCGTCCGGAAGGTGAAGATTTCGGCAATCACAGCGGTTTGGGGCTGGCGATTGCCCGCGCCATCGTCGAAGCGCATGAGGGGAGCCTGACCGCGCATGCCCGTAGCGACGGCCAGACCGGGGCGTGCCTGCGGCTCGAATTGCCCGCAGCGGCAGGTTGACATCGCGATGGTCAAGGCCTCCTCGGTCATACAGGGTAGCGCGGTCGCAATTGGTGGCCGGGCAGTGCTGATCATCGGGCCTCCCGGTTCGGGCAAGACCAGTCTGGCGCTGGCGCTGATCGACAGGGGAGCTACGCTTATCGGCGACGACGGTGTCGCCCTCGCCCGCAGCGGAGATCGCGTGATTGCAATGCCCCCGCCCAATATCGCGGGACTGCTTGAGGTAAGGAACGTGGGCATCATCACCCTGCCAACCGCGTCCGCACCCGTTTCGCTCGTGCTCCAGCTATCGCGCGATGCGCCGCGTTTTGTCGAGGCTGCCGAAACCGTGACGCTGGAAGGCACAAGCGTTCCCTCGCTGGCATTCTTTCCCGGCGATGCCATTCAGGTGCTGCGCGCCGAGTGGGCGTTGCGAATTCATGGATTGCCCGCCATTGGTCAGAGCACGAACCCATCATGAATTCGGGAGACCCCATGTCTGGCAATGATGCCACCACCGGTCAGGGTCAGCAGCGTATCCTGCTGCTGACGGGACTTGCCGGAGCGGGCAAGACGACCGTGCTGCAGGTGCTCGAGGACCTGGGCTGGGAAGTGATCGACAATTTTCCCGTGCGCATGCTCAAACGGCTGGTTGCGGCCGGCGACGAGCAGTCGGCACCTTTGGCGATCGGGTTCGATTCGCGCACTCGGGGCTTTGTCCCACACGAGATCATCGCCCTGGCCGGCGAGATTGCGAGGCGCCCCGCAACCACGCTTACATCGCTGTTCATCGATTGCGCAACGGGCGAGCTTGAGCGACGCTACAACGAGACCCGCCGCAGGCACCCGATGGCGCAGGACCGCCCACTGGCTGACGGCATCAGGGCCGAGCGCGAACTGCTCGAACCCTTGCGCAACTGGGCCGACATGGTGCTCGACACCAGCGCCTTGAGCGCGAGCCAGCTGCAACAGGCGATCCGCGAGCGCTATGGCGCAAACGGCGGCCAATCGCTCAACCTCACGATTTCGAGTTTCGGCTTTGCCCGGGGCATGCCGCCGCTTGCCGATCTGGTGTTCGACATGCGCTTTCTCGACAATCCCCACTGGGTGCCGCAGTTGCGCGACCTGACCGGGCTGGACGCTGCCGTGGCCAGCCACATCCGCTCTGACGAGGCATTTGCGGCCAGCTTCGGCAAGATCCACGACCTGCTGCTAACACTGCTGCCACGTTATCAGGCACAGGGGAAAAGTTATGTCCACATTGCTTTCGGCTGCACAGGGGGCAGACACCGTTCGGTTTTTACCGCCGAGGAATTGGCGCGAGGCTTGCGCGAGGCTGGATTTTCGCCCACTGTCCGCCACCGCAATCTCGGCTCGCCCGCGGCTGACGAGATTGAGGGGATGGAGCCTTGACCAATCGGCAAACAAGCAGACGGTGTCGCAACTTGGAAAGTAACGGACCCGGTTTTCGCACATGATCGGACTGATTTTGGTAACGCACGGCCGTCTGGCCGAGGAATTCGTTCACGCGATGGAACATGTCGTGGGTCCGCAGGATAGCGTGGCCACCGTCTGTATCGGCCCCAGCGACGACATGGAGCAACGGCGCAAGGAAATTGCAAAAGCGATCGCGTCGGTCGATAAGGGTCAGGGTGCGATAATTCTGACCGACCTGTTTGGCGGCACACCATCAAATCTCGCCATATCGCTGCTCGATGCCGGCCGTGTCGAGGTGATTGCCGGGATCAACCTGCCGATGTTGATCCGTCTGGCCGGTGCGCGCAAATGCATGGGCGTGGTCGAAGCGGTCGAGGCCGCGCAGAAGGCAGGCCGCAACTATATCACCGTCGCCTCAGAATTCCTGGCGCAGGAAATCAAGGCATCGTGAACGAGCTGCGCCGGACCCTGACCATCGTGAACCAGCGCGGACTGCACGCGCGTGCCAGCGCGAAATTCGTCAATGCCGTCAGCCAGTTGTCAAATGACACCAGGGTGCGGGTCGCCAAGGACGGCAACGAGGCGGAAGGCGGATCGATCCTGGGGTTGATGATGCTGGGCGCGGCCAAAGGCGATGCGATCGACCTGATCGTTGCGGGCACCAATGCCGAGGCCGTGTTCGCAGACCTGTGTGCCATGGTCGAAGACGGATTCGGTGAAGAGTGATCCTTCGAGGGACTCAGGACAGGCGGAATTAAGCAATGCGCCGCAAAATCACCGGTTTTTCCAACCCGACAGTCAAATATCTGCGCTCGCTGCGCGACAAGAAGCACCGCCGGCAAGAGCGCGCATTCCTCGCCGAAGGATTGAGACTGCTCACCGACGCGCGACAAACCGGCCATGTGCCGCAAATGCTGGTAATGGCCTCCGGCCGCGATCCGCATCCGTTGCTGGACGCACTTGAGCACGACGTCATGGCGGCCGGCGGCGAAGTGATCGAAACCACATCCGACATCCTCGCCAAGATCACCGGAAAATCGAACCCGCAGGCGGTGGCGGGGGTATTCGCAGAATTTGACACTACACTGGGACAGATTGACCGCACCGCCGCACCGATCTGGCTGGTGGCGCAGGAACTGCGCGATCCTGGCAACCTGGGTACCATGCTGCGCACCGGCGATGCGGTGGGCGCAGGCGGGCTGATCCTGATCGACGATTGCGCCGATCCCTTCAGTGTCGAGGCGGTGCGCGCAAGCATGGGGGCGATCTTCACCCAGCGGATTGCCCGGGCGCGCTGGGAGGAGTTCCTCCCGTGGTTACGCTCCGGCACAGGTCAACTCGTCGCTGCGAGCCTGCGTGAAGCGGTGCCATATCGCGGCGCGCCCTACGCCGCGCCGTGCTTCATCCTTGTCGGCAATGAATCGCAGGGGTTGCCAGAAGGATACGAAGCCGCCTGCGACCTGCGCGTGACCATGCCGATGCGCGGGCGCGCCGATTCGCTGAATGCGGCCCTCGCCGGCGCTGTATTGGCTTACGAGGTGCTGGCAGGACTGGATGAGCCGGGTGGCCCGACCTGATCGGCACTAGCTGTTCCGACCATCCAGCGCGCACGCGAAACAAAGTTTCGTTCAAGGATCTCTGTCTGAATTGAAGTGCGGTTCTTGACGTCAAGGTCGAAATGACCGTCCACGTTCAACTGCCCTGCCCCCCCGAAAGCAAACGGCCCCGCCGCCCACAAGGGCGGCGAGGCCGGTTCGCTGATGCTGGTTGCGGGGGTTGGATTTGAACCAACGACCTTCAGGTTATGAGCCTGACGAGCTACCGGGCTGCTCCACCCCGCGTCACCATTTCCAGGCTGCGCGAGGCAGCCCGTGAGCTACTTGTTTATCCGATTTGCATCGCAAACCGGTTGGCGGGCTGCTCCACCCCGCGTCACCATTTTTGCCGGCTTCAGTCGCCAGCGCCGACATCCGTCAGCTCGGCCTTGAGGACCCGCCGGGTCCGGTTGGGACCTTGCTTCGCCGACTTGCGCCGGAAACGCCAAAAGGGCCGACCTAAACAGGGCGGCCCTTTGGCATCATGAATGGGTTTCTACCGCGTACCCGCCGGCTGCAATGCCTGGCGACGACCTACTCTTCCAACGCTTAAGCGGTAGTACCATCGGCGCTACCTGGTTTCACGGCCGAGTTCGAGATGGGATCGGGTGGGTCACAGGCGCTATGGCCACCAAGCAATGAAGCAGGCGGATACGGGTTAAATCGATGCATTTCTTGTTGTTCCCGATCAAGGGAACGGGCGATTGATCTGGCCAGAGAGGATCCTCCCCAACGCAAGCCCGTTTGCAGGACTGACGTTGATGGC
>PNJY01000111.1 GCA_013822125.1 Erythrobacter sp. | reverse complement strand
TAGCCCGCCGACGATCCCGGTGATGAGGCCCAGCGCGGGCGGGGCGCCGGATGCGATCGCGATCCCCATGCACAGCGGCAGGGCGACCAGAAACACCACGATCGAGGCGAGGAAATCCCGCCCGATCACGGCAGAGGACGGACGTTCGGAAGAGGCAGCGAGCATGGGGGAAGCTCCAGTGCGGGGTAAGGGAGGAGGCTGGGGACAGGCGAGGGCCGGATTTGGGGCAGCCCGCGCAGGCCCGGATCAGCAGGCGTGGCTGTGAAGCATCGATCCGGCAAGGTCGGCGGCATAGCGTTCCTCGACCGAAATCCAGCTCATGCTCGCCTCGTCATAGGCCGAGACTTCGCCGGTCTTGATGTCATAGACCCAGCCGTGGAGCGTCACCGCCCGCTGCGCCAGCGCGACCGCGACCGTGGGATGGGTCTTCAAGTGCTGCAGCTGCAGGATGACGTTCTGTTCGAGCAGCATGCGCATCTTGGCTTCGGGGTCGAGCCCGGCGCCCATCGCTTCGGTAATGTCCACCGCGCCCTGCGCATAGCCCAGCCATTCGCGCACATGCGGCAGGGTGGTGAGCCCGGCGCGGTTCATCGCGCCCTTCATCGCCCCGCATTCGGTGTGGCCGCAGATCACGATATGCGGGATCTTGAGCGCGCCGAGGGCGAATTCGATCGAGGCGGTCATCCCGCCGGTCTGGTTGGTGTGCGGCGGCACGATGTTGCCCGCATTGCGGCAGATGAACAGCTCGCCCGGATCGGTCTGGGTGAGCATCGCGGTCTCGATCCGGCTGTCCGAGCAGGTGATGAACAGCGCCTCGGGGCTCTGGCCGGTGGCAAGCCGTTCGAACAGCTCAGCCTTTTCCGGGAAGACCTCGCGCTGGAACTTGACCACGCCGTGAGCGAAATGGGGCATCGGGGGTATCCTTTCAGTGGGGGTTCCGGTCCGCCACGCCCCACAGGGCGCGCGCGGTATCGATATGGTCGGCGTCTTCCAGCCGTTGGCGGATGTCGATGAAGGGCAGGGCGTCGAGCACCCAGTCGGCCAGATGCGGATGGGCGAGGCGGTAGAAGTGGTTGCGCCCGTCGCGGCGTTCTTCGACCAGCCGCTGGGCGCGCAGCAGCGCGAGGTGCTGCGAGACGCGGGTGGCGGGCAGATCGAGCGACTGGGCGATGCCGGTCACGTCCTTTTCACCGCCGCGCAGGTCCTCGATCAGGCGGAGACGATCGCCATGGGCGAACAGGCGGAACAGGTCAGCGAGTTCCCGCGACACGATCAGCCGACTCGGCATGTCCCTCTCCCAATATCTGCAAAAGTCAGAAGGTTTGCAAATGAGAAGGTATGAAGATTCCTGTCTTGCGTCAAGCCATCCTGTCTTGGTCGCCTTCGGCTGGCTTGCCGCACCGCTGCTTGTGCAATCGGATGGGTGACAGACCCCGCAATCTGTGGTGACGTAATCTGTGGTGTCAGGGGCACCGCAGACCCATGCAGGACAGGGACGAGAGACACATGAATTTCGAGCTCGATCACGAACACCAGATGCTCAAGGAGCTGGTTGGCAAGTTCGTGCGCGATCAGCTGATGCCGTTCGAACAGGCGGTGATTGCCCGCGAGAATATCGGCCAGGGCACCTACCTGACCCCCGAGGAGACCGCCAAGGTGGATGCCGCGAGCCGCGAGTTGGGCCTGTGGGGCCTTGATGCGCCCGAGGAAGTGGGGGGCATGAACCTGCCCATGGTGGCGATGGTCGGCGTCTCCGAGGAGCTCGGCAAGACCGTCGTTCCCTATTACCTCCCGCCCGATTCGCCCAACCTGCGGATGCTGATGGTCGCCGCCGACGAGCGCCAGCGCGCAGCCTATCTCGAGCCCTATGTGCGCGGCGAAACCATCTCCGCGATCGGCATTTCCGAACCCGGCGCGGGCGCCGACCCGCAAGGCATGCGCACCACCGCCGTTCAGGACGGCGACGACTGGATCATCAACGGCCGCAAGATCTGGATCACCAAGGGCGCCGAGGCCGATTTCACCATCCTCATGGCGGTCACCGACAAGAACCCCAATGGCCGCAACGGCATGTCGGCCTTCCTCGTCGACAAGGGCACGCCCGGCTTCAATGTCACCCGCAAGATCCCGATGATCGACGGGACGGCGACCTACGAGATCGCTCTGGACGATTGCCGGGTGCCCGGCTGGAAGCTGCTCGGCCAGCGCGGTCAGGGTTTTGCGCCGATGCAGGTAAGGTTGGGGACGCGGCGGATCGAGATGGCCTCATGGTCGATCGGCATGGCGCAGCGCGCGCTTGACATGATGATCGACTACGCCCCGCAGCGCAGCACTTTCGGCAAGCCGCTCTCGGCGCGGCAGACGGTGCAGAACTGGATTGCCGACGCCGCCACCAAGATCCACGCGATGCGGCTGATGACCTATGACTGCGCGTGGAAGATCGACGAGGGCCGCGACACCCGCAGCGAAATCTCGATGATCAAGAGCTTCTGCACCGAGAGCGCCTACGCAATCGTCGACCATGCGATGCAGCTTTACGGCGGCATGGGCATGACCCGCGAGCTGCCGCTCTACCTCATGAGCAACAAGCTGCGCACCATGCGCATCTATGACGGGCCGAGCGAAATCCACAACTGGGTGGTCGCCCGCGGGCTGCTGGGGACCTACGAGTAGAAATCAAGCCGAACAACAAGAAGGGGGCGCGAAGGCCATTTGCCTTCGCGCCCCCTTTTGTCTGCCGATCAAGCCGGATCAGAACGAACCGGAGACCCCAAGGAAGAAGAACCGTCCACGCGGGCTGGAGGGCCGGGCGAGGCTGCCGAGGAACGGTTCTTGGTCGGTCAGGTTGTTAATCCCACCAAAGAATTGAACATTATCAAGCACATCATAGCTGAAGCTGAGGTCTTGTTCAAAGCCGGTACCGGTGGTGAGCTGCGAGGGATCGGCGAGGTTCTCGTTGGGACGGACAACAACCGCACCATTTTCGATCACAACGTCGGTCGCCGCCGCATTGGTGAATTGCAGTGCCGAATCCTCGAACCGGCCGGTCCAGCCGATGTTCAGCTTGCCGACTTCCCAGTTGACGCCGAAATTGACGATCCACTCGGGGATGCCAACCACGCCGAGCAGGTCGCTCACCGTGGCCTGGTCTGCGATCAGCAACTCTTGCTGAAGCGGATCGGGCTCGGCTGCAATGGTCTGGGCGATGACAGGGTCGCTTTCGGTGAACCGTTCAAGGAAGCGAGTGCCGGCTGCCCGGAGCCGGAAGCGGCCCCAGTCGCCATCGCCAAAGGGCGCATCGAAGGTGTAGCGCGCTTCAAAATCGACCCCGCGGGCGCGAAGCACCGCAAGGTTGATATTGCCCGAGGTAAAGCCCGAAATGGCCCCGCCATTGTTGGGATCGCGCTGGATCGCATCGCAGAACTGGTTGTCGGTCGAGGGCAGGTCAACGCAGGCCGAGGCGATGGCAGCACCGGTCAGACTGCCAACAGCATCGGTGATCTCGATGTCATAGTAGTCTGCAATCACGACAAGTCCATCGAGCGCCCCGCCAAGGATGCCCTTGGGTTCGAATACGCCGCCGATGGTGAAGCTGTCAGATGTCTCTGCGATCAGGTCGGGGTTTCCGCCTGACGTGCCGGTGACGAACGCCGTCAGGAAGTCCGACGAATCGAATCCAGGGGCAACGAATTCGAGGCAATTGGTCGGGCGGTTGGCACTGCCATTGTTGATGTTGCCTTCATCACATGGGTCAGCATCCACCCCGATAAAGGCGGCCACCTGCGGGCTGAACAACTCGCCGATATTGGGCGCGCGGACCGCTCGCGACAGGGTGCCGCGCAGGGTAAACCAGTCAACCGGGCGATAGATCGCACCGAACGAGTAGGTTTCGGTCGTGCCGATCGTGTTGTAATCGGAATAACGGCCCGTGGCCGAAACTTCGAGATAATCGACAAACGGCAAATCTGCGAGCAACGGCAAGCGGATTTCACCGAAGCCTTCGTAAACCGTGATACCCTGGCCATCGGTTGGCGACACGTTCACCGTAGCCGAATTGTTGGTGACCACATTCGGTTCGATCTGGAAAAAGGAATCCGGCACGAACAGTGATTCATCACGGCGGTATTCGAACCCGACGACAAAACCGACCGGGCCGCCCGGAAGTTCGAACAAGTGCTCGGTGTCGCCCGAAAGTACCGCGAGGAACTGTTGCTGCTCGATCGTGATATCATCCTGCAGATCGGTAAAGGCGAATTCAGCCCCCGCGCCCCTGATCGAATTCGGTCCGAGGATATTGATCGGCGCGCATTGGCCATCGCCGATCTGGAACGTGACCGGGCGGGTCAGATTGCTAACATCAACCCCGTTGATCACAGTGCCGGGCGCAAACAGCGGCGGGCCGCCCACGAACAGCGCCGCCGGAGAGGGCACCCCGGTCACTTCCGCCCGGCAGACAATATCGCCGACCTGTGCGGAGGCAGCATTGATCTGGATGTCCTGCCCGGCGCGGATGGCATTGAGCGTCCTTCCCGCATCGAAGGCGAGGTTCGGATTGGTTCCGTTGATGTCCGCCGCCGTCAGCGCCACTGCGTCGATCGCGGTGAAATAACGGTCGTTGAGGCGGGTATTGCGGTTGATGTCGGTCACATCGGTCCGGCCCCAGCTGAAGGATGCTTCGAACCCGACATTGCTGTTCGGCGCGTCCCAGCGCAGCCCGCCCGACGCACGGATGGTTGTCCGTTCGACATTCTGCCCGGAATCGGTTTCTGAACCGACATTATCGCGCGCAACGAAGATGCTTGGCGTGGAAGCCGGGTCCAGCGCGTCAAGGATCGGGATCTGCGCCCTGATTGCGGCGGGCAGGAACGGGTTGTCGAGCGCAATCGGAATATCATCCGAGAACGGAATTCCGCTGACATTGGAGGTTTCGGTGTAGCTGAATTTCGCGTCGGCAAAGAAGGTGAGATTGGGGGTGATCTCATAATCAAAGCCTGCTGCGGCGTTGAATCGCTTCAATTCCGGGATCAAGGTGAGGCCCGGGGCCGTTTGGCCGATGAAGATGCCATCACCACCGCTGGCATTGAAAGCACCGGTCGAAATGCCGGGGTTGAAAGCGCGAACATTGCCGTTGGCGTCGATGACCTGCAGCACCGGGATATTGGTGCCGGGAATGTTCGGCACTGTATCTGTCGCGGGATTGAAATTGTTCACGAAGGACAACAATTGTCCGAACGGAAATGCGAACGGGGTTGGGTCAACCGCAATCGTCGATCCCGCGCTCGAAACCGGCAGGCGGCGATCCGGGACGAAAGCGTTTTCCGCAGCCGGATCAAGCCCAAGCAGGCCGTTGAGGAAAGCGTTGCTGGGGTTCAGGTCTGCAAAGCCCGGTCCGGCGAAATCCGGCCTGTCGCCATTGAGGATGCCTTCCGATTCCGAGTATTCGAATGCGAATACCGCGCTGCCGCGCCCGTCGTTGAAGGTGCCGCCACCGGCGACCGAGCCATAGAACTCCTCGGAATCACCCTTGTCGCTGATCCCGGTCTGGAAGCGATATTCCAGTCCGTCGAAATCGCGTCCGGTGCGGGTAATGTAGTTCACCACGCCCGAGACCGCGTCCGCGCCATAGACGCCTGATGCGCCGCCGGTCAGAATATCGACGCGCGCAATGAGCGCCTGCGGGATCGAGCCGACATCGACCGTGGCCGTGCCGGGGATACCGGGAACGTGGCGACGCCCGTCCTGAAGAACCAGCGTGCGATCGGTGCCAAGCTGCCGCAGATCGAGCGTGCTTGCGCCGGTCAGGGCAAAGCCCTGCGCGCTATCGAGGGTGGCCGGGTCTGACCCCTGCAAGGCCGGAATTTCGCGCAGCGACTGCGTGATATCGATCTCACCGGCTCGTTTCAGGGTTTCGATTGTCACAACCGACACCGGGCTGGCGAGCGCAGTCGTGGAGTCCACCGCAATGCGCGAGCCAGTGACGACGATGGTTTCGGCCGGTTCGTCGGCGGCCGGCTCTTCCTCGGCGACGCTGTCCTGCGCGGTCGCGGCGGTCGCCGTCAGGGCGGCGAACATGAGTGCCGCCGACAGCGCGGCGCGCGACGACGATTGAAGGGAGGTGGTATTAATGCGCATCATGTGTCCTCGCATAGATGAAACAGAACAAGGCCTGCCCAGCGTCGGGCGGCTCTAGCGGTTCGTACCAAAGCGATGCGGTTCATATCGGCCCGGGACTTATGCCCCAGGCTTTTGTGCGACCGCACGGTTCTGCCTGCGAATGACTGGCCAGTCGGACATTTTTGTCCATCCCAGCCCGCCCCCAGCACCGCCTTGGAGTTCCCCAGAGCCGTGGCGCTGCGTCTGATGTTACGCCAAAAGCTCCCTGTGATAAGGGCTGCTGGCAGGGTTCGGGATTGATCCGTGGCTTTTGCTGCAGGAGTGTTACCCTTGTGCAACATTCTGACAGGCAACCGACATGCAGGGATTTGATCTGCCGCCAATCTGCGGGGCTGGCGTGCGCGCGTGGCTCTGCTAGCACCGGCCCATGAGCGAATGGACGATGGCAGCGCGCGCGGCTCTGGGGGCGGCGCGGGACTATTGCGAAGCGGTGCGGCAGGCGGTGGCGGCGGTGGTTGCGCCGCAGGGCACGCCCGATCCGGCCCTGCTCACGCGCGAGCAGCACCGGGTCCATGGCTTTGCCTGGGTGGCGGCGAGCATCGCGGCGCTCGAGGCGACAGCGGACTGGGCGGCGCGGGCCGAAAGCGCGGGGCGGTTCGGACCGGCGGAAGAGCTGGCGCTGCGCATCGGCTTCGGCGAATACTTGGCGCAGATTGTCTCCGGCTTGCCGATGAGCGCGCAGGAAGTGGTGCGTCCCGCGGCGCTCGGCACTGCGGACGCGGCCCGCGCGCTGGCCGCGCATCCGTCGGTCACGCGCTTCCTCGCCGAGGGCAGCACGCCTGAAACCCGCGGCGCGTTTGCCGCGCTGTTGGCGGACGGGGTGCGGCCCTGCGAGGCGCTCGGCGATGAGGCGCTCGATCTCGTGCGCGACCAGATGCGCGCCTTCACCGCCAGCGCGATCACGCCCCATGCGCATCAGTGGCACCTTGCCGACGCGCTGATCCCCGAGGATGTGATCGCCGAGATGGCGGCGCTCGGCGTGTTCGGCGTGTGCATTCCGGAAGGCCACGGGGGCCTCGGCCTCGGCAAGCTGGCGATGGCGGTGGTCTCGGAGGAATTGTCGCGCGGGTGGATCTGCGCCGGCAGCCTCGGCACCCGCTCGGAAATCGCGGGCGAGCTGATTGCGGAGAACGGCACGCCGGAACAGAAATCCCGGTGGCTGCCCCGGATCGCCGACGGGTCGTGCCTGCCGACCGCGGTGTTCACCGAGCCCGATACCGGTTCCGATCTCGCCGCTGCGCGCGCGCGCGGGGAGCGGGCGGCGGATGGCAGCTGGCGGGTGACGGGGGCGAAGACCTGGATCACCCATGCCGCCCGCGCCGACCTCATGACGATGCTGGTGCGCACCGATCCCGCGCAGCCGGGCTATGCGGGCCTCTCGATGCTGCTGGCGGAAAAGACCCGGGGCACTGATGCGGTGCCGTTCCCGGATGAAGGGATCGAAGGCAGCGAGATCGAAGTGCTCGGCTACCGCGGCATGAAGGAATATGCGCTGGGGCTGGATGGCTTTGCGGTGGCCGCAGACGGTCTGCTTGGCGGCCACGAGGGGCAGGGCTTCAAGCAGCTGATGCGCACCTTCGAGGGCGCGCGCATCCAGACCGCCGCGCGCGCGGTGGGGGTGGCGTGGAACGCCTTCGACCTCGCGCTCGGCTATGCGCAGGGCCGCAAGCAATTCGGCGAGCCGCTCACGGCATTCCCGCGGGTCGCCGACAAAGTCGCACTTATGGCGACCGAGACGGTCATGGCGCGCGAGCTCACCTATGCCGCCGCGCGCGCCAAGGATTCAGGGGCGCGCTGCGATATCGAGGCGGGAATGGCCAAGCTGCTGGCCGCGCGGGCGGCATGGGGCGCGGCGGACAATGCGGTGCAGATCCATGGCGGCAATGGCTATGCGCTCGAATACCCGATCAGTCGGGTGCTGTGCGACGCGCGCATTCTCAACATCTTCGAAGGCGCGGCGGAAATCCAGGCGCAGGTAATCGGGCGCGGGTTGCTCGCCGGGCAGGCGCGCTAGAGCACGCGGCGATAGGTTTCGGCCGGCAGCACCGCGCGCATCGGATCGGGCAGCACGGCGCTCTTGAGGTCGACATGACGCGGCCGGTCGCCGCGCAGCTTGAAGATGCGCTGCACCCGCGCG
>PNJY01000110.1 GCA_013822125.1 Erythrobacter sp. | reverse complement strand
TTCCCGGCCATTAGCCGGGCTGATGCGCGGCCCCGAAAGCTGCCGAGCAGCTTCAACGGGGTTCTCGCCCAAGGCGGAAATTCGCAAACCAGCCCCGGTTTGGGCGTTGGGTTGTGGCCCGCTCAGAGTTGTATTCAGTCATTTGCATTGCCGAAGGATCGTTAGGTATTTTCGATCTTTTTGATCATGTAAACCTCTTCATCCACTCGCGAAAACCCTTGCTTCCTATAAAACGAGAACCCCGGCGAACTTTGCTGGGTTGATAGCCCAACCAATTCAATCTTCTCCTCGCGGCAGCGACCCTCAATTGCGGCGAGCAGTGTTAAGCCAATGCCTTTCCGGCGTTCACTGGATGAGACGCAGAATTCGCGTATTATCAGGCATTTTCCTTCCGACTGTTGCTCTGCAATTCCGATTGCAAAGCCAAGAAGGCGACTTTCCCTCCAAGCAGCTAAGGCAATCATACTAGGTATCGCCATGAGTTCGCCGATGCGCCTTTCGGCATCAATCTTTCGCCAGTCTTCCCGCCACGGATCTGCCGAAAAGACCTCAATGAAGAGGTCTGCTGCCTCGTCCGCCTCGGATGGTAGGAGTGTCCGTATCTGCATAGGGGACAATATGCTGACCGAGCCAACCTTTGCAATTTCTAGCATCACTGACTGCTTCACGTTCTGAAACCAGACCTTCGCGTTTCCACCCACGAGCCGCCATGAGCCGGGCCGACGCGCGATCCCGAAAGTGGTATGGCGGCTTCTGGCGGAAGCAGACGTTACCGTTGATGATCGGGAACAACTGGGTCTGCGTAGATGCTAGCTGGTTGATTGGATCGCCACGTTCCGCCTGTCGTCAGCCTAGGCCCGCCATTCAATAGCAGGCGCAGAAGCGGTCATCCAAGGTGCAACGAGGTCAAACATTCTCGTCAGGGTCCTCTCGACAAACAGAGGGCTGTCCCCCTCGTCCCCGGTTTGCCGCCCTTGCGACGTGACCATTCCCACTAGGGCGAGGAACGCGCAAACGCGCGTTCCGGCGCTCCCCCGAGTAGTCCGAACGCCGGATACAGACGCGCCCGGTTCGATTTGCCAGCCGCTGGCACCTCCGCCATTGCAAGGACCGCGCCTTGCTTTGGAACCTTGCCGGTTTTCTGGGAGACAATTCGCCGAACTCTCTGCCATGTCCGTGGCACAATGCACGATGGAGTCCGGCGATGCGGATGACAGCTACCAAACTACGCCTTGCCCTGTTTTGCGGTCTGGTTGTGATGGCCCCCCGGTCTGCCGATGCCAGTACTGATGGCGACACGCCCGCCGCGCGCGGTGCGGCCCAATGCAAGGCGGCCGAAGTCGGGGTTCAGGTGCTGGGGTCCGGGGGGCCGATTGCTGAGGGTTCACGCGCAGGAAGCAGCTATGCCGTGTGGATCGACGGGCGGGCGCGTCTGCTGATTGACGCCGGCCCGGGAAGCTTTGTCCGGTTCGGCGAAGCGGGCCTCAAGGTCAGCGATCTGTCCGCAATCGCGCTGAGTCATTTCCATGCAGACCACACGGGAGGACTTGCCGGGATCCTTAACTCCGGGAGCTTCGAGGAGAGCGTTGAACCCCTCCCCGTAATCGGCCCCGCCGCGGGCAGCGTTTTCCCTGGGACAAGCGCGTTTCTGGCGGCGCAATTCGGACGGGATGACGGCGCATGGTCCTATCTGGGTGGCTATCTCGACGCGAGTGACGATCGCCGCCCGCTGGTCGTGCGCGAAGTTCCGGCCACGAATGCCGAAGACGCGCCCGTTGAAGAGATCGGGATTGCAGAGGATGTGACCCTTGAGGCCATTCCGGTCCATCACGGCGTGGTACCGAGCCTTGCATATATCGTCAGGACAAGAGGGCGGATCATAGTATTTGCGGGCGACCAGAGTGCCGCCTCGAGTGGCTTTGATCGCTTTGTATCAGGGCTACAGCCGGACTTGCTGATCGCGCATCACGTAATCCCCGAGGGAGAAGGCCAGCCTGTCGGCCTGCACCGTTCGCCCGGCGATATCGGCCTGATGGCCGCGAACATGGTCCCGCGGCGGCTGCTGCTCTCGCACCACATGAATCGCTCATTCTCGAAGCTGGACGAAGGGCTCGCGGCGATATCGCGCCATTTCGCAGGAGTTACGATGGTCGCCGCCGACGGAACGTGCGTCTCATTGTGAGAGCGAGGGCGTCGACAGATGCCGTCGCAGGAAGTCGATCGTTGCCCGCACCTTGTTGGGCAGGAATTTACGGCTCGGGTAAATGAGCCAGGCACCGGTGGAAAAGTCGGTTGCCGTTACTGACCAGTCCGGGAAGCAGTCGACGAGGTCACCCTGCAACATCGTTGAGCGGATCGACCAATCGGCGAGAAGGGCTGGTCCGAGGCCCATGATCGCTGCCTCTTTCAAGGCAGCGGGGCTGGACACCAGAATGTCGCCATCGATTGCTACGGCGATCGGGTCCTTGCCGGGCTGAGCGAACAGCCAGCGATCACGATAGCCGGGCTGCGCAAACCGCAGAACCCGATGATTGGCGAGGTCTGTTGGCTGGCTGAGTGGATGTGCGGCGAGCCATGCTGGCGCGGCAACGACATGGTAGCGCGTATCGAACAGCTTGCTCGCGATTACGTTCGCCTCAACGCTCGGAGCAAGCCGGATGGCCAGATCCACTCCCTCGCCCACGAGATCGAGAAAGTCGTCGCTCATCACAAGCTCCACCTTCAGCGCCGGAAACTCGGCTTTGAAGCGTCCGAGCAGCGGGACGATCAGGTCCAGCCCAAGGGCGACAGACGTCGACAGCCGGATCGTTCCGACCGGGCCGCGCCCAAGGGCCCTTACCTCCTCTGTCGCCTCCTCAATCTGCGCAAGCAGCGGTTCAATCCGCGCAAGGTAGGCCGTCCCTGCCTCGGTAAGCGTAAGGCGTCTTGTGGTGCGCTGAAAAAGGCGTTCGCCGAGTTCGTGCTCAAGCGCCCCGATCAGCCGCGACACAGACGACGGCTCTACGCCTTGCAGGCGCGCGACGGCCGAAAAGCTCTTTTGCCGCGCGACAGCGATGAAGGTTTTCAGTGCTTCCAGATCCATCGACCCACCTTTGCGCAATGCGCAAAGAATTATCGCAGAAGGCATGATTTATCTAACGCATAATCGGCAATAGGCAGCGGCCTCCATTCGGAGGACCTGTCCATGACCAGAAAAGCAATCGATCTCGATGGCGCTGTCGCGCTTGTCACGGGTGCAAATCGCGGGATCGGGGCCGCCATTGCGCGGCGCCTTGCCGAAGCGGGCGCTCAAGTCCATGTCAGCGCCCGCAGGATTGAAGCGGCTCAGCAAGTGGCCGATCAGATCAACGCGCAAAACCCGGCTGCCTTCGCGGCGCAGTGTGATGTCACCGAGTTCAGTCAGGTCAGGGCCGCGGTGGAGGGATGCCTGGCCCGGCACGGTCGGATCGATATCCTCGTCAACAACGCGGGATCGATGGAGCCTATTGCAAGGCTGTCCGACAGCGATCCGGTCGCATGGCGAGCGACAGTCGAAACCAACCTGATCGGGGCATACCACGGGGTGCGGGCTGTGCTGCAGCCGATGCTTGAGGCTGGCGGTGGTACGATTATCGCGCTCAATTCGGGTGCAGCCAATGCACCAATGGAGGGCTGGAGCCATTATTGCGCCGCGAAGGCTGGCTTGAGCATGCTCACGCGGCAAATCCACAAGGAATACGGCGGGCAGGGCATCAGATCGCTCGGACTCAGCCCGGGTCCGGTTGCCGGCGCCATGCAGGCGGCGATCCGGGCCTCGGGCATTAACCCCGTGAGCCGATTGACAGACGCCGACTACATTCCTGCAGAGTGGGCTGCAGAGGCCGTAGCGTGGCTATGTACAACGGATGCGGATCGGTTTTTGGGCACGGACTTCACAATCAAGACGGCAGAAGGACGAGAACTCGTCGGCCTGACATAACAGGCCCCGCATAAGTCTAAGGCGAAAGATCGCTCACCCGCGATCGGAGGATGTCACATGTCGTTCGTTGAGCGGAATCTCGCCCGGATTGGCAAGCTGACACGTACTTGATGTTCTGATCCCTTCCTGCGGACGAGGACATTGCCGCGATACGCGAGGGTCAGCGCGACGACAGCCTCATAAAGTGGGTCCCCTGGCAACAGGGACATATCGTTCGGACCGATGACTGCGCCGACGGATAGAACAGTTCTCCTTAGCGATGATGCGATCGAAACCTGGATCGGAGCGTCCGGTTCACAATGCCGGCTGAGCGCATCAACCGTAAGGTGGTACGAGAGCAGCATGACGGTACGGACAATGTTCAGCTCGGGCTCCACGCGGACCCGGGAGACGTGCAGCTGAAGCTTGACGTGTTCCGCACGGCTCGACGCAAGAAGCCGCAGAACGTTCGCACAGCTTTTGGTGAGACTCCCGGCACGTGCCGACGAGAGAAAATCTGCCAGCTCGAGCTGGTCGTTCAGACGCGCCACGGCCGCTTCGAGCAAGGGATGGGGGACACCAAACCTCGCCTTCGTGATCTGGAGCGTAGCAAGCGCACAGGCAATCTCGCTTTTGTGGCGCATCACGCCTTCCTCGATCAACGCCTCCGCAACCGAGGATGGACGGTTCGTGGCATTGATGTCCGTCATGGGGCCTCCAAGCTTCGTCGTATCCTTTAATGTATACGGCAGGGCAGTCAAGGGGGTATGGTTGGAGCGACTTGGCTGCGCGGGACTGTGCGGGACCCACTCGTGGATCCGCTGCAGTCTTCGCTCAAGCTGGCAAAAAATCGTTCTCTCTGGCGACCTTTTGAACACAGAAAAGTGTCGGATCGTTGTAAGGCTGCCTATGCTCCGGCATCAGCAAACTATCGGTCGCCGCCGATCAAGAAATCGAGGAACTTATGCAAGATTCGGAAAATCAGCCCAACGAAATGCTCATCACGCTGACGAGCGACATTGTCGCGGCTCATGTCAGCAATAACGATGTGACGGTTGCGGATGTGCCCAGCCTGATCACGCAGGTCTATTCGGCCTTGGCAAGTCTTGGCGAAGCGCCGGTTATCGAAGAAGCCAAGCCGCAGCCTGCGGTCGCTGTCCGTAATTCGGTCAAGCCTGACTACATCGTATGCCTTGAAGACGGCAAAAAGCTGAAGATGCTGAAGCGCTATCTTCGCACCAATTATAACATGAGCCCTGAGGAATACCGCGCGCGCTGGGGCCTGCCGGTCGACTATCCTATGGTCGCGCCCAACTATGCCGAAAGGCGCAGGGATCTCGCGAAGAAGATCGGGCTCGGCCGCAAGCCCGGCGAGACCGTCGCCGCGAAACACCGTCGGTCCAGAAAGCCCGCATGATCGGACGGTAGCGTCCCGTGAGCCGGCCTCCCGAGCATGGAGAAAGGAGAAGCCCTGCCCCGTGAGGACGCAGGGCTTCTTGCTTTACACCGTACCTGGCGGGTTGGCTGCGGGCAGGGCGCAAAAGATCTAACGAACGGAATGCCCGGGTTTCGGATGCTAGAGGCTCTCGATGCGCTCGATAATGGCAGGCTCAAAAGTCCACCTCTCCCTTCGCCCATTACACCAAGGTGTCTCGATCTGAACGGATCAAACCTTCATCCGACGCCGCCGCTTCCCGTTCTCATGAGGGGAATCGAAAAAAATAAATAAAAATTCAGATTTTTCTCACTCAGCCCTTCCTTCTGATAAATTTTGTCCCAAAAGTCAGTATGACCTCACGCGGGCATCATACTGACAAGGAAAGAGCAGAGATCGCTCTTGCTGTGCCCTCATTGGAGCGCAGCGAAGCGATGCGCGCTCTTGTCAGGCTTATGGCGCGTCAAGCTGCCCGCGAATACATCCGCGACATTGATCAGAGCAAAAGCTCATGATTGCATGCCACCATTCAGCGCAACCAGCCCTGCAAGGTGTCAGCGCGTTACGCAACCAGCGCGTTCCTGCGGAAGCCATAGCCGCGACTCAAAAATGCATCGGCAGAGAAGCTCCGCCACTGGACGCAGGGCTCGGCGCCTGGCTAGAATCTGCCTGGGAGTAATCCATCATGGCTCAGCCACGTATCGCCATCTACGGCAGACATTCGACCACCTTCCAGAAACCGGAATCCTCCGACGATCAGGTTCGCTCCTGCTATCCTCTCGTGGAGCGCCTGGGCGGGACCGTCGTTTGCTCGTACACGGATCCCGAGATCTCGGGCTATCGCCGGGATCGCCCTGGTCTCAAGGCGCTGCTCCAGCAAATCCGCAACGACGAGGTCGAAATCGTGATCTGTGAGGCGATCGACCGTATCGCTCGCGATGGCGAGGACATCGCCTGGCTCCAGAAGAAACTGCGGTTTAGCAACGTTCGCCTGCACACACTGACTGAAGGCGAGTTCGACGAAATCAAGTTTGCCGTGGCAACGATGATGGGCTCGATCTATCTGAAGAACCTTCAGCAGAAGACCTTGCGGGGAATGGAGGCCGCAGTTGTTGCCGGTCGGCTCGCCGGCGGGCGGGTCTACGGCTACCGCTCAGTCGAGAAGATGAACGACAGGGGAGAGCCGCTGAAGGGCTTGCTCGAGATCGACCAGGCGACAGCTCCCGTGGTCCAGCGGATCTACCAGGATTTCGCAGCGGGGAAGTCCGCTTACCAGATAGCGGTTGCGCTCAACGAGGAAGGAATTCCCAGTCCGAGCGGCAGGAAGTGGAACCAGTCGACGATCCGCGGTGACCCGAAGAAGCACGTCGGCATCCTGCACAACCCTCTCTATAGCGGAAAGCTGGTGTGGGGTCGGCGCGAATGGCGGCGTGATCCTGACTCAGACAAGCGCGAGCGACGGTATCGCTTGCGTGACCCGAGCCAGTGGGTGCGTGTCGACGTTCCCGAGCTCCGCATAATCGAGCCGGAACTGGTGCGTCGAACCCAGGCCGAAGTGCGGCGTCGATCCAATCCGGCGCTCTCGAACTCCCAAGGCCAAACACGCAAAAAGCATCTGCTTTCGGGCCTCATTAGATGCGGGGTCTGCGGCGGGAGCTACGTCATCAATGGCAAGGATTATTACCGCTGCGCCGGGAAGCGGGAAGGCAAGTGTAACAGCGATATCTCGATCCGTAAGTCTGTGATCGAGGAAGCGGCTCTGCGGGTCATCCAGACCCAGCTGATGACCAGGGAACTCGCGGAACTCTTCGCTCTGGAATTCAAGCGGGAGGTGGAGCGTCTTCGATCAACAGGCGATGACGAGATTCAGCTCGTCAGGAACCGGCTCGGCGACGTCGAAAGCGAGATCAGAAATCTTGCCGCCAATTTCACGCAAGGAGTCGTGAGTCCCACTCTCGTCGCCATGCTTAGCGAACGTGAGGCTGAAAAGGGCAAACTCAACGAGAGGTTAGGTCACCTCGAAAGCGCTCGCCGAGCCGACGTGCTTCCTCATCCTGCGCTACTCGAGAGATATGCTGCAAAGGTGGAGAAGGCGCGGGAAGCGCTTTCGGACCCGGCGGTGCGTCAGGAGGCGAGCGAGGTGCTGCGATCGCTGATCGACACGATCACGATCCATGCAGGCTACGGGAGGACGATTGCCGACATCGTGGGCGATGTGAGCAAGATCATCGAATTCGCTGCGGATGAGGGCCGGCGCCCCTCTGGGGCCCCGAGTTCTATAGCGGTGGTTGCGGGAGTTGGATTTGAACCAACGACCTTCAGGTTATGAGCCTGACGAGCTACCGGGCTGCTCCATCCCGCGATAATACCGTTTTGGCGTTCCTCGCTCACGCGACCTGAAGGTCGCGTCGCTGCGGGCGGCCGGTTGGCCTTGCGGCTCCTGCGGAGCCGGGGCCTTGTTTGGCGTTCCTCGCTCATGCGACCTGAAGGTCGCGTCGCTGCGGGCGGCCGTTCGGCCTTGCGGACCCTGCGGGTCCGAGGCCTGCCCCTCGGAGGCTGTTGCCTGGGAGGGAAGCGCTTATGGAACCCCAAGGGCACCATAGACGCCAAAAGGGCCGCCCTTGCGGGACAGCCCTGTTGACTTGTGAATGGGTCAACCCCGCTCCCACTGGTCGCAATGCCTGGCGACGACCTACTCTTCCAACGCTTGAGCGTTAGTACCATCGGCGCTGTCTGGTTTCACGGCCGAGTTCGAGATGGGATCGGGTGGGTCACAGACGCTATGGCCACCAAGCAATGGGACCAGTGGATGCGGGTTTTCAAATCGATGCACACTCATGGGTATGAGTGGTTAAGGGCGTATCTGGCTGGAGTATTCTCCACCAACGCAATCCTGCAAGGCAGGGCTGGCGTTGATAGTGCAGACTCTCAAGCGCGATATGAACTATTAGGACCGGTTAGCTCCATACATTACTGTACTTCCACACCCGGCCTATCAACGTGATGGTCTATCACGGTTCAAAGATACCTAATCTCAAGGGAGGCTTCCCGCTTAGATGCTTTCAGCGG
>PNJY01000109.1 GCA_013822125.1 Erythrobacter sp. | reverse complement strand
TGACCTGTGCCAAATGTTCTGACGACGGACAGCCGAACGTCGCGAAAAGATAGTGAAGGACTACGCATCCTTCATATTGGCGTACCTCAACCAGTTGGATGTGGTGAACTTTGACGTCGATCAGGTGACCAAGCTACCTGCCACTATCTCCGATACGGGGAGCGACCTCCCTCGCTCGGTCTTGGCCCATTTCCTGGCTATCATTCAGACCATTTACAAGCACTCTGACTCGCTGTTCGCGCCAATTGTCGTTGATAGTCCAAATCAGCAGGACCAAGACAAGATTAATGTCGGGGCCATGATCGATCTGATTGTTGCATCCCGACCCGACGACGCCCAGACGATACTTGGCACGGTTTCCTTGCACGGCAGAACGATCCCAAATGGGAAGGTTATCGAATTCACGAAGAAAAAATCGGTTCTCGAAGCGGAGGACTACGAACTGATTGCATCGTCAATGCTGCCGTACATGGAGCAACTAGCGCCCTGACGTCGACGGAGCTGCCCGCGGCCGAAAGAAACAGGGGGCCTCACGCAGCTGCAATCCTCGCGATGACTTCGACGATTTAAGCTTGCGGCTTAATGCCGTGGAGCTTTGCCGTCTCCGTGACCAAGAAGTGGCAGGCGCGCTCACAGTCAGTCTTCGAGTCTGCAAAGATCCACCACCCCATTGCTGTTGCGGCGGCGAGAATGACGAAATGGCAACCTAGGCGGGTGCAGGTCTAAAATCTGCCGTTCCGGATCGTGCGCAATCTCAGTAATAGCGGGGAGCCTACTCTGCTCCTCACGAATGGCGTGTCCCGACGTAACTTGCCGTTCCCAAGCGGGTTGGCAAACGACGGTTTTGTCCCAGGACCTTCCGGAAGCTCTCGGCCCAGAGGCGGTCATTCGCTATTGCCTGAGCAATCGTTCGAAGTTGGCGAAAGTTGCCATTTCAGTGCGCCGATCTTAGCGGGAAGCAAGGCGCCAATGGCTTGGAAACGCGCTACATCGTGCCGTCTGGGACCCTGTAAAGGACGTCCACAAGCGCAAAACTGCGCGGGTCGCCGATGAGATCGGCCCCCATCCGGTTCATGGTGTAGGCGACAGCCCAGCCACGCTCGGGATCGGCAAAGGCAAAGAAACCGCCCCATCCCGATTTTGGCATCGCCGCTCCCTTTCCCCGTTCGCCAATGGTTGTCTTCGAGGTCATCGGACAGCTGAAACAGCGCGGTGTCCGAGCCTTCATGATCGCGGCCGGAATTGTTCGGTGCTGCGCATTCTCGTGGTTTGTGCGGCAGGTGGATTGGTATTTAGCCCTCCGCGCTAGATCCAACCGGCCGCCCAGGCGATCACAACCGCCGCCGGAACGAGCATCGCCTGCGCCAGCAGCGTACCGGCAAGTCGGCTCAGCGATACCCAGATCATCGCGCGGCGGAAAGTCGCCTCGGAAACGCTGCCATCCACGACATCATCGGTCAGCGCCGAAATCTGGGGGTCGATCAGTGAGAACAGCAGGATCGTGGCAAAGCCGTTGACGATCGCGGTCATCTGCGAGGCGGTGACGCGGAATTCCGGCACCAGATAGCCCGCATAGAGCGAGGCCAGCACGCCCACCGCCAGCAGGCCCTGCGCGGCGGCATTGGCGGCAAGCACGCTCCAGCTGACCCCGCGTGGGCGCTTGAGAGAACGCAACGTGTCCGCAGAGGGCAGAGTCACCGAATCCCGGATCGTGCTGAGCCCCGCCGGGGTCACACTGCGGAGCAACAGTTTCGTGGTCGAACGGTTCGCCTGAAAGAAGGTGATCGCCGCCGCAAACAGCCGTTGGCCGGTCGGCACCAGCACGATACCGAGCGCGACCGCCGCGGCGGCAGAGAACAGCACCAGACGCAGTTCCCAGATCAGCGCATCGCCCCCGCCGTGCGCCAATGCGGTCTCGATCCGCTTGGCGAGGAACGGGCCGAGAAACCCGTTCGACGTGCGCGACACCAGCAGCAGGATGTTGAACAGGGCAAAGCTCAGCGCGATCCTCCCCGTCCGCACGCCCGCGATCCTCGCGGCATAGGCCAGCGCGCCGATCAGATTGATGAGCGCGGTCAGCGCGCAGATCAGCAGCAGTTCGGTGTCCACACGCGTTCCTTAGATGAGCGGCCATGCCCGGTAGATCGAGTAGGCGCTGGTTGCGATCAGCACGATGGCCACGGCCAGCAGCAGATAGCGGGGCCCGACGCGGCTGGCCAGCACCGCCCCGAAGGGCGCGGCGACCACCCCGCCGATGATCAGGCCGACCGTGATCTTAGTGAAAGCGGCAAGGCCGAGCGTGGCGATGAAGGCGATCGAGATCGACAGTGTCAGCAGGAACTCGGCGGAGTTGACCGAGCCGATGATCTTGCGCGGGTCGCCGCCCTGGATCAGAAGGTTAGAGGTGACCACCGGCCCCCACCCGCCCCCGCCCGCCGCATCGAGAAAGCCCCCTGCCAGCGCCAGCGGACGGGTGTAGCGCGGGTCTTCGAACCGGGGCTTCGACAGGCGGATCGCCCGCCACAGCAGGTAGAAGCCGATGCCGGTAAGGTAGATCATCACGAAGGGCCGCGCCGCCGATGCGTCGATGTTCGACAGCACATAGGCCCCCGCCACCCCGCCCAGCACGCCAAACGGAACCAGCCGCCGGAACAGGCCCCAATCGACATTGCGGTGCCAGATATGGCTCGCCCCTGACGCGCCGGTGGTGAACAGTTCCACCAGATGGACGCTGGCCGAGGCAGTGGCGGGCGGCACGCCAAGTGCGCTGACCAGCAGGGTCTGGGTGATGACCCCGAAGGCCATTCCCAGCGCCCCGTCGATCATCTGCGCGGCCATTCCGATGGCGATGAACGGCGCCATGTCGATCAGGAGCGAGGTGAAGTCAGGCATGAGGCGGTCCTCTCTGCGGCTTTGCAGGTCTAGAAGGTGATCGCGGCTGTCGCGCCGAAGGTGCGCGGGTCGCCGGGCAGCCCCGCGATCAGTCCGGTGTTGCCCGGACCGACGAAGAGCTGTTCGAAATAGTTCTCGTCAAAGGCGTTGCGCACCCACACGAACAGGTTGAGCCCATCATCGCTGCGGAACCCGGCACGAAGGTTCGACAGGCTGTACCCGTCCACGAAGGTGAGGGCCGAGGGCGAGGGGTTGGACGAGAAGTTCGACCGGTAAGATCCGTCATAGCCGAGATAGACTTCGCCCGGCTTGCCGAGGAAGGTGGCGGGCACATTGCCCTCCGCCCCGAAGGAGAACGACCACTTGGACACGCCGGGCAGGCGCTGGCCGGAAATGTCGCAATTGGCCGGGCTGATGCCGCCGGGAGTGCCCGGCGCAGACGGGGTCTGGCCCGGGACGGCTGTGGTGCCGCCGGCCAGTTCCGGCGGGCAAGGCGCATCGGTGAAGCGCACATATTTCGCATCGGTATAGGCCGCGTTCGTATAGGCGGTGAACCGCGCGCTCGGGCGGATGCTGAAATCAGCCTCGATTCCTTGCGATCGCACCTTGCCCGCATTGGCGAGGAACCCGCGCAGCACCCCGAGCTGGCCGTTGTTCACGGTCGCCTGATAATCGCGGATATCGGTGCGGAAAGCGGCAAGATTGAGCGTCGCCTTGCGGTTCCAGAACTGGCTCTTGAGGCCCACTTCGAAGTGATCGACTGTCTCGGGCCGGATCGTCCCCGCCGCCGCGATCGGCTCGCCGTTGGCGTCGGTCGGCAACCCGTTCTGGTTGATCCCGATGGTCTTGAAGCTCTTTGCGTAGGTGCCATAGGCCAGCACATCGGGTGCGACTTCATAGCTGAGCGTAAGATCGTAGGTGAGATTCCAGTCGGTATCCTCGGGCGCGCTGATCTGCGGCTGGAACACCCCCAGCTGGGCGCGGCTTCGCGCGTCGGTTTCTCTGCCGGTCAACTCCTCGCCAGTGCCGGTGAACACCCGCCGCTGATAAAAGCCCTCCTTCTTGTCGTAATTCAGCCGCACCCCGGGCTGGATGGTGAAGGCGTCGGTCACCTTCCAGCTCAATTGCCCGAACAGCGCCGCACTGGTGCTCTTGAGGAACTGCGTGTTGCGCGCGGTCAGCCCGTTCAGCACGCTCGGGTCAAGCGACAGCGGGTTGTTTGGCGCGATTGACCAGCGGCTCGAATTGATACCGTGGGCTTCGGTCCCCTGCGTGTCGATCCGCTGGTTGAAGGCAAAGGCACCCAGCACGAAATCGAACCGGTCGCCGGTGTAGGCGTAGCGGAATTCCTGCGTGTACTGGTCCTGCTGCGAAGGGTTCTGCGACAGGGCCACAATGGAAAGCCCGGTGAAATCGCGGTCGTTCTCGGGCTTCCAGTCCCAGTACCGCCAAGCGGTCACCGAGGTGAAGGTGCCCGGCCCCACGTCCAAGGTGATCTTCAGCGCCGCGCCCGCGATCACGTTGCCCGCATTGAGGTTCGAATCGAGGTCGGTCAGCCGGTCGAAGGGGTTGGCGGACGGCGGGGCGTAGTTCTGCGCGGCGGCAAGGGCGGCGAACTGGCGGTTCAGTGGCCGCTGGGTTGCGCCGGTGCCGACGAACACCGATCCGCAGCACACTGCATCCTGCTTGTTGTAATCGCCCACCAGCTTGATTTTGAGGTTGCTCGTCGGCTCCCACAAAAGCTGTGCGCGCAGGCCGATATTGTCGAGGCTCTGGATGTTCTCGCCTGTGGTGACATTGCGGATCGTGCCGTTGCGGCTGGTTCCCGAGAACGCGACCCGCGCCGCAACCGTCTCCGACAGCGGCCCGGAGACGGCAAGCCGCGCCTGCTGGAAGTTGTAATTGCCGACACTCACCTCGGCGCGGCCCTCGAAGTCGAAGGTCGGCTGGTTGGTCTGGATGTTGATCGCGCCTGCGGTGGTATTCTTGCCGTAGAGCGTCCCCTGCGGCCCGCGCAGCACCTCGATCTGGGCCACATCGAGAAAGTCGAACGTGGCCGAGGCGACGCGCGAGTAATAGACATCGTCGACATAGATGCCGACGCCCTGTTCGAACCCGTCGCTGGTGAGACCGAAGGGCACGCCCAGCCCGCGGATATTGACCGCGGTGTTGCGCGGGTTCGATGAGTAGAATTGCAGGGTCGGGGCAAGCTGCTGGAGCCGGTTCACGTTGAACGCGCCCGTTTCGTCCAGTTGCTTCGCATCGAGCACCGACACGGCGAGCGGAATGTCCTGCGCGCTTTCGGAGCGGCGGCGGGCGGTGACGATGATGTCATTGCTGTCTGCCTGCGCCTCGTCAGCCGAGGCTGCGGCATCATCGGTGGCAGGAGCCGCTCTCTGAGCGGCGGCGGGAACGGTAAGCAGCGCGGCAACGCCGGCGCCGAGCAGCAGCGCGCTGCGGAGGGTAATCGGATGCATAATATCTCGCCTTTGCAAGCGGGAAGGCATCCGGCGGTCCGGTCTGCGGGTCCCTGTTATGATGGGGTCTGAGCGGGTCACGGGCCGGTCAATCGGTCAGCCGTGTCCTTTCGGTAATGTCGATCTGCATGACCTTGCCGTCATGCACGGTCAGCTGGATCGCGCCGTAGCGCAGGCGGCCAAGCGCCTCGCCAACCAGCGCCAGCGCCGGGGGCAGATTGCCCCTGTCAGTAACGCCATTGTCCTTGTGGTCCATGATTGGGCCTTTCGTTGCGTGGGAGTTGCCTGCCACGCAAGGACGTAAACTCAAGTGGATCGATTGACAATGCGACAGACGACGCAGATTTTCTGTCACCGGACGAAAGGTGGGCTTTATGCGCCGTTCTGACGGACTGCCGTCTGCACGCTCAGACGGCATCCTGGGCGAAGGGCGGAACGGGCGTGATCGGATCGGACAGGCGGATGCCATCGAGAATTTGCGCTGTCCGGTCGCGCACGTCGAGCAGCAGAGCGCGGGTGCGGCATTCGCCTTCCTCAAGGCAGTTCTTGCACTTCTCGTGTGCATAGCGGCTGGCGCAGGGCACCAGCGCAAGGCTGCCGCGCATGTGCCGGATCAGGTCGCCATAGGTGACGTCGATCGGCGGGATCGCCAGCCAGTATCCCCCGTCGCGCCCGCGCTGGGATTCGACCAGCCCCGCACGGGTTAGCTCGGACAGGATCACGGTCAGGAACTTGGCGGGAATGTTCTGCTTGTCGGCGATTTCGGCGAGCTGGATCGGGCCGCCGCCGTAATTGTCGGCAAGGTGCTGCATCGCGCGAATGGCATAGCGGGTCTTCTGGGACAGCATGGTGGATTGTCTATCCGTCAGGTAGGCAATCGGGTCAAGCGATCTGTATGCCCTGAAGTAGCGACCCAATTGTCCTTTGTTATGGCAATGGAAATCTGCTTTAAACGCACTCGTGAAAAGGCTGCCACTGACCTCCTTTCAAGCGGCTTTGGCAACGATGCTGACCGGTGAGTGCGACGATGGATGAGGCATTTTACACCGACATGTTGGATGCCATGTCGGATGGGGTAATGGTTTTCGATCACGAAAAACGGATCACCTTCTGCAACCAAGCGTTTCTTGACATCACCGGATTTAATCGCGGTGATCTTGATCATGCACTTTCGGCAATCATCGAAGGCGCTGGCACCGATCCGAAAGTTATTGCCGCGATTAACGCTTCGCTCTCCAAGGGCGCAGAATTTGATGGCGAAATCCTAAGTTTTCGTAAGTCTGGAGAGCCATTCTTTAACCATTTCGTCATAAAGCCGGCTATCAAAATATCGGGTGGTGAAAATCATTTCATCGGGATCGTGCGAGACGTTACATCAAAAATCACAAACTATTGTGGTTTTGAGCGAGATTACGAGTTTATTTTCGAAAATGTATTGGCGGGCATCATAATTCATGATCCAGATTCCCGCGTTCGCTTTATTAATCGTAAAGCTAGAGAAATGCTCGGCCTTACAGGAAATGCGGCGATCGACAGAACCGCTGAAGATCGTGGTTGGCAGTTCCTTCGCCCTGACGGATCTCCGATGCCGCTCGAAGAGTTGCCTTTCAACCGTGCCATTGACGAGAATACAACGGTTCGAGGCGTTCTGCTTGGCCGCAAGCATCCGTTTGACGACAGCATCGGTTGGGCGCTTTGTGATGCTTTCCTCGCGAGGAACGATGCAGGTGAAGTTACCGCTGTGCTTGTCAGCTTCAGCGATGTCTCACGCCTCATAGAAAGTGAGAAGTCTGCGAACGCATACCGCGAACGGTTCGAGCTTGCAGCGCGTGCTAGTCAAGATGTCATTTTTGAATGGAACATCGAGACCGATGCTTTCAGCGCCAATGAGGCGTTCAAGAACATATACGGCTATGATCCACCTGCGATTATGACGCCCGAAAATCTCGATGCGCTTATTGCTACCGAAAATGGCCAGCATGTCGTTCGCGACGTTGCGCTTGAGGCTATTGAGTCTGGAACTGATCGTTTTGCCGTCGATTATATGATCAATCGTCCCGATGGCTCGATGGGCCATGTTGCAATCCGCGCCTTCATCGTCCGAAATTCGCAAGGAGAGGCGACGCGGGTAATTGGGACGGCAACCGATATAGGCCGTTTAACGGCTGCTCTTGCTGCCCTGGAGGAGTCAGAAGCCCGCTTCCGGATTATCGCGGATACGGTGAGCGATGTTCTGTGGGATAACAACTTAGATTCAGGGCGATTGTGGATGACGCCAGATTGGGCAACCAAACTGGGGGTGCCAGAACCGTCAGGACCGCCGAAGGAGGCGCACTGGAGAGATTTGATCAGCCCTGCGGATATTGGTGCCGCACTTCAGTCCTATAACGAGGCGCTGAACTCGAAAGCGACCAATTGGGAGACTGAGTATAGGATTATCAGCGCGGATGGCCGAACGATCAATGTGGCCGTAAAGGCCCGCATTTTACGACACCCAGATGGTAGGGCTTACCGCGTGCTGGGGAGCGTGCGTGACGTGACGGCATTGAAGCGTCAGCAGGAAGGTTACACACGAGCGCGAGCGCTCGAGGCAGTTGGCCAGCTTACCGGCGGTGTAGCGCACGACTTCAATAACCTATTGATGATCATTCTTGGCAACGCAGAGGTTCTCGAAACCACCGTGCTTGACGAAGATCAGGCCGAGTCGGTTGCGATGATCCACCAAGCCTCAAGCAGCGCTGCGGACCTGACCCGACGGCTGCTTTCCTTCTCCCGCCAGTCGCAGCTTCGTGCTGGATGTGTTGAACTGACCAGCTTGATGACCAACACGGTTGCACTGCTGAGAATAGGTATCCCGGAGACCATCGCGATCCGTTGCGATTTGAAGCCTAGTATCTGGCAAGCCAAAGCCGATGGCAATGCGCTGGAGCAAGCCGTCATTAACCTAGCAGTCAATGCGCGCGATGCGATGCCTGATGGCGGTGAGATTACCATCTCCGCCGAAAATCAAACGATCTCATCAGATGTGCAGTCAGCCCTATTGGACCTCGAGGCAGGCGACTACGTGATGATCTCGGTGACAGACACTGGCCACGGCATGCCACCTGAAGTGCTCGGAAGGGCATTTGAG
>PNJY01000108.1 GCA_013822125.1 Erythrobacter sp. | reverse complement strand
CACCAGCCGGAAAACGTAGCGGTCGATGGAAGACAGGAAGCTGGGCACAGCGCGTTCGACAAATCCTTTGACGCACCGCCCCTAGCGCATCGTACCGCAAAGGGGAAACCGGTTTTCGAATTGGCCGACTATGTGCGAGCGGCCTCAGGCCTTCTCCAGTGTGCATTGCAGCGGATGCTGGTTCGCCCGCGCCAGGTCCATCACCTGGTTGACCTTGGTTTCGGCGACTTCATAGGGAAAGATTCCGCACACGCCCACGCCCTTCTGGTGGACGTGCAGCATGACCCTGGTGGCCTGTTCCAGATCCATCCCGAAAAAGCGTTTCAGCGCCATGACCACGAATTCCATCGGGGTGTAGTCATCGTTGAGCATCAGCACCTTGTACTGGCTCGGCTTTTTTGGCCGGGTACGGGTCTTGGTGGCAACCCCGGTCTCGTTTCCGGAACCGGGATCGTCCTCCCCGCCGGCACTGGCCAGGGGAAGTGGCAGATTGTCGAACCTGCTGAATGGCCTGAAGAATGGCCTGAAGAATGGAATGTCGTTCGTTCGCATGGGCAGGCTTCAATATCGCATTGACCGGAGGAATCACAAGATGTTCGATGATAAGGCGCGCGCGCAGGACACCATACGGTCGGGCGGTTAACGCCGGGCAAACACGGCCGGAAGCCGGTATTCGCAAACAGAAAGGGCCGGAAGAACCCTAAAGTTCTTCCGGCCCTGGTCCCTAAGCCGGGTGGAGGGAGAGGAGATTTCCCGGCTACGCGGAACTTGCTTTCAAAAGGCTCAGGCGGCCTTCTTGATGCGCTCGGCAGCGAGGCTGACCCGGCTTGAAATCGGCGCAAAGGCGTCGTTGTAGAGCTTGACCAGCGCTTCGGTGCGCTTCGAGCCGAACGCGACCGCGGCATCGAAATTGCGGCGGACGAGCTCGCCCTGAAGCTGCATGAATTCGGTCGGCGACTGAACCGCGGCGATCTTCTTCAGATCTTCGGTCACGGTTTCGACCACATTCTTGGTGGTTTCGATTTCCTCGCGCCCCAGCGTCTGGATGCCGGCGAGGAGAATCTTGCCCGATTCAACTACGGCTTCGACGTTGCCCTTGCTGAATTCGGTGACTTCCGAAGCAAGCTCGCCGCTCTTGGCATAGGCGGTCTTTACACGAGCCTGGACATCGGCAGCCATTTCCTTGGCAGTCTGGGCGAAATCGGTTTCGTTGGCTTTGGCCATGATGGTATCCTTCAGTTTGATCAGTGGGTTGACGGCGGCTTTGGCGGGGGTCTTCGCCGCCTTGGGGGATGTCTTGGGTGCGGCCCGGGTGGAGGGAGCCTTTTTGGTTGCGACAGCCTTCTTCACGGCCTTTTTCGCTGCGGCCTTGGGGGTCGAGGCCTTTTTCGCAGCGCCCTTTGCCGGCTTTGCGATTGGGGCGACCGGGGCGACCGCCACTGCGGCGCTCTTCGCGCTCACAGTATCCTTGGCGGCGGTTTCTTTAGCCGCAGCTTCGGCATAGGCCTTTTCGGCTGCTGCATCGATCTTTGACGTGGCGTTGGAAGCCATGGGAACCTCGCTTTATGTTGCACTGCACAAAATAGTGATTGCAACTGCGAAGTCAAGGAATTTTTGTGCACTGCACAATAAATGTCAAATTCGTTCATTGTCAGTTTGTTAACGCGCCTTCACATAGCTCCCCGGCGCATCTTCGATCACGCGGTCGCCGCTGCCGCCGGGCCTGCGTTTGCCCTTGACTGCGACACGCGCACCGTCCTGCGCCTCAAGCCAGGCGAGCCAGTGCGGCCACCAGCTGCCCGGATGTTCGGTTGCGGTTTCGACGAAGGCATCGAACGATGGCGCGCGGTTGTCGCCGGTCCAGTACTGGTACTTGCCCGCCGCGGGCGGATTGACCACCCCGGCAATGTGGCCCGATCCCGCCAGCACGAATTCGATCGGCCCCCGCAGGTGCCCCGTGATTCGCCACACGCTCTGCGCGGGCGCGATATGATCCTCGCGGCCCGCCTGGACATAGGCCGGGGTTTCAACCCGCGTGAGATCGATCGGCGTGCCATCGGCTGCAAGCGAGTCGGGTACCACCAGCCGGTTGTCGCGATACAGATCGCGCAGGTAATCGGCATGCCACTTTGCCGGAAGGTTGGTGACGTCGCCGTTCCAGTGAAGCAGATCGAATGCCGGATAGTCGTCGCCCAGAAGGTAATTGTTGACGACATAGTTCCAGATGAGGTCCTTGCCGCGCAACGAATTGAAGGTCGCGGCCAGATAGCGCCCGTCGAGATAGCCATCGTGCGCCAGACTCTGGATCATCTCGAGCTGCCCGTCGTCGACGAATTGCCTGAGCTCGCCGCTCCTCTCGAAATCGACCTGAGCGGTAAAGAAGGTGGCGCTCTTGACCTTGGCTGCCTCGCCCCGCCGCGCCAGCACCGCCAGCGTCGCGGCCAGCGTGGTCCCGGCAACGCAATAGCCGATCGTGTGGACGTGGGGCACGCCAAGCCGGGCGCGGACGTGATCGATCGCATCGACCTGTGCGCGGACATAATCGTCCCACACCACGTCCTTCATGCTGGCATCGGCCGACTTCCAGCTGACAACGAAGACCGTGATCCCCTGGTCCACCGCCCATTTGATGAAGCTTTTCTTCGGAGAAAGGTCGAGGATATAGAAACGGTTGATCCAGGGCGGGAAGATCACCAGCGGCACCGCCAGCACCTCCTCGGTAGAGGGACTGTACTGGATCAACTGGTAGAGCGGGGTTTCGTGCACCACCTTGCCCGGGGTCGCGGCCATGTTCTCGCCCAGGCGGAAGGCATCGGGGTCAGTGTGCGTCAATTGCCCGCGCTTCAGATCGGTGATCAGGTGGCGCATGCCTTTGACCAGATTCTGCCCCTTGGTTTCAACTGTTCGCTTGAGCACCACAGGGTTGGTTGCGAGGAAATTGGCCGGGCTGAGCGCCTCGACCAGCGAATTGACCGCAAATTCCAGTTGCTGCTTCTTTTCGGGCGCGATCCCTTCGGCCTGCCGGGCCGAACGCATAAAGAATTCTGCCAGCATCAGGTAAGTCTGGTGGAGCAGCGCAAAACCGGGATGTTCCTGCCAAGCTGGATCGGCGAAGCGCCGGTCCTGCCGCGGCAGCTGCGGGGCCGCATCCGCCGCGCCGTCTTCCGACGGAGCGAAGCGGGCGAACACCGACTGCCACAATTGCAGCGTCTCTTCCGCCATGCGCGCGGACTGCGCGAATGCCTGCGGAGCTATGGCCTGTTTTCCGATCGCCTGCGCCATCAACAACCATTGCGCGGGGTCGCACACGCTGGAACCACCGGCCAAATTGCGCGCCTGTTCGCCGAGAAAGTCGAGCCACAGCGACTGTATCTCGCTGGCGGAATGGGCCCATTCGGCCATTTCGGCAGGGGCGCTCACGGATTCGCCAGCGGAGGGCGCTTCCTTCGCGCCGGGCAGCCATGCGCCCAGCATCTCGCGCATGGCTTCGCCCTGCATATCGAAGAATGCCTGGAAAGGCTCCTGACCGGCGATTTCATCCTTGCTTGTCGTGTCGGCCATTTATCCTGCTGCTTTCCCGGTAAGGCGATCGATTGCCATCCATAGCGAATTTGGCTTTCCAGTTCGACCGCTATTCGCGTAGTTTCACACGCAGGCCAGCCGAGCGGGCGGGCCATTCAAGGTTCGAAAGGTCCCGATGAACACCGAATTCTACCGCATGAAGCGCCTGCCGCCCTATGTCATCGCCGAGGTGAATGCGATGCGCCATGCGGCACGCAAGGCGGGAGAGGACATCATCGACCTGGGCATGGGCAACCCCGACCAGCCACCGCCGCAGCACGTCATCGACAAGCTGTGCGAAGTCGCGGCCAAGCCCGACGCGCACGGTTATTCGCAGTCGAAGGGCATTCCAGGCCTGAGGCGCGCACAGGCCGGATACTATGCCCGCCGCTTCGGGGTCGATCTCGATCCCGAAACCGAAGTGGTAGTCACCATGGGATCGAAGGAAGGGCTGGCCAGCCTCGCCACCGCGATCACCGCACCTGGCGACGTGGTGCTGGCGCCCAACCCGTCCTATCCCATCCACACCTTCGGCTTCATCATCGCCGGGGCGACGATCCGTTCGGTGCCGACGACGCCGGACGAGAATTATTTTCTGAGCCTCGAGCGGGCGATGGCCTTCACCGTGCCGCGCCCCAGCATTCTGGTGGTGAACTATCCCTCGAACCCGACTGCGGAAACGGTGGACCTTGCCTTTTACGAACGGCTGGTTGCCTGGGCGCGCGAAAACCAGGTCTGGGTGCTCTCGGATCTCGCCTATTCCGAACTCTACTTCGACGGCAAGCCGACCCCGTCCATCATGCAGGTCAAGGGCGCGAAAGACGTTGCGATCGAATTCACCAGCATGTCGAAAACCTATTCGATGGCCGGTTGGCGGATGGGCTTTGCGGTGGGCAACCGCGCGCTGATCGCGGCGATGACGCGGGTCAAGTCCTACCTCGATTACGGTGCCTTCACCCCGATCCAGGCGGCGGCATGTGCCGCGCTCAACGGCCCGCAGGACGTGATCGAGGAGAACCGCAGGCTCTATCACAAGCGCCGCGACGTGATGGTCGAAGCGTTCGGCCGGGCCGGATGGGAAATCCCGCCGCCGCCGGCATCGATGTTCGCGTGGGCGCCGCTTCCCCCCGCGCTCAAGGACATGGGCAGTCTCGAGTTTTCCAAGCAGCTGCTCACTCACGCCCAGGTCGCGGTGGCGCCCGGGGTCGGTTATGGCGAGGAGGGCGAGGGTTTCGTTCGCATTGCCATGGTCGAGAACGAGCAGCGCCTGCGCCAGGCGGCGCGCAACATCAGGCGCTATCTGGCATCGCTGGGGATCAACAGTTCTGCAGCGTAAACCCATCTACGCCGCCAATGACAAAGGTTAGAGAACGGGGCCAACGAGTTGGCACGAGCGCCTGCAGTGCATTCGATTGAGCAAGGTTTGCGCGCGCCCCGCGGGTAAATCATGCTATTGGGAGCGGCGATGTCGGAGATTCCAGAGTCGCGGACCGTCCTGGTGGACGAGCAGGCGCTGACCGAGCGCCAGCGATCGGTGCTGGAGCGAATCGATCGGCGCATGCCGATCAAGGTGATCGCGCAGGAGCTGGGCGTATCGGAAACGCGCATCAACCAGCACATCAGGATCCTTAAGGATATCTACAGTGTGGCCAGCCTGAATGAACTGGTCGAGGCTTACAGGCAGGGCCGCGCCGAGAGCGAAATCCAACCGCAGGACTTGAGCGAATCTGCATACAGGAAAAGTCAGGTTCCCTGGATTGCCGTGGGCAAGGATAACCTGTCCCGGGTCGATCTTGGCGAAATCCTGATAAGCGATGTCCTTCCCTTGAGAGGAGCGTTGCCGTGGGAAATCGAGATTGAGCCAAAGGTCGGTCCCGGGGTGCTCGATGGCGAAAACGCTATACTGTTTCGTCTCGCCGCGATTGTGGGGATCGCATTAGGCGTCGCTGCCATGGTGATCCTGATGATCACCCTGGCCACGACCTTGAGTGAGGCAATGGATGGCGTGGCGCGCATCTCCGTGGACCAGAAAGACGCCGGCTGATCGGGCTCGGTCGGTGAGGAGACAGCAGATGACCGATCGAATTCTCAATGATGCCCGCAAGATCAGGAAACTCGTTCGCGAAGCCGAAGCGCTGGCCGATGAATCGATGCTGGCATTTGCCCGGCTCAAGCAGGCGATGATTGCGGCGCGGCAGAATCCAGCGATGGAAGTGGATACCGGGCAACGGGCGCTGATGCGGCTGACACAGGCCGAAGCGCAGGCGCTGGCCATGTCGACCAGCCTGCTGCGCGTCCACGACGAGCTGAGCAAGGTTGCGCGCGAGACGGCGAGTGGCGATGACGGCTCCCCGACCGACATAGAACCCTCGGCAATCCAAGAATTTGTCGAACGCGCGGCAGTGACTGCATGAGGGTCGGTTCAACGCGATGCTGAGCCTGATTCTGGAATATCGGGACGAGGCGCAGCGGCTGCTCGCCTTCATCGTGTGCACGTCCTGCCTCATTTGGGGCGGAGGACCCGAGCGTGCGCTCGCGCTGATATGGCTCACCTTGTTCGAACTGATCCAGATAGGTTACGCGTGGGCTTTCGGCAGCGCCTTCGGCACACCCGGGCTGGCCGTTGCATATATGGTGATCGATTCGCTGGCCACCGCCATGTTCGGCTGGATCGCGTTGCAGGCGAACCGGGCCTACCCGCTTTGGATCGCGGGCTTTCAGGTTGTAGCGTTGCTGGCACACCTGTCGCACGAGCTGACCCCATCGATATCGCCGCTGGCCTATGCCATCCTGGTGATGGCCCCGTCGTATTTCCAGCTTGCCGTGCTCACAGGCGGGCTGCTGGCCCATGTCCGCCGCAGGAGGAAGTTTGGTCCATACCGCGACTGGCGCCGCGGGGCATGGGCACAATCGCAACTGGCCCGAACCCTGGCCGACAAAAAGATGCCGGAGAAAAATCCGCTGTGAGCCGCTTGACCTCGCCCACCGGCGTGCCCATTCGCCGTGCGGTCGGCACGCAATCCGGGCAAGGCTATCATGCGCACCTCAACGCCATGGTGCTATACTTGCGAGAACGGATGTTCGCGCATGGAGGCAGGATCGAACACCTGCACGCGATCTTCCTAGACGGCGACCACAACTTTCTGGCCGATCGCCGTATCGGTAGCGGCGACGCGACCAGGCTCGCACTGCGGATGCGCAGCCTCTTCGCCACGGCATTGCAACTGGGGTCGCGCGCGCTGATCGTGGTTCACAACCACCCGTCTGGCGATTGCCGCCCCAGTGCCCGCGACATTGCCAGCACCAGACGAATAGCCGCAATCGCCGCTGCACTCGACATCGAGCTGCTCGACCATTTGATCATCACGCCCGATCAAGCATATTCGATCCGCGCAGGGGGCACCCTGCGATGGTAATGCCTGCCCGGCAACACGGCATTGACCACGCCTGGGTCGAGTGTACTCCGCCTCGCCCGACCGACTGGACTTGGAGTGGAGCTTGCGCCAGTGTGCTGCAAACTTTATGAGGATTTTTCCGCATGGTATCGCCAGACAACGATCGCGTGACCATTCACTTCGGCGACGATGGAGTTGCACAGGTCCGCCTCAACCGGCCGGACAAGATGAATGCGCTCGACCCGGCAATGTTCGACGGGATCATCGAGGCCTGGCACCGGCTCAGCAAGATGAAGGGGCTGCGGGCGGTGGTTCTGGCGGGCGAGGGACGCTCGTTCTGCGCCGGGCTCGACGTCGCCTCCTTTGCCCGCAAACCCTCCCCGGACGAACCCGAACTGACAGAGCGCACCTTTGGCAATACCAACCGGTTTCAACAGGCGGCCATGGTATGGCGCAAGCTGCCGGTTCCGGTGATCGCAGCGGTGCATGGCGTGTGCTTCGGTGGCGGGCTGCAGATTGCCAGTGGCGCGGACATCCGTGTGGTCCATCCGCAGGCACGCATGGCGATCATGGAAATGAAATGGGGTCTGGTGCCCGACATGGCGGGATATGCACTATGGCGCGGCCTGGTGCGCGACGATGTGCTGCGCGAACTGGTCTATACCAATCGCGAGTTTTCGGGCGAGGAAGCGCAGGGGCTCGGGCTGGCGACCTATGTGGACGATGATCCGCTCGCCCGCGCCAATGCCATCGCGTCTGCCATCGCCAACCGCAATCCGCAGGCGATCCGTGCGGCCAAGCGGCTCTCTGCATTGATGCAGGACCGCCCGACCGATGCAATCCTGCTCGAAGAGAGTATCGAGCAACGCGCGATCATCCGCTCGCCCAATCAGGTCGAGGCGGTTATGGCGGGCATGGAGGGGCGCGAACCCAAGTTCGACGACGTCTAACCGAAGATCGCCACCGATTGCAGGCCGCCCAGGGCCTGCCGTCCTTCGGTGTTCCACATCGACAATCGCTCGCTCGAATAGCCAAGGTCGGCATGTTCGCTGCGCGTTTCGCCCAGCCACCACCCATCCCGCGTCTGCGGGGCGGGATCGAGCAGGTTGAACGACCAGTTGATCGAGCTGATCGGCCCCTGCCGCCGCATCGCTCGGATTGCGCCGGGCGGAAGCGTGTCGCCGAGCAGGATGAGCGTGGACACTGGATCGAGCACGTCGCGCGCCTTCAGGCGGAACCAGCGCCGCACAACCGGCTCGCCCGGCCCGCCCCCGTCCTGCGCGCGGCGCATTTCGAAGTTCTCTTTGAGGAAGGATGGACCTTTTTCGGTGTTGACCTCGTCATACTGCTCCGGCTGGCCAGGCACCGGCTCGGGCGGCGAAGCGGGATGCAGCGCATTGGCCTCGCGCGCAGCACCAAACAGCCAGAACGCAGTGAGCGCCAGCTTGCCTTCGCTGTGAATCTCGCTGCGGACCTGTGTGACATTGCGCCCCTGCCGCATCACTTCGGCGGACAGCTCGATTTCCTCGCCCACCGGCGCAACAAAGCCGATCTGCGCAGCGCGCAGCGGTGGCAGATCGGTGAATGCCCGCCTTGCCATGGTGTAGGCGACCAGCGCGGAGGCGCCGCCATAGAGCGTGCGGCCCTGCTGCCACAGGGGTGCGGCGTGTAGCCGGATCGGGCCGGCGCGCCCGGTTACGGGCTCGACAAGTGCGGATACAGACATGGTTCAACCGCATGTAGCAATCCGGCGCACGCGTCCAGATTGACCTTACGGAAGGCATCAATGCGATTGCCAAGCGGAT
>PNJY01000107.1 GCA_013822125.1 Erythrobacter sp. | reverse complement strand
CACAGCGTCCCCTCCGCCCGCCGGTTCTAGCGCCCGCTTTAACGGCCAAGCGAATGGCAGGCAAACGCTTTATCGGTTAATCAGTGATTCAGCCGCGTTGCATTGCTATGCACCGAGCTGAGCCCGAGCGCCCGGGCACCTGTACAACAGGCGCCGAAGGCTTTGATGAATCGGAAAGTTGATGATTGAATCCAGATCGATGATTGCCGTCTGCATGGCCTTGTTTCTGGCCTTCCCCGGGCAGGCACAAAATCCTGCCGCAAGCGGCATGGAGGCACCGGCCTATGCCGATCTGGTCGATCTGGCAGTCGCTGCCGAGCTGGTTATTCATGCGCAGATTCGCAAGCAGACGGTTGTCGAGCCCGCGCGGGCACCAGGCCTCGCACCCGGATTCGCAAGACTTTATGTCGAGGCGCGCACACTGTCGCTCATCGCCGGAAAGGTGCCGGTGGGCGAATCGCTCAACTACCTCATCGATGTTCCGCTCGACGCTTCGGGCAAAGTGCCCAAGCTCAAGAACCAGACGGTGCTGCTGTTTGCCCGCCCCGTCGCCGGGCGCGCGCCATCGGTCCAGCTCGTCGGCGGACTTGCGCAGATGATCCATTCGCCCGAACTCGAGGCGAGGATACGTCCGATCCTGGCCGACCTGCTCGCGCCTGATTCGCCGCCGGTGATTCGCGGAGTGCGCGATGCACTGTCGGTGCCGGGCAACCTTGCCGGCGAATCGGAAACCCAGATTTTTCTCGATACGTTCGACGGCTCGCCCGTTTCGATAAGCGTGCTGCGCCGTCCCGGCCGGCCGCCGGTATGGGGCATTTCCTGGGGGGAGATAATCGATCAGGCGGCGGTGCCCCCGCGCACCGGGACGCTGGCGTGGTACCGGCTCGCCTGCGCCCTGCCCGACCGCCTGCCGCCGCAGGCCAACCTTGCACGCGATGCGGCCGCACGCACGCAGGCCGCGCGCGATTATGCGCTGGTCATTTCCGAGCTGGGGCCTTGCGGCCGGACAGCTGGCAAGGGCGGTTAGAGTTTCCCGCTCGCGCGGTTGCGGCGCCAGCCCGCTCCCCCACCCGGCCACCCACAGCGTGCCAGAATTGGGTGGCCGGGTGGGGGAGCGGGCCGGTGCCGGGCGGTTTCAGTGTAACTGAAACAGACTCTAAACCCAAACCAAGACAAAGTGGTTCCCTTGTGCGCCCTGCCCGCGCTAGGGGCGGTGGCGATGAGCAAACCCTTCTCCTACCGTTTCCGCGTCCGCTACGCCGAGGTTGACCCGCAAGCGGTGGTGTTCAATTCGCGCTACCTCGAATACGCCGATCTCGTGGTGACCGAGTATTTCCGCGATCGCCGTAGCCATGGCCTGCCCGATGGGCTCGAATTCCATGTCCGCCGTGCCGAGATCGATTATCTGGCCCCGATTCGCAGCGACGAACTGATCGAGGGGCGGCTGACGGTAGAGCGCATCGGCAACACCAGCATGACGCTGCTGATATCGCTGCATGGCGGCGAAGATAGTACCCCCGATTCCGGGCACAGGGCGGATATCCGGCTGGTGCAGGTCCAGGTCGATCTGGCCACTGGTCGCCCGGTGGCGATCTCGCCGCAAACCCGTGCCGCTTTCGGCTTTCCGCAAATGGAGCAGGCAGATGGCTGATCCCTTGCGCATCGCCATTGCCGGGCTTGGCACCGTGGGCATGGGTGTGATCCGCCTGATCGACACCAATCGCGATCTGCTCACCGCGCGCGCCGGTCGTCCACTGCAGGTGGTGGCGGTGAGCGCACGCGATCCGTCGAGGGCTCGCGGGATCGATCTGTCCCCCTATGCCTGGGAACACGACCCGGGTCGGCTTGCAGCGCGCAGTGATGTCGATGTGGTTGTCGAGCTGATTGGCGGGGCCGACGATCCGGCGCTGGCGCTGGCGCGCGCGGCGCTGGGCAATGGCAAGGCGCTGGTCACCGCCAACAAGGCGATGATCGCGCACCACGGACTCGCACTTGCCGCGCAGGCCGAAGCAAGCGGGCTGCCGCTAAAGTTCGAGGCGGCGGTGGCCGGGGGCATTCCGGTGGTCAAGGGCCTGCGCGAAGGCACCGCCGCCAACGAGTTGCAGCGCATCTATGGCATTCTCAACGGCACCTGCAATTACATCCTCACCGCGATGGAAGCGAGCGGCGCCGATTTCGAGACGACGCTGGCCGAGGCGCAGCGGCTTGGTTATGCCGAAACCGATCCGGCTTTCGATATCGAGGGGACCGACGCCGCGCACAAGCTGGCGATTCTGGCGGCAATCGGCTTCGGCGCGCGGATCGATTTTGATTCGGTGCGCGCCACCGGGATCGCGCGTGTGCGGGCCGCTGATATCGCGCAGGCCGATGCGCTGGGCTTCGTCATCCGCCTGATCGCCATGGCCGATGTCGAGCGTGGCAGCGACGGCAAGCCGCACCTGCTGCAACGTGTCCGACCCTGCCTGGTGGCCAAGAACCATCCGCTGGCGTCGGTGCATGGCGCCACCAATGCGGTAGTTGCCGAAGGCAATTTCTCGGGCCGCCTGCTGTTCCAGGGCGCGGGCGCGGGTCAGGGGCCGACGGCCAGCGCGGTCGTGGCCGACCTGATCGACATCGCCCGCGACGAGGTGGGCGCGCCGTTCTCGGTCCCGGTAACCGGTCTGGCGCCGATGCCGCCTGCCGAACCGGGCCACCGGATGGAGAGCACCTACCTGCGCTTTACCGTGGCCGACCGCCCCGGTGTGCTGGCCGAGATCACCGCGGCGATGCGCGATGCGGGCGTATCGATCGAAAGCCTGATCCAGAAGGGCCGCGCAGAAGAAGGCGGCGAGGTGCTGGTGGCCATGGTCACACACGAGGGCCGCGAAAGCTGCGTCACCCACGCGCTCGAACTGCTCGACGGATCGGAAAGCCTTACGGCTCGTCCGCTGGTTCTGCCGATTCTGCGCGATTAGCAGGTTCGGACAGCACGGCGCGGTCGTCGTCGTCCAGCCCCAGCGGCGGCAGCCCGTGCGCGATCCGGTCTGCGTCGGAACCCGGCGGCGCCTGCGGCAGCGCGGTGACGTCAATGATCAGCGCGGGCGGCTTGGGGCAGGGTCCGATGATGCAAAGGCCTGAAACGGTCGCCGGCCCCTTGAAAATACCCTCACCCGATACGTCGGGGGTCTGCGGATTGCCCCTGTTCATCGTTTCCTGCGCGTAACGCGCCTGCGCATCCCCGCTCGGCAGGGTGCGGAATTCGGAATCGTCGCGTTTGCGGCGGCAGACGACGATCTCGCCCGACAGGATGGCGGCTTCCTGATCGTCGGAGCAGTTCTCCATCGGCGGCGGCGGGCCATAGAGCCGGTGCGCCTCCTCAAGCGCGGACTCGGCGGTCTGTTCCTCCTGCGCCTGTGCATGCACCTTGGGCGGGAAACCCATGACCAGCAAGGCAGCGACAAACACAATTCGCCCGACCGCAAGAGTTCGCCCCATACTCGACAATTGCCACTCCTTGCGTCTAAGCGCTTCGCACACACATGGCGGGGACTGAATTGCCCATGAACACCGGAATTTTGGCGAAAAAGAGCAAGGGCGAAAGCGCGCTCGATCGTGTGCTGGTGCTTGAAATGGTCCGCGTGACCGAAGCGGCGGCGATCGCTGCGTCGCAGTTGATCGGTCGCGGCGACGAGAAAGCTGCCGATGCCGCCGCAGTCGAGGCTATGCGCCGCGCATTCGACACGCTGTACATGGACGGGACGGTGGTGATCGGCGAGGGCGAACGCGACGAGGCGCCGATGCTCTATATCGGCGAGAAGGTCGGCGGCGCGCCGGGCAAGGGGCCCAAGATCGATATCGCGCTCGATCCGCTCGAGGGCACCACCATCACCGCCAAGGCCGGCCCCAATGCGCTCGCCGTTCTCGCGGCTGCGGAAGAAGGTGGCCTGCTCAACGCGCCCGACGTCTATATGGACAAGATCGCGGTCGGGCCGGGATATCCCGAAGGAATCATCGATCTTGCCAATTCGCCTTCCGAAAATGTCAGGGCGGTGGCGGCGGCCAAGGGGGTCGAACCGGGCGACATCATCGTCTGCGTGCTCGACCGGCCGCGCCATGCCGATCTGATTGCAGAGCTGCGCGCGCTCGGCTGCGGGGTGGTGCTGATCGGCGATGGCGATGTGGCAGGCGTGATCGCGGTGACAGACGAGGACACCACGATCGACATGTACATGGGCCAGGGCGGCGCGCCCGAAGGGGTGCTGGCGGCGGCGGCGCTGCGCTGTGTCGGCGGGCAGTTCAACGGGCGGCTGGTGTTCCGCAACGAGGACGAGAAGCGGCGCGCGCGCAAATGGGGGATCGAGGATTTCGACCGGATCTACAAGCTGGAGGACCTGGCCAGGGGCGACTGCATCTTCGCCGCGACCGGGGTAACCTCGGGCTCGTTGCTTGACGGTGTCAAGCGGCTGCGCAGCGGCAAGATGACCACGCACAGCGTGGTGATGCGCGCGTCGAGCGGCACGGTGCGCTGGATCAGGGGCGAACACCGGATCCGGTGACCAGCCTGCAATCGGGAAAACCCGCCTGCCCGCTCTGTTGCAAAAGCGCGGACGTCAGCTAAGGCCGCCGCAAGCCAGTGGCCGGACGAATCGCGACGCAAACAAGGGGAACAGCAGCATGAAGATCATGTCGGGCAATTCGAACCTGCCGCTCGCACGCGCGGTTGCCGACTATCTCGAAATCGCGCTGACCGATGCCAGCGTCAGGCGATTTGCCGACGAGGAAGTGTTCGTCGAGATCCACGAAAACGTGCGCGGCGAGGATGTGTTCGTGATCCAGCCGACCAGTTTTCCGGCGAACGACAATCTGATGGAACTGCTGATCTGCATCGATGCGCTGCGCCGCGCCTCGGCCAAGCGGATCACCGCGGTCATGCCCTATTTCGGCTATGCCAGGCAGGATCGCAAACCCGGCCCGCGCACGCCGATATCGGCCAAGCTGGTCGCCAACCTGATCACTCAGGCCGGGGCCGACCGGGTGCTGGCGGTCGATCTCCACGCTGGGCAGATCCAGGGCTTCTTCGATATCCCGACCGACAATCTCTATGCCGCGCCGGTGATGGCGGCGGATATCCAGGCGCGCTATGGCGATCGGCAGCTGATGGTCGTCAGCCCCGATGTCGGCGGCGTCGTGCGCGCCCGCGCGCTGGCGAAAAGGCTCGACAATGCCCCGCTGGCGATCGTCGACAAGCGCCGCGACCGGCCAGGCGAATCCGAAGTGATGAACATCATCGGCGACGTTGCCGGGCGGCACTGCATCCTGATCGACGACATCGTCGATTCGGGCGGAACGCTGTGCAACGCGGCCGATGCGCTGCTCGAGGCTGGCGCGGCCAGCGTTGCCGCCTACATCACGCACGGCGTGCTTTCGGGCGCGGCGGTGGCGCGCGTCAACGGCTCCAAGCTCAAGGAGCTGGTCATTACCGATTCGATCCAGCCGACCGAAGCGGCGCTGACATCGGGCAATATCCGCATCCTTACCATCGCCCCGCTGATCGGCGAGGCGATCAAACGGATCGCCGATGAAAGCTCGGTTTCCAGCCTGTTTGACTGAGGCATCATGAATATCCTGCTCCTCGGTGCCAGTGGCTTCATCGGAAGCGCGCTGGGCAGGGAGCTGCTGCGCGAAGGGCACGATGTGATCACGCTGGGGCGCAATCCCCGTTTTGGGCAGGCGCTGCTTCCTGCGGCCGAATGGCGACGTGGCGATCTCAGACAAATGATCGCCCCCGCCGATTGGCGTGAACTGCTTGCCGGGATCGAAGTCGTGATAAACGCGGCGGGTGCGCTCCAGACCGGGCTGCGTGACGATGTCGACAAGGTTCAGCACCTGGCCATGGCAGCGATGTTCGAGATGGCGGGAGAGTTGGGCGTGCGCCATGTGGTGCAGATATCCGCCGCTGGAGCCGACACCGAGAGCGACACTCTTTTCATGACCAGCAAGGCACGCGCCGATGCCATTCTGGCCGCTTCGGGGCTCGCGTACACCATCCTCCGCCCCGGCTTGGTGATCGGACGCAACGCCTTTGGCGGTACCGAAATGCTGCGCATTGCCGCTGCTGCCCCCATGCGTTTCGATATAGTCGGCGCGCGGCCGATCCGCTGCACAGCATTGTCCGATGTGATCGCCGCCGTTCAAGTTGCGCTGGCCGATCCGGCGCGGTGCCGTGGCATTTTCGATCTGGTTGGGCGCGAAACGCAAACGCTTGGCGAGCTCATCGCAACGCATCGTCAATGGCTCGGCTTCGCGCCGCATCTCCATGGCCTTCGCCTGCCGATCGCCGCGCTCGCCTTTGTCGGTCGGCTAGCCGATGCACTCGGATGGCTCGGCTGGCGCTCGCCGCTGCGGTCGACAGCGCTTGCGGCGCTCACCGCCGGAATCGATGGCGAGCCCGACGATGCAGCGCGCCTGCTCGGTCGAGATGCATTGTCGCTGCCGCGCATGTTCGAGCAGCTGGGCGGTGCGGGCAAGGCGGATCGCTGGCATGCGCGGCTGGCTGGTCTTTTCCCTGTCGCGCTGCTGGCCTTGGGGCTGTTGTGGCTGGGGAGCGGGATTCTGGGGTTTCTTCAAACGGACGCGGCGAGCACATTGCTGGTGGATGGCGGCATCTCCGTCGGCACGGCACGGGCCAGCGTGATTTCCGGCTCGATCGGTGACCTTGCAATAGCGCTCGGCCTCATCTGGCGGCCGACGGTGATGGCTGCACTGAGGGCGAGCATATTTCTGACATTGGCCTATCTCGCCGGATCGCTGGCAATCAGGCCCGACCTTTGGCTCGATCCGTTGGGGCCGATGCTCAAGGTGTTGCCGATCCTCGCGCTCACGGCGATATGCCTCGCCATATCGGAGGAGCGTTGATGGACTGGTACACGCTGGCGCGGTGGCTGCATGTAATCGGCGCGTGCGTGCTGCTCGGCACCGGCAGCGGGATCGCCTTCTTCATGGTTATGGCACACCGCACACGCGATGCCGTGCTGGTGGCCCATGTCGCATCGAACGTGGTTCTGGCCGATTTTCTGTTTACCGCCAGCGCGGTTGTGATCCAGCCGATCACCGGAATATGGCTCGCCCATTTGCTTGGTTGGCCGCTAGATACGCCATGGATCATGTTGTCGATTGGACTCTATCTACTGGTCGGGGCGTTTTGGTTGCCGGTCGTATGGATGCAGAAGCGCATGCGCGACTTCGCACGGGATGCTGCGCATACAGGCGAGCCGCTGCCAGCAGCCTATCACCGGCTCTACCGGGTGTGGTTTGCATTTGGCATTCCTGCATTTGCCGCAGTGCTGGCTATTGCCTGGCTGATGCTCGCGCGGCCGCACCTGTAGTTAAGGCGAAAGCGGCGCCTATCTCAGTTGCAGGCCCGATTGCGGGGACATTGCCGGTTCCGCGCCTGGATCGCGCCACGGCAGCCGGGTAATGTCGCCAAGTTGGCGCAGTGCTTCGAGCCGCCGTTTCTGTCGCGATTCGAGCGTGATGCGCAGCACCGGATGCGCACCGCGCACCAGATCCCCTGGCCGCATGCCGAAGAAGTGGCGGATTTCGCGGATCTGGTGCGCCTGATCGTAATAGCGCAGGCCCATGGTCGCCTCCTCATCGGGTAACGCGACCCCCAGCAGGCTGGCGGCGATATCGAGCGCGCGCGCGCGTCGCTGCGCCAGCCTGGGCGAGATGCCGAAATCGCGCTTGATCGCGCGTTCGAGCGTTCGCGTGGAAACCCCGTGCGCGGCGGCGAATTGTGCCAGATCGAAATCCGGTTCGAGCAGGCAGGCCCTTTCATAAGCGCTGGAGAGGCTGTCCGGCGGCTGCGATCCGAACTTGTCGACGAACACGCGGAACTCCGCCTCGATCGCGTCGGCCCATTGCGCAGGATCGCCGGCGAGCGGAACCCGGCTGGTCAACCGCCCGTGACCGACCAGCCGGTCATAATCGATCACCTTGTCGAGCAGCTCACCTTGCGTCGGCCCGCCCAGCACCGAAGCGCCCATGGAAAAGTTCAACGTGATCATCCTGAACGACCCACTGACCGAGACCGGCATGATCCTGCTCTGCGAGCCGAAATAGAGCGTCATGCCCTTCCGGCCGGGATGGAACACCTTGTGGCCCTCCCGATCGTCAGCGGTCCAGCTTGCGCCAAACATCAGCCGCAGACACGGCTGGTCGCTCAGCGTCGCGCAGTGCACCGTCTGGCCCTGCGGAATCTCGAGATTGGTGACGGTTATCCACGACAGCCACGGCCTGACATCGTCGGCGGGCGGGCGCGCCACCGCCAGCGGGGCACCGTTTACGTGGGATCCCGTCAGCGACCTTATTTCATGCCCGTTTATCATCCGTTCCCCGATGATTCGCGGTTTTCAGGTTTTGCGCGATCCCGAACCGGCGTCGACGCGCCGGTCCGCCTCGCGAGCCGCCCCCCCAGGCGGCAACCACCGCAAATCTTTTCCCCTGTTATGGCAATTTCAATCGCATCATTTATTACCCACAACCTCCATTTGGACGACCAGCTTGCAGACTGCAACCAAACAATTGATTTGATACCGCTAAGGCACTTCCATGACACCAGCAGACATCGCACTTGCCCAGCGCCTCGCCGATGCGGCGGGCGCGGCCATCCGCCCGCTGTTCCGCGCCGACTGGACAGCCGAGCGCAAGGAGGATGCAACCTTCGTGACCGAGGCGGACCGCGCGGCCGAGGCGGCGATGCGCGCGATCATCGAGGCCGAACATCCCGGTGACGGC
>PNJY01000106.1 GCA_013822125.1 Erythrobacter sp. | reverse complement strand
CGGTCAGCTCTCTCGATGGTATTCAAGCCTCGCGGACCGGTCGCTACGCAACCGGATCGCAGTTCCCCTTGGGCTGACCGAGACGGTTCTGGTGCCTTTCGTCCGACACCTGGTCGATGTCCGCAACATCTGCGCACACCATGGGCGGCTCTGGAACCGGGGTTTTTTGATTTGCCCGCGCCTGCCCAGCAAACCGAGAGATCTGCAGCTTTCGCTGGACCACTCGGCCGGTGAACGACCGCCTGCGAAGCTCTACAACACCATCACCATGATCAATGGAGTGATGCGAACCGTAGCTCCTGAATCTCAGTGGGCATGCGACGTGAAGGCGCACATCCTGACCCATCCGACCGGCGACCTCGCTGCGATGGGTTTCCCCGAAGATTGGCAAGAAAAGCCATTATGGCGATGATCGATCTCGTCGGTTAGCCCACCCATCTGCTGCAAGCACGATCAGCCACCGACTATGAATCCGCTTCGCCCCGCCTGATCGTCCGGTAGACCGTCGGCCGCGAGACCTTGAACAGCTTGCCGAGATCGCTGATCGAGTATTCGCCGGTGGCGTGCATCTTGAGCAGTTCGCGTTGCTGGAGGTCGGAGAGCTTGGGCGGCTTGCCTCGGAGCTTGCCCTTGTCGCGGGCGATCTTCATGCCCTCGCGTGTGCGCAGGCGGATGAGGTCGCTCTCGAACTCGGCGAAGGTGGCGAGGATGTTGAAGAACATCCGGCCCATTGGATCGCTGGGGTCGTAGACCTGCTTGCCCAGTGCGAGGCTCACGCCGCGCTTTTCCAGTTCATCGGCGATCGCCCGCGCATCCGGGACGGATCGGGCGAGGCGATCCAGCTTCGGCACCACCAGTGTTTCGCCGGCGCGGACCGCAGCCAGTGCTTGGGCGAGGCCGGGGCGATCGCGGTTCCGGCCGGTCAGGCCGTGGTCGGTGTAGATGCGGTCCTCGGGCACGCCGAGCTCGATCAGCGCGCGGCGCTGGGCAGTGAGGTCCTGCTTGTCGGTCGAGCAGCGGGCATATCCGATGAGAGTGTTGGTCATTTATAACGAATGAGGCACCTTTATGAGAAAATAAAGCGTACCACCTTAATGAGAGGGCCGGCAAGCCGGATTTGCGGAGGGCAGGGGGGTCTGCCCCCTTGGCGCCTGCAAACTGTCCGTTGAGCGATCGAAGTTGAGCGAAAGCGGCGAAAGGCCAGTGGCGATCCCACAGCCGCTGCCGACCCAGAGCCGGTCGTTGCCGTTGCGATCTTTGAGGTTCGGCTTCAGACGGAAGCCGCCGTGCAGCTTTCGGCATCGACTCCCGTCTTCGCTGATGAATGAACCTGGCTGGCTAGCAGGACGTCACCTGTTGCATTCCTTTTGCTATTGAGATTGATTTGCATTGATACTACTGGCCGGTGGTGCTGCGATAGATTCTCAATATGGGGTGCTTATGCTAATCCGTCAGACCCGAAAGGGCCTTCTCTTGCTTTCCGCTGCGGTCGTTCCGGTGCCCGTTGTCGCGCAGTCAAATCCTGCGCCATCGCAACAAGAAGGCGTTCAGGAAGCTCCAGTTGAGACCGATGGCAGCACCATTATCGTCACCGGGCGCGCCCAAAAATTGTATCGCGTCGATGAAACCCTGTCCGGTCGTCTGCCGACCGCTCCGCTCGATTCCAGCCAGTCGATCACGGTCATAACCGAACAGCTCATCGACGACCAAGGTGCACGCGACGCGCAGGATCTTTATCGCAACATCTCAGGCGTTACGCTGTTCAGCTATGCCGGGGTCACGGCGCGAGGGTTCCGGCAGGAAGAGACTTTCTTTGATGGCCTGCGCGGCAACCCCTATATCGGCTTTGCGGTGCCGCAGCTCGCCAATATCGAGAGGGTGGAATTCCTCAAGGGCCCCGCTGGGATGCTCTACGGCCAGACCGCGCCGGGCGGCCTGTTCAACTATATCACCAAGACGCCCGAAAACGCGTTTCGCGGCGAAGTGGCCGGCATCATCGGCAACGGCGATCGCTTCGGCGGCTCGGGCGAGATCACCGGGCCGATCGGCGGCGGCTTTGCGGCGCGCGCCGGGGTGTTCTACGAGGACCGCGGCGTGTTCCGCACTTTTGCCTCGTCGCGCACGCTGATCGCCGATGGCGGCCTTAGTTTCGATTTCGATGGCGGCCGGATCATCGCGCAGTTCACCCATTACGATCAGGAGCTCGACGCGCACCGGCTGCGCGGCGTTCCGACCGATCTTGAAGGCAACTTCCTCACCAGCAGGCGCTGGAATCACAACGAGGAGACTGACTTCCAGAACCTCCAGTCGAACGTCGCGCAACTGCGTGCCGAACTCGAGCCCGCCGAAGGGCTGACCATCTCGGCCGGTATCCGCTATTCCGACGCCAGCGAACGCCAGCAATATCACGAGCCGCGCGCGGGGTTCGATTCCGATGGCGACGGGGTGCTTGACTCGATCACCCGGCAATTTCGCGATCAGGCCCGCGGGAATGAGGACTGGTCGCTCGGCATCAACGGCATCTGGGCAACCACAATCGGCGGCCTGGGCAACCGCGTGCTGGCGGGGTATGATTATTTCCAGTCGGACAGCACATTTCTGGGCCGCAGCGTCAATGGAAGGACGACAATCACGCCCGGGCTCCCCGCTCCGATCGCGATCGTCAATCCCGTTTATGGTCTGTCGAACAGCGCCGACTACATCTTTCCCGAGTTCGATTCCTTTCCCGCCGTCAACCGGCGGCAGGGCTTCTATTTGCTCGACGAGTTGACCATCGGCCGGCTGATCCTGACCGGCGGAATCCGCTACGACGCGTTTCGCGACCGCGAATTCGGCGACGGTTTCGACGAGACCTTCAGCGGCGATGCCTGGACCTATCGCGTCGGAGCGGTCTACAAGCTGCGCGACGACATCAGCCTGTTCGGCCAGTATGCGACCAGTTTCGAGCCGCAGTCGATCTTCGATCAGGACCCGCGCGCGGGCGGTCCGTTCGATCCCACCACCGGGAAGAGCTTCGAAGGCGGCATCCGCACGGCCCTGTTCGGCGGACGCGTCCAGTCGAGCCTTGCTGCCTATCAGATCAAACGCACCAACGTGCTGCAGAACGACCCGCGCGGCGACGTCGCCGGTGACGGGATTGACGACCTCATCCAGTTCGGCGAGGTCACCTCGGAAGGCATCGAGTTCGATCTCGCGACAGACATAACGCCAAACTGGGTGCTCACCCTCGCCTATGCCTACAACGATACCCGCATCACCGGCGACAATGGCGGCGGCGGGATCGGCAATCGCGTGGGTGACCGCTTCGTCAACGCCCCCGAACACCAGCTCGGCTTCTGGACCCGCTACCAGTTCCCGGAACTCGGGCTGGCGGCCGCGCTCGGGGGCGACTACGTCTCGGAGCGCGTCGATTTCGGCAATATCCCGGTGCAGCCCTATGTCGTATTCGACGCGTCGCTGATCTACGAGGTGAATGGGATCCGTGCGGTCCTGCGGCTGGATAACATCTTCGACAAGACCTACGCGGTGTCCGGCTTCGGACCGCGGGCGCACTTCCCGGGCGAACCACGCTCGGTCTTCCTCGAGGTAGGATACGCCTTCTAATGGACATGGCGCGCGATCTTGCTGCCACCGCAGGCGCGTACCCGCTGAAGAAGCGCAAGACCTCGCGCTTGTGGTGGACAGTCCATCAATGGGTGGGCCTGAAACTCAGCCTGTTCATGGCCTTCATCATGCTGACCGGAACGCTGGCGGTGGTCAGCAACGAGATTGACTGGGTGCTGCAACCCAGTCTCAGGGTAGCGCCGGCCAGCGCCGAGGGGCCGGTCGCATGGGCCAGCATCGCCGAGAACGCCGCCCGCCACCCAGGGGTGGCCGAAGTCTGGTCCATGGAAGCGCCCACCGCCTCGGCCTTTGCAGTGAAGGTGACCGTGACCGACACAAGGGGAGACTTGTTCTACCTTCATGCCCACCCGGCGACCGGCGCGATCCAGGGCGAAGGCCCCTGGGTGGGCGCGCAGCGGGTGCTGCGCAACATGCATCGCCATCTCAATCTCCCGGTCAAGATCGGCGTGCCGATCGTCGCCTTTCTCGGCTTCCTGCTGCTGATCAGTCTCGTCACCTCGTTGGTGGTCTACAAGAAGTGGTGGCGCGGCTTCGCCAAGCCGCTGCGCAGCCGCGACGCGCGCACATGGTGGGGCGACTTTCATCGCTTGTCTGGCGTGTGGTCGCTCTGGTTCGTGATGCTTATGGCGCTCACCAGCATTTGGTATTTCGCCGAGAGCATGGGCCTTGATGCGCCGCCGCATCTCTCGGTCGAAACTGCAGCGCCTGCAACGCCGGTAACCTCAGGGTTGGAACCGGCATTCGCGGCTGCCCTTGAGGCCCATCCGGACCTCAATGTCCGCCGCGTGATCCTGCCCGGCGATGAAAGTCCGGTGCTGCAATTGCACGGGGACTACAAGGCCATTCTGGTGCGTCCGCGATCCAACGCCGTCTGGGTCGATCCCGCGAGTGCCGAGGTGCTGCTGACCACCGACGGGCGCGATCTCAACGTCCACCAGCGTATCAGCGAAATGGCCGATCCGCTGCACTTCGGTGACTTCGGCGGTTACTGGACGAAGGTTCCATGGTTCCTGTTCGGCTTGCTGCTTACCGGCCTGTCGCTGTCAGGCGCGGCGATCTATTCGCTACGGATCGCCCGCGAACGCGGCGGACAGGCGAGGCTCGCACAGGCCGTCGCGGGCATGTGGCGCGATCTGCCGCGCTGGCGTTGGGTGTCGGCGGCGTTGATCCTGGTCGGATTCGCTCTGCTCCCTGCTCTTATCTGGCAACTCGCCTGACGATTGAGCGTCAGGTCTTGGCAAATCTGGACGTACAGCAAGGAACTTGGGAACGGCAGCAATGTCCCAGGTCAAGCCATACCGCCCGGCCGATGAATGCTCTGGGAGAGTCAAGTCAGGCAGATCTTGATCATTCCATGTGAGCTACGCCCTTGACCTCAAAAAGGTGTCCAGTGAGCGATCAAGATCGACCAAATACAAAAAATGCAGGTACTTATTCCGCCCTCCGCACAAGCACTCCGGCGTCGCAGATTTCGAACAGGATCCTGCCGCCGTCATCCAGGTCGAGCGATCTGGCGATGAGCTTTGGCATTTTGAACCGTCCGTCGGGACTGACTGAAGCGAAGCTCAACCGTCGACTGTCCTTGGTCGCGCATGTGGGCTGGACCATCCGGCCACAGGCATCACGGAGGATGTCATCGAGTTCGGGCATCAGGGCAAAAGCCGATGCGCGGTCGAACAGCCCTTCCGACATCACCGCCACGCCGCGCTGCATGGCGGATCGAAATGCGTCAGTGTGGTGGATCTGCAGCCGTGCCGCGATTTCGGTGGTGCTGATCATGGCTTTCGCAATGCTCAGAGCCTTTTGAGGACAGATGTCGAGGAAGTGCCCTCCAGGCCCGAGCAGATATTCCGAGTATCGGGAAAAGTTGGTCCGCGAGAGGCTCATCATGTCGGCAAGATCAGCCTTTGGGATCGAGGTGTCCCGCGGATCGAGCTCGGGACAGTCGGAAAACAACGGGAGCGTGATGAGCTTTGCGCTGCGCAGAAAGAGCCGTTCGACCAAGCGATGCGGGCCCGTTTCAAGTGCAGCATCAAGGGTTCCGTCGAGGATCGCAGCGATCACAGCCCCCCAAGGCTTCGGGCCGCCACCCAGGCAATACATCAGCTTCGTGAGCTTGACGGGATAGTCCGAATTCCTCGCTGGCATCTTTTCTGAAAGGGCCGTGAGCAGCGCCTCGGCAGAATCTGCGAAAACCGACAGGCGCCTCGTTCGGCCCGGCGGTACTGGCGCGGTGTGCAGCAGGCCGCGGTTGACCAAATCGCGCACCGCATAAGTCGGGACGCCGAGGCGAGCAGCAAGCCGCTCCCGGCGGATACGCGGTTTGAACCGATCGGCAAGCTGCTCGATCGACGCCCGGTCGAAGAGCACATGGAACCGGTGGCCCTCGAGACACAGGACCGACTTCAACTCGCCAGCGCGGCGCATTTGCACCAGTGTGCTGACCCTGCTGCCGACAAGGTTGGCAGCCTGCTGGCCGGTCAGCGCGCGGTGAGGTGCGGATCGGCAATTGTCGTTGAAATCATCGATGAGCTTGCGGAGCGCCGGTGAAAGCTCCCGCCGCCTGCACTTGAGCAAAAAGCGATGGCTGGCCCCGAAGTTGCCGTCCCCGCGGCCACTGGAATAGCGATTGATCCGGTCCACCAAGAGGTCCTCGAATGCACCAGGCCACCCTTCTAACAGGGGCCAAGCCGCGGATAATGCCGGGACGGCAAACTTTTTCGCCTTTTCGAGGCACAAGTTCGCCGAACTGATCGGATGCGCAGCCGTTGGAACCAGCACGGCAGCAAGCAGCGTTGCAAGCGTGAGCAGGTCATCTGCCTCGACCTTTCGCAGTATCGCGGGTAGCCTTCGTCTGACCCGGTCTCGCCGGGCTGCATCCGGATGGACCAGATCGACCAGATGCTCGAGGTTCTGGCGCAATTCTATCGGTACGGTTTCAGCCACCGCGCGGGTCAGAGGCTCGCCGCAGAAATCGCAGAGATCGATCCCAAGGGTGCGACGCCAGCGTTGCTGGCGGCGACACGCCGGGTGAGGACAGCGCTCTTCCAGAAACTCCCACGTCTCGGTGCAGAATGGGAACAGGCGCAGGTTCCAGAGCGCCCGATGATGGGATGACACTGCGAGCGCCGAAGGAGAAAGCTGTCGAGATCAGCGAAGTTGTTGATCCCGTACTTGTTTAGGTCCTGCTGGAACACAAGCGCCGGTTGGCGGCCGCCAAGGCCCTCATGCGGCGAGGTATTGTAGTCAGCGACGATCTGGTTCGCGACGGCTTCGAGCTCATCCATCATCACGACTGCAAAATCTTCGGCGTCGTAGCCGAACCGCCGTGCGTCATGGAGAGTGCGCGCCCAGACGTTGTTGCCGATGTATTTCTCATTGATCAGCAGCTGGTGAACCGTTCCGCGCGTCCATTCCCGGCCAAGATCGGTGCGAACGCCGCGGGCATTGAGATCAAGGGCGATTTCGGTCTCGCTTTCACCAGCCTCGATAAAGCGCCGGTATCCGACTAATATGATGAGGAGAGGCCTCGGTGCGAGGAGATCCCATGAAGAATTCAGACACCGAATCCGGCTCGGACGACAAGAGGTTGGCAAAACGCACAGGCTCGACCGCTGCACCATCAGATCGCCTGCAAAGGGTGCGTGGCCGTCTGCCGGCGGATTTCACCTTCGATCGCGACGAGGCGAATGAGCGGCACCGATCCTAACAAGGGCCGTGCCGGCGACCAAGTGCGCTTCAAGAGTTTGGATTAAGCGAACGGTGATGCCCTTCAAACCGCCGAAGCGTAAGGCACTGATTTCGCGTCATAGGGCGGGCCTTAAGTCAGCTTTGCGCCCGATCGGGCAGAACCCTTGTCATTCGGTTTGGACAAATCATGGTTTGTTCTGGCGATCTGAGTCCATCTTGGGTGTCAACGGACACCGTTTTTTCGCGCCGCCGCCGTCTCCTGCGCCGTCCCGCCGCTGAGCTATTGCGGGCGCAACCGCCCCCCTCTAGGGGATGAGCCATGACCGATCATGAATTGACCAACCGCAAGTTCTACCGCGCCGGCGAGGAAACCCGCTTTGCCGAGGGCGGGCCCGAGCGCACCCCGCAGACCGCGCATCCGGCCTACAAGCTTGCCTTCCGCGACACCGATTTCCTGCTGCGCGACGAGCTCAGGCCCGTGCGCTTCCAGCTCGAGCTCTTGAAGCCCGAGATGCTGCTCGATGAAGCGCGGGTGGGATCGACGCTGGTGATGTACGGCTCGGCCCGCATCCCCTCGCCCGCTCAGGCCGAAGCGCGGCTCGAGGCGGCGAAGAACGGCAGCGAGTATGACCAGAAGGTCGCCCAGCGGCTGGCCGAGAAGGCGAAGTATTACGACGAGGCCTATGCCCTCGCACGGCTCGTCAGCGAGAAGGGCATCATCGAGAACGGCGAGCGCCAGTTCGTCGTCACCACCGGCGGCGGCCCCTCGATCATGGAGGCGGGCAATCGCGGCGCGTCTGACGCCGGCTCCGAATCGATCGGGCTCAACATCGTGCTGCCGCACGAACAGGCGCCCAACCCCTACGTGACGCCCTACCTCTCGTTCCAGTTCCACTATTTCGCGCTGCGCAAGATGCACTTCCTGCTGCGCGCGCGGGCGGTGGCGGTGTTCCCGGGCGGTTTCGGGACGTTCGACGAATTCTTCGAGCTCGTCACCCTGATCCAGACTGGCAAGATGAAGCCGATGCCGATCATCCTGTTCGGCAAGGAATTCTGGACCCGCGTCGTCGATTTCGAGGCGCTGGCGGAAGAGGGCGTGATCTCGAAGAGCGATCTCGACCTGTTCACCTGGGTCGAAACGGCCGAAGAGGCCTGGGCCTGCATCGCCGATTTCTACGACATCAAGGATCACGCGGGCGAGGATTGAGGGGGGCGCTTCAGCCCGCTTCCCGCACTGCCTGATGCCCGAGCGGGCCGCTGCCTGCGCCGTAGCCGGGGGCGGCTGCGATTGCCGCAAACACAAATTCGCGGGCGCGCCGCACCGCCTCGGGCAGGGTCTCGCCGCGCCCGAGCAGTGTCGCGATGGCTGATGACAGCGTGCAGCCGGTGCCGTGGGTGTGGCGGGTGTCGATCCGCCCGTGAGTGAAGGCCAGTGGCGGCTCACCGGGCACGACCAGAACGTCGGTTATCGTCTCGCCGCCCGCATGGCCGCCCTTGGCGAGCACCGCCGCGCCGCTCGCTTGGGCGAGTTCCTGTGCGGCCTCAACCATCGCC
>PNJY01000105.1 GCA_013822125.1 Erythrobacter sp. | reverse complement strand
GACCAGCAGGCCGAAAAGGGCGTCGACGGCTTTGCCGCCTCGCTCCACAACGTCATCATCCTGCCCTACATCGTGCGCCACGGCACCGAGGAGCAGAAGAAGAAATGGCTGCCAAGGCTCGTTTCGGGCGAACTCGTCAGCGCCATCGCCATGACCGAGCCGGGGACCGGTTCCGATTTGCAGAATGTCGCGACCACTGCGGTCAAGGACGGTAACGGGTACCGGCTTAACGGTGCCAAAACGTTCATTTCATCGGGCCAACTGGCCAATTTCATCGTCGTGGTGGCCAAGACCAACCCCAATGAACGGGCCAAGGGCATCAGCCTGATGTGCCTCGAAACCGACGGAGCCGAAGGGTTCCGGCGCGGCAAGAAGCTCGACAAGATCGGGATGGACGCTGCCGATACTTCCGAACTGTTCTTCGACGATGTCTTCATCCCCGGCGACAATGTGCTGGGCGGCGAGGAAGGGCGGGGGTTCTACCAGCTGATGGGCGAACTGCCGCAGGAACGGCTGGTGATCGCGGTCGGCGCGATGAAGACGATCGAAAAGGCGCTCGATACCACGGTCGAATATGTCAAGCAGCGCAAGGCCTTTGGCCAGACGATCTGGGATTTCCAGAACACGCAGTTCGTGCTCGCCGATCTCAAGGCGCGCGGCACCGCGGCCAAGGTGTTCCTCAACGATTGCATCGCCAAGCTGCTGCGTAAGGAACTGGACGTCACCACCGCCTCGATCGCCAAATACTGGATCACCGAGCTGCAAGGCGAAGTGGTCGACAAGTGCCTCCAGCTGCACGGCGGCTGGGGCTATATCAACGAATATCCCATCGCCAAGATGTATCGCGACAGCCGCGTGACCCGCATTTTCGGCGGCTCGAACGAAATCATGAAGATGCTGATCGCAAGGTCCATGTGATTCATGGCGAAGTAGCGTGTTCGATGCAGCCCGCGCGGCAATTTACAAGCCATAGCGCAACCCGGCCCACACGGTGCGCGGGGTGCCCAGATCGATCGACCCGCCGGAATTGCGGGTCACAACCTCTTCGTCGAGCACGTTCTCCACACGCAGCACCAGATTGAGTCCTCTACCCAGCGCGGCCCGGGCGAATGCACCGATCGTGGAGGCAGGCGCCAGCGGATCGGCTTCCAGATCGTCCTCGAACTGTTTGCCGACATGACGCAGGCTGAGTGAAAGCTCGAACTCGTCGGCGGGCACCCAGGCAATCGAGCTTGCTGCGGACCAGCGCGGCACCTGCGGCGGGCGGTTGCCGTCAAGCCTCGCCGACGGCCCGCTGCCCTCGATCCGCGCATCGGTCCACGCCATGCTGCCCGTCAGCCGGAACGCGCCCAGGTTTGCCGAAAGTCCTGCTTCCGCTCCTGTCGCCTTGATCGCGGGGAGGTTCTGGCGCTCGCGCAGATTGGGCGCCAGCGTGACATTGGCAATCGCGTGTCTGAGCCGGTTGTCGAACAGCGTCAGTGAAAACTTCACCCCCTCGGTGGCAACCACGTCGATCCCCGCTTCGACCCCTTCGAGCCGCTCGTTGCGCAGCGCGGCATTGGCGCGCGTTTCAACCGGAAAAACCACGAAAGGCCGGTAAAGCTCGTTGAGCGTCGGTTGGCGCAAACCGGTATAGGCCGCCGCGCGCAGGCTCACCATCTCGCTCGCGTCGTATGCCAGCCCGGTGCGCCATGACAGCGCCCAGTCGGCACGGTCGGGCGCGGCGATCTGGCTGACCACACTGCCCGCAGCATTAACCGCGCGATAGAACCCGTCGGTCACGCTGGTGCGGTCAGCCCTTATGCCCCCGGTGAGCATAAGCGCGCCAATCCGCCAGTCATCTTCGGCATAGATGCCCAGATCGCCATTGGTGCCGCCCGCGCGCCGCCGTTCGGTCAGCAGCCGCGACACGGCATTGAAGGCTTCCTCCTGCAATTCGCCGTTCGAGCGGCGATAGTCCGCGCCCAGCCGCAGCGTGTGATCGCCGCCAACCGGCGGGCGCAGCTCGAACTTGCCGCCCAGCCCGGTCGCGGGCGTATTGCGCTGATCGAGCACGGGCGTGAAGCGCGTCGAGGAAATTACCACGTTGGAGAAATTGCGCGCCTGGACATAGGCCAGCGCATCGAATTGCCACTCGCCCCGGCCAACCAGCCGCACGCTCGCATCCTGCCCTTCATGGTGCGAATCCGCCCCTGCGAAACGCAGCGTGCGGTCTTCGCCGAATGCCAGCATGCGCGCCTGCAACTCCACGGTATCGCCCAGGGGAGCGACCATTCGCGTCCCGATCGACCAGCCATCAAAGCTTGCCCGCACGCTCGCGGGTACTCGCTGGTCCTCGGGAGCAGTATGGAAACCCCGGCCGCGATCCCATCTGCCGCTCACCACCGCAAACCCGCCGCCCAGACGCGGCGCCAGCGCGGCGCTGGCCTCACTCTCGCCGCGTTGGCTGAGCAGCAGGCTGCCGCTGGCGAGGCCAAGCGTGTCGGCATCCGCGCTGTCGAGCTCGATCGTGCCCGCCAACGCGCCAGCGCCGAACGGCCCCGATCCGCCGCCGCGCGTCACCCGGATCGATGCCAGACGTTCGGGCGCGATCATGCTGAGGGGAACATGGCCGAAGAAGGGGTCCACCATCGGCACCCCGTCGAGCAGCACCAGTGCGCGGCTCGCCGCATTGCCGCCGAGCGCTCGCAGCGTCACCGCTTGTGCGGTGGGGTTGGACGAGCGGCTGTCCGAGCGGCGAAACTGCTGGAAACCGGCGACCGCGCCTAGCACTTCCTCGATCCGCCCCGATGGGGCCGCAGTGATTCGGTCGCGCTCGATCGTGGTGACCGAGTAGGCCGAATCCGATGGTGGCCGCACCAGCCCCGAACCGGTCACCACGATGACCGGGCGCGGGTCAGCTTGCTGTGGTGCTTCCCGTGATGCGCCATCCTGCGCCGCCAGCGGGGCGGAAATGCCGAGCAGGGCGGCGGGCAGTGCAATCCAGCGAACGGTCATGGCCTGCCCCTAACCGATCTGCCATGACCAGTCAGTTGCAATTTGCCATCGGGGCTAGCAATCTGGCCTGCGCTATGCTTACATTGGTGTAAGCAAGGAGGGTGAGTATGTCAGTGGGTCAGCCGGACGTCGACGTCCTGATCGTGGGCGCGGGGATTTCGGGCATCGGCATGGCCGCGCATATGGAAATGATGTGCCCCGATCATAGCTATGCCATTATCGAGCGGCGCAAGGCGATCGGCGGCACTTGGGACCTGTTCCGCTATCCAGGCATTCGCTCCGACAGCGACATGCACACGCTGGGTTTCGTGTTCGAACCGTGGAAGCATGAGCGGGCGATCGCCGATGGCCCATCGATCCTCGACTATCTGAACCGCATCGCCGATGAACGCGGGATCAGGCCGCATATCCGCTTTGGCCACAAGGTGTTGAGCGCGGATTTCCTGCCCGATCGCGCATATTGGCAGGTCACCGCCGAAACCGCCGATGGCGAGCGCAAGCTGATTACCGCGCGCTTCCTCTACCTTGGCTCGGGCTATTACGATTACGACGATCCGTACGACGCCGGGTTCGATTTCAGCGCCTACCGGGGGCAGGTGATCCACCCGCAGTTCTGGCCTGAAGACCTCGATTACACGGGCAAGAAAGTGGTCGTGATCGGCTCGGGCGCAACCGCAGTGACGCTAGTACCCGCCATGGCCGAAAAGGCGGCCAGCGTCACCATGCTCCAGCGCACACCGACCTGGATGTTCTCGCACCCGGCAAAGGATGCGATCGCCAATTTCCAGCGCAAGTTTCTGCCGGACAAGCTGGCTTATGCCCTGACCCGTTTCAAGAACATCCGCATGCAGGATTTCGCCTTCAAGACGGCGCGCAAGCGGCCCGAGCGGGTGAAGGAGAAGCTGCTCCAGCGGATCGAGCAATCGCTGGGCGCGGATTTCAACGCGCAGGACTTCACTGCGCCTTACAACCCGTGGGACCAGCGGCTGTGCCTGGTGCCCGACGATGACCTGTTCGAAGCGATGAAGAAGCGCAAGGCGCGGGTCGTTACCGGCCATATCGAGCGGTTCGAGGCGAACGGCGTACGGCTCAAATCGGGCGAACTGCTGGAAGCGGACATGATCGTCACCGCGACCGGGCTCAGGCTGGCGGTGGCGGGCAAGATCGCGCTGAGCCTGGCGAGCGAGCCGATCGATTTCGCCCGGCACTATTACTACAAGGGCTGCATGTTCTCGAACGTCCCAAACCTGGCGGTGGTGTTCGGCTATCTCAATGCCAGTTGGACGCTGCGCGCCGATATCAATTCCGAATTCGTCTGCCGCCTGCTCAACCACATGCGCTCGGCCGGTGCCGAGGTGGCGACGCCGGTGCTGACGCGCGAGGCGGAGGCGGCGCTGGTCGACGACGATGTGTTCGATTTCTCGTCAGGCTATATCCAGCGCTCCAAGCACATCATGCCCCGGAATGCGGACAGCTATCCGTGGCGGCTCAACCAGGAATACGTGCTCGATCGCAAGGTCATGCGCCGGGGTGCGATCGATGACGGGGTGCTGGCCTTCACCCGCGCCGGGGCCGAAGCGCCGATCGCCGAGGAGCGGCTCGAAGCTGCGGAGTAGCGCCGCGCGCGCGCTTGATCTAAGGGATCGCGCATGAGCGCATCCGAGAAGATCTGGACCGCCGGGCTCGTCGTCATCGGCGACGAGATCCTGTCGGGCCGCACGCATGACAAGAATATCGCGCAGGTCGCCAGCTGGCTCCAGGTGCAGGGCATACGCCTTGCCGAAGTGCGCGTGGTGCCCGATGAGGAACCGCGCATCGTCGCTGCGGTCAACGCGCTGCGCGAGGCCTATGACTATCTCTTTACCACCGGCGGGATTGGCCCCACGCATGACGATATCACCGTTGACGCCGTGGCCAAGGCGCTGGGCGTGCCGGTAATCGTCCACCCCGAAGCACGTGCGATCCTCGAGCGCTACTATGCGGGCAAGCCCGGCGGGCTGACCGAGGCACGGCTGCGCATGGCACGTGTGCCCGAAGGCGCGGACCTCATCCCCAACCGAATGTCGGGTGCGCCCGGGATCAAGCTCGGCAATGTCCATCTGATGGCGGGGGTGCCGCACATCACCGCCGGAATGCTCGATGCGCTCACCGGAACGCTCGAAGGCGGCGCGCCGCTGCTGTCGGAGACGATCGGCTGCTGGACCGCCGAGAGCGAGGTGGCCGACCTGCTACGCAAGGTCGAACAGGCGCATGGGCAATGCCAGATCGGTAGCTATCCCTTCTTCCGCGAAGGCCGTGTGGGGGCCAATTTCGTGGTCCGTTCGACCGATGCCGATGCTCTCAAGACCTGCTGCGACAGCCTGATCGAAGGGCTGACGGCGGGCGGCCACGCCTGCACCGCGGGCGGGATTTGACGCACGGGCCCGATCCAAGGGGTTGATATGGAAAACAAAGGGGCCGAAAGCATACAGCCTCCGACCCCTTTTTTATCGAATGCCCTTGCCGCAGGTTCGGCCCGGAGGGCCGCAAGGCCGACCGGCCGCCCGCAGCGATGCGACCGTCAGGTCGCATGAGCGAGGAAGCGAAGCCGCGGACGCGGCTTCGGCCCACAAATTACGCCCCTTCGATCTCCGCCAGGCTGACCTTGAGGCCCGGGCCCATCGACGAGGTCACGGTGACCTTGCGGACGTATTTGCCCTTCGAGCCGCTCGGCTTGGCCTTGACCACGGCGCTGGTCAGCGCCTTGAAATTGGCCACGAGCGCATCGTCGGCGAAGCTCAGCTTGCCGATCCCCGAATGGATGATGCCCTGCTTTTCGACGCGGAATTCGACCTGGCCGCCCTTGGCGTCCTTGACCGCCTGCGCGACGTTGGGTGTAACCGTGCCCAACTTGGGATTGGGCATCAGGCCCTTGGGGCCGAGCGTCTTGCCCAACCGGCCAACCACACCCATCATGTCGGGCGAGGCGATGACGCGGTCGTAATCGAGGTTCCCTGCCAGCATGTCTTCCATCAGGTCTTCGGCACCGACCTTGTCGGCACCGGCGGCCAGCGCCTTTTCGGCATTGTCGCCGCGCGCGAACACCGCCACGCGAACGTCCTTGCCCGTACCCGAAGGCAGCGAAACCATGCCGCGTACCATCTGGTCGGCATGGCGCGGATCGACGCCCAGGTTCATCGCCACTTCGACCGTCTCGTCGAACTTCTTGCTGGCGTGTTCGCGAAGCGTCGCGAGCGCCTCTTCAAACCCGTAAAGTTTCTCGCGGTCGAGCGCGCTGAGGACTTTGCTCTTCTTGGTCAGCTTGGCCATCGGATCAGCCCTCCACCACTTCGAGGCCCATCGAACGCGCGGAGCCTTCGATGATGCGGGTTGCCATTTCGATGTCGTTGGCGTTGAGATCGGCCATCTTGGTCTGGGCGATCTCGGCCAGAGCCGAACGGGTGATGGTCCCGGCCGAAATCTTGCCCGGTTCCTTCGAACCCGACTTGAGCTTCGCCGCCTTCTTGATCAGGAAGCTGGCCGGCGGGGTCTTGGTCACGAAGGTGAACGAACGGTCGGCATAGACCGTGATCACCGTCGGGATCGGCATGCCCTTTTCGAGCTCCTGCGTCGTGGCGTTGAACGCCTTGCAGAATTCCATGATGTTGACGCCGCGCTGACCCAGCGCAGGGCCGATCGGCGGTGAGGGGGTGGCAGAGCCCGCGGGCACCTGCAGCTTGATATAGCCTTCAATCTTCTTGGCCATTGGGCCGGTCCTTTCACACTGTCGTCCTTCGACATGCTCGGGATGAGCGGACCGAAGGACTCATGTTAAGCGGTCAGACAGAGGCAAAGGGCCTCCTCCCGCATGGGTATCCCGATCGCTGAATCGGGAAGGCGCGCACATAGCGAAACGCGCACGGATTGCAAGGCCCGTACATGTCCCCCGCCTTGACGCTGCCCCGCATCGTTCTACGCTGCCTGCCGACAACCGGGGAGAGGCAGCATGGCAGCAGGAATAACGCGCCGCGACGGGCTGAAGCTGGCGGGCGCCACAGCGCTGGCGGGCGCGGCAATCGCTGCCTCCGGCGCGGCGCGCGCGCAATCGGGATCGGGCGGAAAATTCGACGTCGCCGTTGTCGGCGCGGGCGTATTCGGCGCGTGGAGCGCGTGGATGCTGGCGAGGGCGGGATACAGCGTCGCCCTGATCGACCAGTATGGCCCCGCAAATGCCCGCGCCTCATCGACGGGCGAAAGCCGGGTGACGCGCATGAGCTATGGCGCCGACGCGGTCTATTCGCAGATGGCGGCGCGCTCGCTGCCGCATTGGCAGGCGCTTTCGGCCCGCTGCGCGCTGCCGGTGTTCCACAATGCCGGGGTGCTGTGGTTTTCGCCGCCGGGCGATGAATACATGCACCAGAGCATCGCCTGGCTCGAAGCCAATGGCCGGGCCTTCTGGCGCGGCGACGCGCAGGCGCTGCGAGAGCGATTCCCGCAGATGCGCTTCGCCGATGGCGAGGAAGGTTTCGTCGAGCTGGAAACCGGCGCACTGATCGCGGGCCGCGCAGTGCAGACCGTGGCGAAGGAGAGCGGCGCGCCGCTTGTCATCGCCCGGGCAGAGCCGCCGCGCAGGCAGAGCGACGGGCGCTATCTCGTGGCCGATGGGGTCGTCGCGGCGCATGTCGTCTATGCCTGCGGGCCGTGGCTGGGCAAGCTGTTCCCCGATGTGCTGGGCGGGCGGATCATTCCCACGCGCCAGGAAATCATGCATTTCGGCAGCAGGCCGGGCGATGCGCGCTTTGCCCCGCCCGCGCTGCCGGTATGGGCGGACAATAATGCGGGCGACATCGCCTACGGCCTGCCCGATCTCGAGAGCCAAGGCTTCAAGATCGCCTTTGACCGGCATGGGCCCGAGGTCGATCCAGACAGCCAGGACCGCCGCCTCACGCCTGCCATGGTCGAGCTGGCGCGCGAATATCTGGCGCGGCGCTTCCCCGATCTCGCCGCTGCCCCATTGATCCATGGCCGCGTATGCCAGTATGAAAATTCCTCGAACGGCGATTTCCTGGTCGATCGCCTGCCGGGCCACGACAATGTCTGGCTGGTGGGCGGCGGATCGGGTCACGGCTTCAAGCATGGGCCGGCGGTTGGAGAACTGGTGGCACGCCATATCGCCGATGCGGGGCTGGCGGTCGAACCGCGCTTCTCGCTCGCGACCAAGGGCACCGCCGCCGCGCGCAGCGTTTACTGACAGCGCGACTTGATCGAGATCATTCATTCCGGGGAGTTGAGGGAGGACAAGCGAAGGTCACCATCGAGGAAAGGAGATCGAAAATGATCATCAAGAGCGGAACGCTGGTTCTGGTCGCGGATGGGCGCAAGATGCTGCTGCTGCAGAACGTCGGCAGCGCGACATCCCCGGCGCTCGCCACGCTTGCGGAGGAAGAGGCCGACAACCCCAGCACGCACGAGCAGGGCAGCGACAGGCCGGGCCGCACCCAGTCGCGCGTGGGCCCGCGGCGCAGCAGCTATGCCGACACCGACTGGCAGGCACAGGGGGAGGAACTGTTCGCGCGCCACACGGCCGATGTCCTTGAAAGTGTGGTAGAACAGGAACCCGATGCCGAAATCGTGGTGATTGCCGCCCCGCAAACGCTGGGCAAGCTTCGCGGCCAATACGGCGGTCAGACCGCGAGGCGGCTGAAGTGCGAGATTGCCAAGGATCTTGCCGGGCAAAGCAGCGCTGCGCTGGCCAGCGCAGCGATCATCGAAGCAATCGAGGCGCACGAGCCGGCCTGAGCCCTGCCCGATGCGCCGGATGCCAGCCCCGCCGGGCGGGTTATTTCACCAGTTCGACCTGCTCGAAGTCGAGCTCGACCGGGGTCCCGCGACCGAAAATCGAAACGCTGACCTTGACCTTGCTCTTGTCGAAATCGAGCTCTTCGACGAGG
>PNJY01000104.1 GCA_013822125.1 Erythrobacter sp. | reverse complement strand
AGACGGTGGCGATCGTCGGGCCTTCGGGTGCGGGCAAATCGACCATCTTCCAGCTGGTCGAGCGGTTCTACGATCCGCAGGCGGGCACGATCCGGCTCGACGGCGTCCCGCTCACCCGGGCCGATCCTGCCGATATCCGCCAGCGTATCGCATTCGTGCCGCAGGACGGCGTTCTGTTCAGCGCCAACGCGCGCGACAATCTGCGCTATGGCCGGTGGGACGCGAGCGACGAGGATATCTGGGAAGCGGCGCGCGCCGCCAATGCGGAAAGCTTCCTCAAGGCCCTGCCGCAGGGGCTCGACACCTATCTCGGCGAAGATGGTACGCGGCTTTCGGGCGGGCAGCAGCAACGCATCGCCATTGCCCGCGCGCTGCTTCGCAATGCACCGGTGCTGCTGCTCGACGAGGCGACCAGCGCGCTCGATGCCGAAAGCGAACTGCTGGTCCAGCAGGCGCTCGACACGTTGATGAAGGACCGTACCACCCTGGTCATTGCACACCGGCTAGCGACTGTGCGCGCGGCTGACCGGATCGTGGTGCTCGATCAGGGACGGATTGTCGAACAGGGCACGCATCGCGAATTGTCGCAGGTTAAGGGGCTCTATTCGCGGTTAGCAAAACTGCAGTTTGCCGCGCATGAGCCCGCCTGATTTCCCCCTTTGGCGCGCAGCAATCGATCAAACTGCAAATGTAACCGACAAACGGCACCATTTGCCTGGCAATGGGGCTATGGCAAAGCGCGATTCTTGCCCGCAGACTGGAATTGCGGGACAATTTAGGGAAGAGGGACGCCTGAAATGATTAAAGCAGCATTGACCGTCGGGGCCAGTCTTCTGGCACTATCGCTTTCCGCGCCGGCATTGGCTCAGGCGGAGCAGGTGCCGCAGCAGGCACCCGCCGCGCTGCCGACCATGAGTTTTGGCCAGTGGGGGGTCGATCCGGCTGCGATCGATGACAGCATCGACCCGGGCGATGACTTCTTCGCCTATGTCAACAAGAAGTGGCTCGATGCCAATCCGCTGCCACCCGAATTTGCGAGGTTCGGCGCGTTCAATCTGCTGCGCGAGAAATCGACCACCGATGTCAAGGCGCTGATTGACGACCTGGTGAACAAGGATGCGGCGTCGCTGAGCGCGGACGAGAAGCGTATTGTCGATGCCTACAATGCTTACCTCGATGTTGCGGCGATCGACGCGGCGGGGCTCACGCACGCGCGCCCCTATCTCGACCGGATCATCGGCGCGCAGACGCTTGCAGATCTGGCGATGCTCTGGGCAACGCCGGGCTATCCCGGTCCGCTTGGCGGCGGGGTCAACGTCGATGCCAAGCAACCGGATCGTTATGTTACCTACCTGAGCCATGGCGGGCTCGGTCTGCCTGACCGTGACTATTATCTCGATGAGAGCGACAAGGGCCGCGAAATCCAGAGCAAATACCGCGAATACCTTGCATTCCTCTTCGGCGAGGCGGGCTATGCCGATCCGGCCGCCGCGGCCGATGCGGTCTATGCATTCGAGGACCGGATTGCGCGCGAAGTTTCCTGGGCGCGCGACGTGCAGCGCAATCGCGACCTGACCTATAATGCGCTCAGCGCGGACGAGATCGCCGCAATGGCAGGCAACCTGCCGATAGCGGCGATGTTTGAAAAGCTGGGCTGGACGCAATCGCCTGTCTTCGTCGTCGGCTCGATCCCGCCCAGCGCGGAGCGCGCGAAGGAGCTGGGCCTGACGGCGGAAGTCCTGGCCAAAATCGGGAAGGGCATGCCGGGCATGCTGGCGCTGATCAACGAAACCCCGCTGGCGACGCTTCAGGCATGGACGATAAAGTCGTTCCTCTCGGGCCATGCCGATGTCCTGCCCACCCGGTTCGACGATGCGCGGTTCGATTTCTACAGCAAGACGTTGAATGGCGTTCCCGAACAGCGCCCACGGTGGAAGCGTGCGGTTGATACCACGGAAGGCTTGCTGGGCGAGCTGGTGGGCAAGAGCTATGTCGCGCGGTATTTCCCGCCTGAAAACAAGGTGGCGATGGAAGAACTGGTTGCCAACCTGCGCCGGGCGTTGGGCGAGTCGATCGATGGGCTCGACTGGATGGGCGAGGAAACCAGGAAGGAAGCGCAGGCCAAGCTCGCCAGCTTCGATCCCAAGATCGGCTATCGTGACAATCTGGAAACCTACGAAGGGCTGGCGATCAGCGCGAATGATCCACTCGCCAACGAGATCGCTGCGGAAGCCTGGCAGTCGGCAGACAATTCGGCCAAGCTGGGTGAGCCGATCGACCGTACCGAATGGTTCATGCTGCCGCAGACGGTCAACGCCTATTATAACCCGACCAAGAACGAAATCGTGTTCCCGGCGGCGATCCTGCAACAGCCCTTCTTCGGCATCAGCGCCGATCCGGCGGTCAATTACGGCGCGATCGGAGCCGTGATCGGGCATGAAATGGGCCATGGATTCGACGACCAGGGTTCCAAATCGGATGCTGCCGGAATGCTGCGCAACTGGTGGACCGATGCCGATCGCAAGGCCTTCGAAGCGCGCGCGAATGCCCTTGTGGAACAGTACAATGCCTTCTGCCCGCTCGACGAAGGCAAGGCTTGCGTCAATGGGCGGCTGACGCTGGGCGAAAACATCGGCGATGTCGGCGGCCTCAGCATGGCATATCGCGCCTACAAGCTCGCTACCGAAGGGCAGGATGTTCCGGTGATCGACGGCTTTACCGGCGACCAGCGCTTCTTCCTCGCCTTTGGGCAGGTGTGGCGTTCGGCGCAGCGCGAGGATGCCGCCCGCCAGCGGCTGCGCACCGATCCCCACAGTCCCGAACAGTATCGTGCCAATGGAGCAGTACGCAATTTCGACCCCTGGTACGAGGCCTTCGGCGTGACCGAGGATGATGATCTCTATCTTCCGCCCGAAAAGCGCGTGCGCATCTGGTAAGGCATTAATCGTTGGACGCTTGCGGGGCGGGACGGGTCGCTTGACTTGTCCCGCCCTTGCTTCATGAAGCCGCTGCATGAACGAAACGCTCACTGCCATCCTGCTCGGCATCGTCGAGGGTCTGACCGAATTCATCCCGGTGTCCTCGACCGGGCACCTGATCCTCGCGACCGAGATGTTCGGATACGACGCAGCAGAATGGGCGATGTTCAACGTTGTGATCCAGCTGGGGGCGATTCTGGCGGTGGTCTATCAATACTGGGGTACCTTCTGGAGCGCCGCGATGAGCGCCCTGCGGCTGGAGGGGGAGGGGCTGAGGTTCATTCGCAACCTCCTGCTGGCATTCCTTCCTTCCGCCGTGCTTGGGCTGATGCTCAAGGACCAGATCGACATTATGCTGGGCAGCCCGATGATCGTCGCCTGGGCGCTTATCGTGGGCGGGATCGCCATCATCGGAATCGAGAAAATTGCCAATCCGCGGGGCGATGCCGGCGTGGCGGACCTGCCGCTCAGGCAGGTGATCGGTATCGGCCTTGCCCAGTGCCTGTCGATGATCCCGGGGGTAAGCCGTTCGGGGGCGACGATCATGGGGGCACTGGCCATGGGAGTGAACCGCAGGACAGCGGCAGAATTCTCGTTCTTCCTCGCGGTGCCGACCATGCTGGGTGCGACCACCCTTGAACTGGCAACCCGCCACGAAACACTTTCTTCAGCCAGCGGCGGGGTCGGGTGGCAGGAAATCGCCATCGGGTTCGCGGTAAGCTTTGTCGTTGCCCTGGTGGTGATCCGTGCCTTTGTCGCTTATGTCAGCCGCCGCGGCTTTGCACCCTTTGCCTGGTATCGTATCGTGCTGGGGGCTGCCGCGCTGGCGTGGCTCTCGGCCCGGTAGCCGGGCGATTGCGGCGCAGATTGTGGGAGGGACCGGAAGTGGCATTGATCCTGTTGCTGGTACTGGGGGCGGCGCTGGGCTGGCTGGTTTCGGTCCTGATGCGGACCGAGGACAAGCGCCCTGTGCTCGAAGATATCGCCGCTGGTCTTGCCGGCGCGCTGCTGGCCGGGCTGCACATCAGCAACTACTCCATGCTGGGCAGTCTGCGTCTGGCGGCATTTGCGGCTGCGATTGCTGGTGCCGCGATTGCGCTGGGCGCGCTCTACTTCTGGCGCAAGCGCCGCGCGCGCGGCTGAAAACCGGGCATCAAACCGGCTTGGCCATGCTGCCGCGCCCGCCGCGCAGCAGATATTCCTGCGTCCCGCGGTTGAGCACGTTGTCGACATCGATCACCGCCGAATTGGCATAGGTAAAGCCGGGGGCGAGGCTGCGATAGAGCCGGTCGAAATCGCGCTCCACCGTCTGGCGGTAAAGGTCTTCGAAGCTCTCGATCACGAAATAGGTCGGCTGCAGATCGCTGATCACATAATCGGTGCGCATCACCCGGTCGACATTGAGCATGATGCGGTTGGGGCTTTCGGCGCTGGTCGCATAGACGACCTCGGTCGGGCCGGAGAGGATCCCGGCGCCATAGGCGCGGATATCGCCAGGAGCTTCTTCTATCAGGCCGAATTCGACCGTGTACCAGTAGAGCGCGCCCAGGGCCTTGAGGCGATTATAGCGCATCGCCTTCCAGCCCGCGCGGCCATATTCCTGCATGTAGTCGGCAAACACCGGGTCGGTCAGCATCGGGACATGGCCGAACACATCGTGGAACACATCGGGTTCCTGGATGTAGTCGAAGGTTTCGCGCGTACGGATGAAATTGCCTGCCGGGAAACGGCGGTTGGCGAGGTGCCAGAAGAACACATGATCGGGGATCAGCATCGGCACCGGTACCACGCTCCAGCCAGTGAGCGCGCCCAGATCTTCGGACAGCCGGCCGAATTCGGGTACTCCGCCGCGTCCGAGGTCGAGCCGTTCGAGTCCGGCCATGAACGCGCTCGCCGCGCGGCCGGGCAGAACCTTCATCTGGCGGGTGAACAGATCGTCCCAGATCCGGTGATCCTCGGATGTGTAAGCGGTCTGCGCGGGTTCGACCCAGTCCTCTCCCACATGCGCGGGCTTCTTCAGCGGCGCAGTAAAGACATCCGCGGGCAATTGGGGCAGAACGGTGAAATCCTGCGCAGGGTGTGCGAGAGTGGCCATGGTTACAGGTGCAACCATATCACGCAGGGACTTGCGGTTCAATCGCAGGAGGTGGCCGCATCGGCCTTCAGCGTTTGCCGCCCGTCGTCGGCAAAGGCCCCCATCTCGAGTCTGCCCTCGCCCTTTCGCATCACAAGGTGGAGCGGTTCGCCCGCGATTGCCGGGCTGACCGCGCGGAAGGCGAATCTTGCCAGCCGGTTCGCGCCCAGCTCTTTCGCCGCCATTTGCAGCAGCAGGCTCGCCATCAGCGGGCCGTGGACCACCAGCCCGCGATAGCGCTCTGTGTCGCGTGCATAGGGCGCATCGTAATGGATGCGGTGCGTGTTGAAGGTGAGCGCCGAGTAGCGGAACAGCAGGCGCGGATCGGGCGTGATCGTCCTGTGCGCATCCCAGCCCGAAGGGTCGAATTTCCCTTCGCCCGGCTCAGGCGGGCTGAGCGGCGTTTCGGCGGGGACGGCAGCGCGATAGACCAGCGTTTGCCGCTCGCGCACTGCGTCCACACCGTCAGCGCGGGTGACATGCTCGACTTCGACGAACCCGAGCCTGCCGCTGCTGCCATCCTTCTCGGCGATCGAGGCGATCCGGCTCACGCGGTTAATGCTCGCCCCCACCGTGATCGGAGCCAGGAACGTGATATCGCTCGCCGCCCACATCCTGCGGGGCAACGGGATCGGCGGGAAAAAGCTCGCCGGGTTGTCATCGCGCAGTGGGTGCCCGTCCTCGCCCAGCGCCGCCTGCGCCGCTTCGGGAGTGCACAGGCAGAAATGGATGCCCTGCGGCATGACGCCGTCGTTGGGCGCTTCCAGGTCGAAGGTCGCGCACCAGCGCCGCGCCAATGCCGGATCGAGCGTGTCGCTCTGGCGCAGTTCGCGCCCGATCCATCTGTCCCACTCGCCCATCAGGCCGCTCGTTCGAAGATCGCGGCGATCCCCTGCCCGCCGCCGATGCACATTGTCTCAAGCCCATAGCGAACCCCGCGCCGCTGCATCTCGTGCGCCATGTCGGCGAGGATGCGCCCGCCGGTCGCGCCGATTGGATGACCCAGCGAAATGCCCGAACCGTTGACGTTGAGCATGTCGCGGCGCGAATCGTCTTCCGACCAGCCCCAACCCTTGAGCACCGCCAGCACTTGCGGGGCGAAGGCTTCGTTGAGCTCGACCATGCCTATATCGCGCCAGTCGATGCCGGTGCGCGCGAACAGCCGCTCGACCGCCGGGACAGGGCCGATCCCCATACGGCTGGGGTCGCAGCCCGCCGCCGCCCATCCGCCGAACCACAGCATGGGTTCAAGGCCGAGCTCCTCAAGCTTGTCCTCCGCCACCACCAGGCAGGCCGCCGCTGCGTCGTTCTGCTGACTGGCATTGCCCGCTGTGACGATTGCGGCCGGATCGCGCTTGAGATCGATGGGTTTGAGCGCGCCGAGCGATTCGATCGAAGCATCGGCGCGATAGCCTTCGTCATGGTCGAACACCACCGGATCGCCCCTGCGTTGCGGAATCTCGACCGGGACCAAGTGTCTGTCAAACTTGCGCTCTTCCCACGCCTTCGCCGCATTCCGGTGCGAACGAACGGCAAAGGCATCGGCTTCCTCGCGGGTGATGCCGTAATCCCTGGCGAGGTTTTCCGCCGTTTCGATCATTCCTGTGATCACGCCAAAGCGTTCGATCGGCTGGCTCATCACCCGCCCGCGCGTCAGCCGGTCGTGCAGCATCATGTCTCCCATCCGCACCCCTCCGCGCAAATCGGTGGTGTAGTGCTCGACATTGGACATGCTTTCGCAGCCGCCTGCGACCACCACGTCAGCCATGCCGGTTTCGACCATCATCGCCGCGGTGGCGACTGCTTGCAAGCCCGAGCCGCATCGCCGGTCGAGCTGGAATCCGGGCACTTCCAGCGGCAGCCCGGCGGCGAGCCAGCTCCAGTGCCCGATCGCGGGGGCCTCGCCACTGCCATAGCCTTGCGCGAACACGACATCGTCGACCCGCGTGGGGTCGATCCCGCTGCGTTCGATCAGCGCCTTCAATATAACCGCACCAAGCTGCCCGGCATTAAGCGGGGCGAGCGAGCCCAGGAACTTGCCCACCGGGGTGCGGAGCGGCGATACAATGGCGGCGCGTCTCTTGCTCATGATTTCTCCTTGTCTGAAAGCGCAACGATCCCCTCATCGACCAGCCTGCCGATTTCGCCCGAGGACAGCCCCAGCCGCTCGGCCAGCACCTCGTCGCTGTGCTGCCCCAGGAAGGGGGCGGGGGCAGGATCGCCCGCTTGCCTTCCGGGGATATTGGCGAAGCTGCGCGTCGCCGGATAGGCCAAGCCCGAAGGGTTGGCGGGCGAGGGGCCGAACAACGGATTATTGCCTACCAGCGCCGGGTCCTGCGCGGCCTCATAAGCGGAGCGGTAACGTTCGAAGGTGCAGGCGTGTTCACTCAGGCGCCGGACGATATTGGCATAGTCAAGCTCGCTTGCAGCTTCCTCGAACAGCGCGAACAGCGCATGGCGATGCACGAATCGTGGCGTATCGCCATCTTCGAAGTGCACGCCAACCTTGGCCTCGAGCGCGGCAATTTGCACTTCCAGTTCGAACGCGCGGACCAGTCCGTTCCATTGTTTGGCGGTCAACGCCGCGACCATGAAGCGAATGCCGTCACGGCTGGTGAAGTCGCGCCCGAACGCGCCCCAGATGGCATTGCCGAGCCGCTCGCGGTCGGCCCCGCGATACAGCATTTCCGCAAGTGCGCCCGAATTGGCCAAGGTGCCGATCGCCACATCGCCCAGCGGAATGCGCACTTCGCTGCCCTCGCCGGTAGCGTCGCGGTGGCGCAGCGCAGCGAGCAGCGCGAAGGCTGAATAGGCGCCGGTGATGAAATCCCAGGCGGGCATGACCTGGTTGACCGGCGGGGCGGTTGCTGCGTCCCATTCCTCCGGCCCGGTCATCAGCGGATAGCCGCTTGCGGCGTTGACGGTGAAATCCATCGCCTGGCGTCCGTCATGCCAGCCCATAATGCGCAAGCTGATCATGTCAGGGCGACTCTCTGCCATCGCCGCATGGCTGAGAAAGCTCTCCTCGGGCAGATTGGTAACGCACTGGCCGGTCCGGCGCGCCAGCTCGATGCACAACTCGCGCCCCTCGCCCGATTGCAGGTCGAGCGCGACGCTCTTCTTGGCGCGGTTTAGATTTTCCCAGGCCAGGCTGCGCCCCTCGCGCGTGAGCATGAAGCGCCGGTAATCGAGCCCGCCCGCCTTGTGATCGACGCGGATTACTTCGGCCCCCATCTGTGCGCAATAGAGCCCGGCGGTGGGCGAGGCGACAAAGCTCGACACCTCGATGATCGAGAGGCCGGCGAGTAGGTTGTACATTCTAGCGCTCCTCCCCCCATGGGGGAGGGGGACCGCCGCAGGCGGTGGAGGGGGCAGGCGTGACGCGGAAAGCTTCCCCCTCCGTCAGCGCTGCGCGCTGCCACCTCCCCCGCAGGGGGAGGATCGTCAACTCGCCGCCCCCGCCGCAAAATCGCGCAGCATGTGCTTGGCGATCTGCAGCTGGAGGATCTGCGTCGTCCCTTCATAGATGCGATAGATGCGCGCATCGCGGAAGAACCGTTCGGCGTCATATTCGGCGAGATAACCCGCACCGCCATAGATCTGCACCACGCGGTCAACCACGCGCCCGCACATCTCGCTGGCGAAGACCTTGAAGGCGGCGGCCTTGCGCAGGATGTTTTCGCCGCGGTCGGCGCGCGCGGTGACATCGGCCATCATGCATTCGGCGGCGTAGATCTCGGTTTCACTTTCGGCCAGCATCTGCTGAATCAGCTGGAAATTGGCGATCGGCTCGCCAAAGGCCTTGCGTTCGGTGGCATAGCGCAGCGCCGAA
>PNJY01000103.1 GCA_013822125.1 Erythrobacter sp. | reverse complement strand
CCGCTTCGATCTGCGCCTGACGGTTGTCATCGGCGACCGCGAACTTGAACCATTCGAAGCGCTCGATACCTTCGAGCAGCTCTTCGGTGATCGTCGCGCCCTTCTTCACGCCCTTGGGAGCGGCGGAAGCAACCTGGCCCAGCAACATGTCGCGCAGGCGGTTGTAGGTCGCACGGTTGAGGATCGCGCGTTCGTCCGCCGAGTCCTTGCGCAGCCGCTCGATTTCCTCGTGCTGGATCGCGCGCGTACGGTCATCGATCTCGATACCGTGGCGGTTGAACACGCGCACTTCCACCACCGTTCCGGCAACGCCCGGCGGCAGACGGAGCGAGGTGTCGCGAACATCGCTGGCCTTTTCGCCGAAGATCGCGCGCAGCAGCTTTTCTTCCGGCGTCATCGGGCTTTCACCCTTGGGGGTGATCTTGCCCACCAGAATGTCGCCCGGGTGCACTTCGGCACCGATATAGACGATGCCCGCTTCGTCGAGGCTGCGCAGTGCCTCCTCGCCGACATTGGGAATGTCACGGGTGATGTCTTCCGGCCCCAGCTTGGTATCGCGGGCCATGACCTCGAATTCCTCGATGTGGATCGAGGTGAACACATCGTCCTTCACGATGCGTTCTGAGATCAGGATCGAGTCCTCGTAGTTGTAGCCGTTCCAGGGCATGAAGGCGACGAGGCTGTTACGGCCCAGCGCCAGTTCGCCCAGATCGGTCGAGGGACCGTCGGCGATGATGTCGCCTTCCTCGATCACGTCGTTCACCTTCACCAGCGGACGCTGGTTGATGCAGGTGTTCTGGTTCGAACGCTGGAACTTCTGCAGCGTGTAGATATCGACGCCCGACTGGCCGGGTTCGACATCGCCGATCGCGCGGATCACGATGCGGGTGGCATCGACCTGGTCGACGATCCCGCCGCGGGTGGCGGTGATTGCCGCACCCGAATCGCGCGCCACGGTTTCTTCCATGCCGGTGCCCACGAACGGTGCTTCGGCCTTGACCAGCGGCACCGCCTGGCGCTGCATGTTCGAACCCATCAGCGCGCGGTTGGCGTCGTCGTTCTCGAGGAAGGGAATGAGCGAGGCGGCAACCGAAACCAGCTGCTTGGGGCTGACGTCCATCAGCGTGATCTGGTCACGCGGGGCCATGAAGTAATCGCCGTTCTGGCGGGCCGAAACCAGCTCCTCGACGAAATGTCCCTCGGCATCGAGCTCGGCCGAAGCCTGCGCCACGGTGTGCTTCTGCTCTTCCATCGCCGAAAGATAGACCACCTCTTCGGTGACCTTGCCGCCTGCGACCTTGCGATAGGGCGTCTCGATGAAGCCGTACTTGTTCACCCGGCTGAAGCTCGCCAGCGAATTGATCAGGCCGATGTTCGGGCCTTCGGGCGTTTCGATCGGGCAAATGCGACCGTAATGCGTAGGGTGAACGTCGCGGACTTCGAAGCCGGCGCGTTCGCGCGTGAGGCCGCCCGGCCCGAGCGCGGAAACGCGGCGCTTGTGCGTCACCTCGGACAGCGGGTTGGTCTGGTCCATGAACTGCGAAAGCTGGGAAGATCCGAAGAACTCGCGCACCGCAGCCACCGCCGGCTTGGCATTGATCAGATCGTTGGGCATCACGGTCGAGACATCGACGCTCGACATGCGTTCCTTGACCGCGCGCTCCATGCGCAGCAGGCCGATCCGGTACTGATTCTCGAGCAGCTCGCCGACCGAGCGCACGCGGCGGTTGCCGAGGTTGTCGATATCGTCAACCTCGCCCTTGCCGTCCTTGAGGCCGACCAGTTCCTTGACCACGGCAAGGATGTCTTCCTTGCGCAGCGTGGTGATGGTGTCTTCCGCATCGAGGCCAAGGCGCATGTTGAGCTTGACCCGGCCCACGGCGGAAAGATCGTAGCGCTCGCCATCGAAGAACAGGCCCTCGAACAACGCCTCGGCCGTTTCCTTCGTCGGCGGTTCGCCCGGGCGCATGACCTTGTAGATCGCCTCGAGGCCTTCCTCGCGGTTTTCGGCCTTGTCGGCCTTCAAGGTGTTGCGGATCCACGGACCGGTGTTGATCTCGTCGATGTCGAGCAGCGCCAGCCGGTCGATCCCAGCCTTGTCGAGCGCCTCCAGATTATCGGGCGAAACCTCGTCGCCGGACTCGATGTAGATGCGGCCGGTCGCCTCGTCGATCAGATCGTTGGCGATATAGCGGCCGAAGATTTCCTCGGTCGGCAGCAGCAGGCTTTCGAGGCCATCCTTGGCGGCCTTGTTGGCGGCGCGCGGGCTGATCTTCTGGCCGGCGGCGAACACTTCCTCACCCGTCTTGGCGTCGATCAGCGCGAACGCCGGCTTCTGCCCGCGCCATTGTTCGGCGATGAACGGAATCTTCCAGCCGTCTCCGCCGTTCTTGCCTGCGACGCGCTCCCAGACCACCTTGTCGTAGAAGTAGTCGAGGATCTGTTCGGCATCGAGCCCGAGCGCATAGATCAGCGCGGTAACCGGCAGCTTGCGCTTGCGGTCGATGCGGACATTGACGATGTCCTTGGCGTCGAACTCGAAATCGAGCCACGAGCCGCGATAGGGGATCACGCGGGCAGCGAACAGCAGCTTGCCCGAAGAGTGGGTCTTGCCGCGGTCATGATCGAACAGCACACCGGGCGAGCGGTGCATCTGGCTGACGATCACGCGTTCGGTGCCGTTGATGATGAAGGTGCCGTTCTCGGTCATGAGCGGCATGTCGCCCATGTAAACGTCCTGCTCCTTGATATCGAGCACCGAGCGGGTTTCGGTTTCGCTGTCGACCTCGAACACGATCAGGCGCAGCGTCACCTTCATCGGGGCGGAATAGGTGATCCCGCGCTGGCGGCACTCGGTCGTGTCGTACTTGGGATCCTCGAGCACGTAATGGACGAAGTCGAGCTCGGCAGTGCCGGCGAAATCGCGGATCGGGAAGACCGAGCGCAGCGTCTTTTCAAGCCCCGAAACATAACCGGTGGTCTTGTCCGAACGCAGGAACTGCTCATAGCTTTCGCGCTGAACCTCGATCAGGTTCGGCATCTCAACCACTTCGTGAATGTCACCGAAGATCTTGCGGATCCGCTTTTTCGCCGTGCCCGATACCTTCCGGGGCGCACTGCCCCCGGTGCTTTTCGCCTTGGTCGCCATGGAGGAAGTTCGCCTCTTTCAATCTATGCCGCAGCCGGATTGCCCTGGCCGGGCGCAAAAAAATGCAGTTCGATTGCGTGAGATGGCCCTTTATCGCGACGCAAACAGGCCGCGGACATGGCACGCCCTTCCGGGGTACCTCCGCAGCATTCCGATCCGTCGCGAATATGGGGCCCGCCGCCTCCATCCTGCTGCCGATCCCCGCGCATGAATCAGCATTGCTCGAAGCGTGCGGAAGGCGCCCTATAGTCAGAGGGCGCACGGCTGTCAAATTGGTTGCAGTTCGCTTGTAACCCCCCTACGCCTATGGCGGCACAGCCATGGATTGGTCGCCACAGGCGCGGTTTCATCCCTTGTCTTTGAACGGCCGCGTGGATGAGGTGCGGCCGACGAAGCCGGCATTCAGAAATTGACGGGCAGGTCGAAATCCGCGGCCAGCTGGCGGCACTTGGAGATCGGCGCATAGGCGTTGTCGGTGATCCTTGTCACCAGATTGCCTTCCGCAGATTCCCAGACCAGCAGCGGCGAACGGCCTTCGGCGAGCGCGTCGTTGGGGATGCGGAACATGTCACCCCTTTGCGTCACATAGATGCCGGCGTGCTCGATCTCGTCGAACCGGCAGGCGAGATAGCCGTGCTCGGTCGGACGTTGCTTCGATTTTACAGATTCTGCCATGAGAAATCCTCCTTTCAGATTTGAGGGACCGCTCAGGGAGGCTCAAGGTTCTGCCCCCTGAGCAGACAGAAATTACGCCTGCCCGCGAGTCGAGTCAAACGCGACACGACGAGCCGCACGTCCACCGGGCCGGGCGACAGTTGCACCAGACGCGCACCATCCAGCCATGCCAATGCGACAGTGGTACCAGTCCAGCCGTTTATTGCTTCTCAATCATGTGCATATCGTTTGTCGATATTATCGATTGACAATATGGCGAATCAGGATTATTGATTATCGATATCAGCCTTAAAGGAGATCGATAAATGACCCGTTTTGCTACCCAAACCGCCGCGCTCGTCGCGGCGCTGTTCATCACCATCGCGTCGATGGGCATCGTCACCAGCGTTCCGCCAGCGGGAACTGTTGCTTTCAGCGCACCGATTCTCGCCTGAACCGCGATCGATCGAAAAGAAGGGACGATGCCATGCGAATGATGTTCAAGGACCCGTTGCTCGATGCCGCGCGAATCCTGCTCGCCCTGTTCATCGGGGTCTGCTGCTTTGCCGCAGTGGCGCTGCTCATCGGCGCCCCGACGCTGCTGTACTTCGAAGATCGTGTTATCGCTGAACTCGCCGCGAATGGGATCACCGGCACCGGGCCGGAATTTACCGGCGCCATAGCCATGATCCTGGTAGGTACCGCCGGTCTGTTGGCGCTGGCGGTCTGGTTCATGCTTTTGCTGCTGCGCATCATCGCCAGCGTTGGCGAAGGTGAGCCCTTCACCCTGGAAAACAGCAAGCGATTGGCCCGGATGGGGTGGATCGCGCTGGCCGGGCAACTGGCATCCCTTCCCGTTGGGGCCTTGGTGCTGTGGATCGCCAGTCAGGTGAAGGATTTGCCCGCCGCAAATCATCTGCGGTTCGAGGCCGACTTCGGCCTGGACGGCGAAGGGATCCTGCTGGTGCTGATCCTGTTCATCCTCGCCCGCGTGTTCCGCCACGGCGCCACAATGCGCGAAGACCTGGAAGGGACCGTGTGATGGTGGGCGAAACCGAAGGAGCCAATATCGTGGTCAAGCTCGACGACCTGCTGCACGCGCGGCGCATGACGCTGACCGACCTCAGCGAACGGGTCGGCCTCACGCTCGCCAACCTCTCGATCCTCAAGACCGGCAAGGCCAAGGCGATCCGCTTCTCTACGCTTGAGGCGATCTGCCGCGAACTCGACTGCCAACCCGGCGACCTTCTGGCCTATATGGCCGATTAGGTCGGGCATGGCAGGAGGCGCAGACAGACGGCCCCGGCCCATTCCCCCCCGGCCGGGGTCGTCTGCATCAACAAGGACGATGGATCAGTATGCCCCGGGGATGAGCCGCCAGCGGGTCCTGCCCATGAATTGGCGGTAGCTTTCATCCTGCGCCAGCAGCCGCTCTTCGGCGTTGAGGCGCAGCAACTGCGCCCACCAGGCGACGACATAGATCAGAAGATTGATCGCCGAAGGCATGGTCAGGAAGATGCCGACGTGAACCGCCAGATAGCCCGCATACATCGGGTGGCGGACAACCCGGTAGGGCCCGCCCACCTTGATGCCCCGGTTGGCGGCGCCAATGCCGAAGCTGCGGCGCAGGCAGAACTTGGCCCAGAGCTGGAAGAAATTGCCCAGCAGGATCAACCCGATCCCCAGCGGCACCACTGCTTGCCACAGGCTCGGCCCCGGCATGATCAGCAGCGGGGCGAGGGTGGCGGTAATCGCCAGCAACCAGTCGCCCAGCCGCAAGCTGATCTGGTCGGTCGGGCGGCGGATCAGCACGAAGAACATGATCGCGGTTTCGGAAATCAGCGCCAGCCAGGCGAGGCCATTGGCCGAGGCGAACACCCGCCAGGCCAGCCACATCCACAGCACGACGATAACGATCTGCTCCAACCGGTCGAGCCGGGCGGGGGTCAGCCAGCGGGGCGGGCGCGCCTGCGCCGCTCTGTCAATCGAAGTGCTCATGGCTGAGCGGGATTGCATAGGCATGGTTAATTAAGCGTGTGCATGTGTGTGAGGGGGGGAGAATGCGCCGCGATCCCGGCCAGCGTTTGCACTGCCGGGGGAAAGCAGGGGACGAATGACCGGCGCGGGGTTGCCGCATTTCTTGCCCGGACTCGACGACGCTTGGGGTAGGAGAAGTGGTAACGCGTCGAGATTTGATGCCACCGGCCGCGGGGCCCGTCTCCAGCTTGCGATGCGACGGAGCGGACCTGACGTGGTGACCATGCCATTGCGAACGTTCGGCTTGAATGCCGGGGCGCCCGCGCCGATCATCTCCCGCGCCTGCCTGCCATGAGGCACACACCGCGGGACGGTCCATCCGAAGCGCTGGCCAGCCGCACCGGACGCGGGCGGGGATATGCCGGGAGGCGGGCTGTAGGAAAGTTGTTTTTATGGGGGCTCAGGGTGGCGATGCGCCTGCGGGGGTGATTTCGGGCTTGTAGCGGTGGCTGTGGTTGAGGGGGTTAGGTATGCGACACTGTAACGAGGCAGCGTAACCCGAGGATATGGGTATTTAGGGGTTTTTGCACCTGTCACCGTAATTACCGTAATTTCAACGGTTGAACATGTGTATCCGACAGGTGTCACTCGTTGGATTCACGTCATGGAAAAATTGCCCAGCCGATGCCGAAATCAATTTAACCTTGACAATCGCTAAGGTAGGAGGGGCGCATGAATGCGGAAACGTCCCCTAATCTGCCCTACAATGGAGCAATGTTCCGTTGGGCAAGGGAATGGCGCGGCAAGTCTCTCGAAGATGCTGCACGCCGCCTTCAGACGAACGCTGAAAACATCACCGCATGGGAACAGGGGGATGGCGCTCCAACTGTAAGGCAGGCCCGGATGCTTGCCGAATTCTACGACCGAAGCTTCCTTGAATTCTTTCTAGATCAGCCGCCCAACCTAAATGAACCCGAGATGGTTCGGGACTTTCGGCTGCATCGTGGCGCGGAAGACCCTTATGAGAAGCGAGAGATTTGGCATATCCAGCGCTGGGCGGAAACGCAGCGGCTAAATGCGCTGGATCTTTTCGATTTGATTGGGGAGGAACCGCCGACCTTTCCGCAAAATCTGGTTGCCACTCTCAAAACAAGTCCGGACCTAATCGCCCAGCTTGTGAGGAAGGAGGCGGGATTCGCGATCCGGCAACAGATGGATCTGACCGGCAACGATAGAAACAAGCTCCCATCTCTGATCCGCACGGCCTTCGAGGCCCTCGGCGTTCTAGTGCTGCGCAGAACTGACCTCGGAATCCATGAGATTCGAGGTATCACGATCGCCGAATTCCCCCTCCCCACGGTTGTGTTCGGGAAGGAGACACCTACCGCGCAGTCTTTCACGCTTGCACACGAGCTTGGTCACATTCTGCTTAAGCAGAGTGGCATTAGCGGCCCCCCCTCTGCCGAAAACTCGGCGACGGAGGCGAAAGCAATCGAACGGTGGTGCGACCAATTCGCAGGCGCATTTCTTATTCCGGCCACGGCAATGGCGGAACGATGGGCGAAACCAAACGAACCTATGCCGCGCGTCGGTGATGACACACTCAACAGTCTGGCCAAGGCGTTTCGCGTCAGTCGGCATGCAATGCTGATCCGCCTGGTGGACCTCGGCTACGTTGAGGGCGGTTTCTATTGGAAGGTAAAACGGCCCGAGTTCCTAGCCGCAGAGGCTGAAGTGAAAAAGGGTGGCGGCATCCCCGCCTATTACGGACGGCGATACATCAACTCACACGGAAATCTCTACACTGGACTCGTTCTGGAAGCGATGTCGCGAGGGGTCATTACCAACGACCGGGCCGCGAACTTCATGGGGATCAAAAACCTTGCTCATCTCGACGATATTCGCCGGGAGTTTAGGGCCTGATGCCGAAATACTGCCTCGACATGTCCGGCGTAAGCAACCCAGCGCAGAGCATGCCACAGGACATTCATGCTTCCCTCTGGAAGCGACTAGAGGAAATGGTGGCAGGTGGGGTCTTCGCGACCACAGCCGAGGTCTATGAGGAACTTACGCACATCCCACCTCCATTTGGAGATTGCATTACGAGCCATGCCGCGACGCTGGTCTATGAAGTTGGAACTGATGGCTGGAATTGGAAATCCTACATCAGTCACACGAAGCGAATGCAGGGAACTTATGAGGCCTTCATTTCTGAGCGTAACAATAACCGCGCCCACACGGTCGGGCTAAACGACATCTCGGTCATAGCGCTGGGGAAGACCCTCGCCCTTCCGGTTGTCAGCATGGAAGTTCGGCGCGGCGTCAATGCGAAGGCCCGTAAGGGGATTCCCGACATTTGTGATATGGAAGGAGTTCAGCACATGGAATTCAGCGACCTGCTGAGAGCCGAAGGTATCGTAGTATGACCCTAACCCTTAGTGAAATTCGCTTGCCTGAATTCGCCGCGCAGGCCGAAGCTGAAGGCATAGGCCCCGCCGATCGCGTTCAATTCAGGTTACGCTGACACCTCACCAAACACCCCAAGCTCACCCCCGGCTGCACCGTCGGACGGGCGCGCGCAATCGCATGCCCCCGCGTAGGCGGGCGCCTCGGGCGACCTGGGGCCATGCCGACTGAGACCCCCGCCTGCGCGGGGGCTCACGTCTTTTGATTGACTCTTGCGCCGTTCGCTCTATGTGCGCCCCGACCGCGTTCGCGTGGTCATCCGTCCGAGACAGTTGGTGACCGGGATTTGCCGGTCTTAATTTCCAGCCTAGACGGGGACAGAGTTATTTCGGCCTGCGCCTGTGGCGCGGTGTCTCGCGCTTTGGCGCACCTCCTTCCCCATCGCAACGGACTCGCCCGTGTCGTCTTGCGGCATGGACAAACGTAGCCGGTCGCGGCGGACCATTCCGCCGCGATCATAACGAAGGAGTATGGCATGGATCGTTCGCAGAAAACCGACGCGGTCGCCCAGCTCAATGCAGTCTTCGGCGAGGTCAGCGTGGTGGTTGTCACCCGCAACCTCGGCCTGACGGTGGCCCAGTCCACTGCCTTGCGCACGAAGATGCGGGAAGCCGGTGCGTCCTACAAGGTTGCGAAGAACCGCCTCGCCAAGCTCGCCCTGAAGGATACCGATTACGTCGGGCTCGAGGATTTCCTCAACGGCCCGACCGCGCTGGCCTGGTCGAAGG
>PNJY01000102.1 GCA_013822125.1 Erythrobacter sp. | reverse complement strand
GGACCGCAACGATGCGTTCGGGATCGCGCCGCCCATCAAGCCCCAGCGCCTTGTGCACGTTGTAACTGGCGAATTTCAGATGCACCTGACAGCGCTCAGTCGAGTTGCGCTGCAGGCTCGCCGGCAATGTAGCGATCGGTGGGACGCGCAGGTAATCCATCGATGCTCCGATCGCGCGCGCTAACTTTGGCCACCCATTGGTCCGGGTCCTGCTGTGAATGATATTTCACCAACGTTGCGCGCTCGTAGTCGAGCTGCATGACCGGTACACCCCAGCCGCAGCTGGTCTGCACGCTCTCGACATCGATCACGAATATCTGGCGCGTGCCAGGCAGGAGCGTGAAATGCGCCGCCAGATCGCCCCATTCACCATCTTGCGGCAAGACCGCCCGGCCCCGGCCATAGATGCGCAGGATCAGTGCGGGCTGCTGGAAATTGCAGAACATGATCGTGATGCGGCCGTCGGCCGCGAGGTGGGCATGCGTCTCGTTGCCCGAGCCGCCAAGGTCGAGATAGGCGACCTGCGTGGGTGAAAGCACGCGAAATGCATCATAGCCCTTGGGGCTCAGGTTGATGCGGGCACCCTCGGCAGCCGTCGCTACAAAGAACACCGGCTGTTTGCCGATCATCTCGACATGTTTCTCGTTCAGGGAGTCGAAGAAGTTGGCCATCAGAGAAAGTCGCGCAAGGTCGCCATGAAGCGCTCGAACTGGTCATGATGCAGCCAATGGCCTGCGTTTTCGAACTCGATCACCTCGGCATTCTTGAAATAGGCGATCCGCCCGTCCTTTGCGGGATTGGAGGCCCAGCTGTTGGCCCCGTAGAGCAGCAGCGTCGGGCAGCGAATCGCGCTCCAGACCTGCTGGAGGAACTGGTCGCCGATATCCTCAACCTCCCACACGTTGAGATGCGGGTCGAACTTCCAGCTGAACGTCCCGTCCTCGTTGCGGTTGACCCCATGGATGGTGAGATGCCGTGCCTGTTCCTCCGTGAGGTAGCTGTTCTCCTCGATCATCCGGCGGAATGCATCCTCGATCGAGGCATATTTTCGCGGGGTTCTGGCCGATGCGGCGCGCTTGTCGCCGATCCACTTGGCAAACCGTTCGGGATAGGGGGTGGCGCGCATTTCCGCCTGCCTTTGCGGGCTGGGGCCAAGGCCTTCGATCGCAACGATCTTCCTGACCATGTCGGGGAATACCCCGGCATAGCGCAGCGCGACATTGCCGCCCATCGAATGCGATACGATCGTGACCGGCCCCACGCCCAGCTGGTGGACCAGCTGCGCCAGGTCATAGACCATGTCGTTGGAACGGTAATTGCCGTCAGATACCCAGTCGCTGTCGCCATGGCCGCGGTGGTCCATCGCCACCACGTGCCAGTCGCGGCAGAGTTGTTCGGCGGTCCAGTCCCAGCTGCGCGCATGGTCGCGCCCGCCATGCACCAGCACCAGCGGAGGTTTTCCCCGCCCGCCCCAATCGACATAATTGAGGCGCAGGCGCTGCGATATGAAGGTTTGCGAGTTGGGTCCGGCAACAGTCATGGCGCATCCATGCCGCGATGCGCGCCTGCCTGCAAGCCTACCGTTCCTTGGTCGCAGAGAAGGCAATCTCGGGGTTCTTTTCGGCCTGATAGTTCACGTCCCACGGGCTCTTGGCCATGAACACCGGATCGCCATCGCGATCGCGCGCCAGATTGGCGCGGTTGAAGTCCTCGAACCCCTTGAGTGCGCTCTCGGTCCCTTTCAGCCACCGTGCGGTGGCAAATGGCGACGGTTCGAGCGCGGCCTCGACCTTGTATTCGGCCTCGAGCCGGCTAATCAGCACGTCGAGCTGAAGCTGCCCGACCACGCCGACGATCGCCTGCGCGCCGATTTCCGGATTGAACACCTGGATCACGCCCTCTTCCGAAAGGTCATCGAGCGCCTTCTTGAGCTGCTTGGTTTTGGTCGGGTCCTTCAGCACCACCCGGCGCAGGATCTCGGGCGCGAAATTGGGCAGGCCGGTAAAGCGCAGCTGATTCCTCTCGGACAGCGTATCGCCAACCCGCAGCGTGCCGTGGTTGGGAATGCCGATGATGTCGCCCGCCTCGGCACTATCAGCAAGCTCGCGGTCCTGCGCGAAGAACAGGATCGGCGAATGCACCGCGATCGGCTTGCCCAGCCCCGACGGGGTCAGCTTCATGCCGCGCCTGAAGGTTCCCGAGACCATGCGCATGAAGGCGATCCGGTCGCGATGCTGCGGGTCCATGTTGGCCTGGACCTTGAAGATGAAGCCGGTGACCTCGTCGCGCGCGGGATCGATCATCTCCTCGCCCGCTGGCTGTGGCCGTGGGGGCGGGGCCCAGTTGGCGATTCCCGCGATCAGTTCCTCCACCCCGAAATTCTTGAGCGCCGAACCGAAGAACACCGGGGTCAGATCGCCGTGGCGAAACGCCTCGAGATCGAATTCAGGATAGCCGCCACGTGCCAGCTCGATCTCATCGGCGAACGCCTGCGGGATTGCGGCATCTGCATCCCGCTTGCCCAGAAATTCGCGTGAGGGGCCTTCGGGGCGGCTGACGGTGCCGGTGGCGAAATCAAGAATGCCTTCAAACTGCCCGCCCATCCCGATCGGCCACATCTGCGGCGAGACGTCGAGGGCAAGCATGTCGGCAATCTCGTCCATCAGCTCGAACCCGTCGCGCCCCTCGCGGTCGACCTTGTTGACGAAGGTGATGATCGGAACCGAGCGCAAGCGGCAGACCTCGAAAAGCTTGCGCGTCTGCGGCTCGATACCCTTGGCAGCGTCGATCACCATCACCGCCGAATCGACCGCAGTCAGCGTGCGGTAGGTATCTTCAGAGAAATCCTCGTGCCCCGGCGTATCGAGCAGGTTGAAGGTGATGCCATCCTTCTCGAACGTCATCACCGACGAGGTGACTGAAATGCCGCGCTGCTGTTCGATCTTCATCCAGTCGGAGCGGGCGCGCCGCGCCGCCCCGCGCGCCTTGACCTCGCCCGCCAGATGGATCGCACCGCCTTGCAGCAGCAGCTTTTCGGTGAGCGTGGTCTTGCCAGCGTCAGGATGCGAGATGATGGCAAAGGTGCGGCGATTGGAGGTCATTTGAATTCGGCTGCTGTCCGTGGCTAGTTTGCGACCGCAGCCGCCAGCAGCTGCTCGGCACGCCAGTCGGGATCGCGGAAGGCGCGCTCTTGCCAGCCCGGCAATAGGCGGTCAACCACGAGCATCAGCGCCAACCCCTCATCCTGCGACCACCACCTGCCACCGCGCCGCACCCCCTCAATGGCGGCGGCCGCGTCTGCATTGCCGCCTTCGGATGAGCGGAAGTAGCGGTAGATCAGCAGTTGTCCCATGCCTTCCATCGTCAAAAACACGTCGTCGATCGCGATGAAAGGGGCCTTGTCATCGGCGAACCAGCGCTGTCGACGGGCGCGCATCAGTTCCAGCGCCTTGGAGGCCAGGCTGCGCGCCTCGTCATGGCTCATCGCAGCGGCGGCGGCGAACAGCGCATCACGCTCAGCTTCGTAGGCGGCGACATAGTCTGCATCGTCCGAGAAGCGGTCCTGAACGATATCGTCGGTCAGCTCGTCATCAGGAATCCCGACCTCCGCGATCGCGCTCGCCAGCGTTTGGGCCGCGAGGCTGGTTTGCCGGATATGCATCATTTCATGCAGCAGCACGCCGGTCATCATTCGCTCGAGCCCAAATTCACTCGACACCCCGGCCGCCTGCCAAACCGAAGGCAGGCTCATCACGAAATATCCGCCTTCTCCGCTGGCGAAGGACACCGGACCGAGCGGAACTTCGGCGCCATCGGGCAGGACGATAGTCCCATGGTGAGGAGCGGCGTTCGCCCTTGCGAATTGCCCCTCCGGCAAGAGGTAGAGGCACTGGCCGTCGATTGCCGCGACCATGGGCAAAGGCCCGGATTCCAGCATCAGCCACTCTGGCTCCGCCTTGCGCCAAGCATTGAGCGCGGCTTCGAGCCACGCGCGGTCACCCAGCGCCATGGTGCAATCAGGAGCGGAAAGCGACGTAGTCGGCCCTGCCAGCGCAAGCAACAAAGCCGCCGGGAGGGAACTAACCACGCAGCTCCGCCCCCAATTTGGCAGCCGCACGAACTATTGCGTCGGATATCGCCTTGAGATCGGCGTCCTTGTAACTCGCTTCACCCGGTTGCAGCGTCACCTCGATGGCGAGCGATTTCTGCCCCTCGGGCACGCCTTGGCCTGCAAACACGTCAAACACGCGCGCATCGGCGATATTGGTCTTGTCCGAGCCCCTGACAGCGCGCAGCAGATCGCCTGCGGGCAGATCGGCGGGCACGAGGAAGGCGAAGTCGCGCTTCACCGATTGCAGCGCGGGCGGGGCATAGGCCGGACGCGCAAACGCGTTACCGCGCCTGGGCGGGATCGCATCGAGGAAGATTTCGACCGCCATCACCGGGCCGTCGATATCGAACGCCTTGAGCGTTGCCGGATGCAGCGCGCCGAAGCGGGCGAGCACGGTTTTCGGCCCCAACCGCAGTGTGGCCGATTGGCCGGGGTGGAATTGCGGCCCGGCCTCTCCCATAATCTGTAAATTGCCGACAGGTGCGCCCGCAGCTTCGAGCAGCGCCAGCGCCTCGGCCTTGGCGTCATAGGCATCGAAGACAACAGCCTTGCCAGTCGCCCAGCCGCGCGTAGTCTTCTCGCCCGCCAGCACCATGCCCAGCGTCGTGCGCTCGTCGCTCGCGCCGCCATCCCCGCGGAAATAGCGCCGCCCGATCTCGAACAGGCGGGAGCCATCGGCCCCGCGATCGGCATTGCGCCGGGCAGCTGCGATCAGGCCCGGCAGCAGCGAGAGGCGCATCGCCCGCATATCGTCGCTGATCGGGTTTTCGAGTAGCCACAGCTTCGCGCCGTCCGAGAAATGCCCGGCATCGGGCACGGGCAGGAACGACCAGGTCACCGCTTCGTTGAAGCCGCGCGCGGCGGCAGTGCGGCGCAGCTTGCGCTCGATCTGCTGTTGCGGTGTGGCGGTGGGCCGCGCTACCCCGTCTACGCGCGGCAGCGGCTTGCTCGCCACATGATCGAGCCCGACGATCCGCACGACTTCCTCGACCAGATCGGCCGCGCCTTCGATATCGTGGCGACGCGGTGGGCAAATCACTTGCCAATCCGCGCCGACCGCAAACCCGAGGCTTTCGAGAATGCGCTTCTGTTCGGCTTGGGGGACATCGATCCCGCCCAGCCGCATGGTCAGGGCCGGATCGAACGGCACCACCTTGGGCGCGCTTGGCGCAGCGCCCGCGCGCACCGCCTCGGAAGGCTCACCGCCGCAAATCTGGACAATCAACGCGGTCAACAGATCGAGCCCGTCGTCGAGGAACCCGGGATCGACCCCGCGTTCGAACCGGGTGCGGGCATCGGAGGAAAGCCCCAGCTTGCGCCCGGTCACCCCGATCCGTTCAGGATTGAAATAGGCGATCTCGAGCAGGACATCGGTGGTATCCTCGCTCACGCCCGAATGCTCGCCGCCCATGATCCCGGCGATGTCATGCACGCCACTGTCATCGGCGATCACGGTCATGCTCGCATCGAGCGTATAGGTCTTTTCGTTGAGCGCCAGCACCTCTTCGCCGTCCGTAGCCCGCCGCGCGACCACCGCGCCGCTCAGCTTGGCGGTGTCGTAGGCATGCGCGGGACGGCCCCAGCCGAGCATCAGGTAGTTGGTGATGTCGACGATCGCGCTGATCGGACGCTGGCCCGCGCTCGCCAGCCGCTGTTTCAGCCACTCTGGCGATGCGCCGTTCGTCACGCCCCTGATCACGCGGCCATAGAAGGCCGGGCAACCCTCGGGATCGTCGGTGCGGATCTCGATCGGGCAGGGATCATGCGCCTCGAACGAGGGAATTGCGATCAGCTTGAGAGTCCCCAGCCCCGCCGCTGCCAGATCGCGCGCAATCCCGTAAACGCCCATGCAATCGGGCCGGTTGGGGGTAATCGCCACTTCGATCACCGGCGAGGTGCCATGATATTCGGCAAAGCTGGTGCCGACAGGCGCATCTGCTGGCAGTTCGATGATGCCGCTGTGCTCGTCGCCCAGCTCGAGTTCGCGCACCGAACACATCATGCCGTTCGATTCGACGCCCCTGATCGCGCTCTTGCGAAGCACCATGCCGTTCGCTGGTACCGTCGCGCCGGGAAGCCCCAGCACACCCTTCATGCCCGCGCGGGCATTGGGCGCGCCGCACACGACCTGCAGCGGATCGCCTTCTCCGGTATCGACGGTCAGCACCTGCAGCTTGTCGGCATCGGGATGCGGCGCGGCGGTCAGCACTTGGGCAACGCGGAAGCCGGCGAGCCGTTCCGACGGGTCCTCAACCGCCTCGACCTCATGCCCGATGCGGTTGAGCGCATCGACGATCTCGGTCAGACCCGCGATGGTTTCGAGATGGTCCTTGAGCCAGGTCAGCGAGAACTTCATGCTCGCGTCCCCGTCTCTTTGGCCCCTACCCCTGCCGAAAGCGTCGGCACGTCGAGCGGCGCGAAACCATAATGGCCGAGCCAGCGAACGTCTCCGTCAAAGAATGCGCGCAGATCGTCCATCCCGTATTTGAGCATCGCCAGACGGTCGACCCCCAGCCCCCAGGCGAATCCCTGCCATTCGTCCGGATCGAGCCCGGCCATGGCGATCACCCTGCGGTTGACCATGCCTGACCCAAGCAGCTCCATCCAGCCGTGGCCGGGCGCATTTCCGTCCCCGCCGAGCACCCGGCGGCCATTGATCACTTCAAAGCCGACATCGACCTCCACCGATGGTTCGGTGAAAGGGAAGTATGAGGGGCGCAGGCGCAGCACGATGTCATCGCGCTCGAAGAAGGCCTTGAGGAAGGTTTCGAGCGTCCACTTGAGGTGCCCGAGGTGGATACCGCGATCGATCACCAGACCTTCGATCTGGTGGAACATCGGCGTGTGCGTCGCATCGCTGTCGCTGCGATAGACGCGGCCCGGCGCGATGATACGCAATGGCGCGCCTTGCTCGACCATCGCGCGAATCTGCACCGGGCTGGTGTGGGTCCTCAAGAGCATCTGCCGCCCGGCTTCATCGCGGTCGGGAAAGTAGAACGTGTCGTGCATCGCGCGCGCCGGATGAGTCTCCGCCATGTTGAGCGCGGTAAAATTGTGCCAGTCGTCCTCGATTTCGGGCCCGGTAGCGACGGAGAAGCCAAGATCGGCGAAGATTTCCGCCAGTTCGTCCATTACCTGACTCACCGGGTGGACGCTGCCGCGAGGCGCTTCGGGCGCGGGCAGGGTAAGGTCGAGGTTCTCGCTTGCCAGCCTTGCCCCGAGCACTTCGGCTTCGAGCGCGTCCTTTCTCGCGGTGAGCGCATCGGACACTTCGGCCCTGATCGCCTGGATGGCGGGGGCGACCTGCTGGCGTTCGTCAGGAGCCATCTGTCCCAGCGTCTTGAGCGCCAGGCTGACCCAGCCCTTCTTGCCCAGCGCCGCGACCCGTTCGGCCTCGATCGCGTTGAGCGTGGTCGCCGCCGATATCGCGGCCAGCGCCGCCAGTTTCTGTTGATCAAGATCGGTCATTGCGAAGGCCCGCTAGCGCCAATTTGCCGTCAAGGCAAAGCTGATCTGGCCCGCAAGCTCTAATCTGGCGCGTCGAGCGTCTGCGCGGCCGAACCCCATATCCTGGCACGCTGCTCCATGAAGGACGAGAGGATCGGATGGTCGAGCGCGGCATAGTCGGTCGGCTTCATCACCATGAATTGCTGGAACTCGCGCGTGAACTGCGCTTGATCGTGATAATGCTCGTCCATCGCTTCGGTCCATTTGCTGCCGCGGTGGAGCATGAACGAGGTAAGACTGCGCATGAAGCGTTGCCGACGCAGCAGCAGCTTGGGCGCGAAGCCGAAATAGCGTAGGCAGACCCTCTCGAGCGAGCGCACGGTCTTGCCGGAACGTTCGGCGAAGTCGGCGACATTGGTCACTTCCGGATCGACCAGTGCCCGGTGGACGCGCAGGATCTTTTCTTCATCGCGGTTTGGCCGCGAAAGCTCGCGCATCATGGCGTATATGGCCTCAAGCTGTTCTTCGTGGCTTCGTCCGGCATCGCACAGCACCTCGCAAAGCGGAGCGAACTTAATGAAACAGGGGTGCTTGCTGCCATCGACCACCACATTCGTGACGCTGGCCGCATCTACGTCAAAATAACGCGCCCAGCCCAGCGGAAGGAAGCCGATTCCCCACATCTGCGAGCTGCCCAGTTCGAACCGGTTGGGGAGTGAGCTGGGCCCGGTGGCAGTGAATCTCGCCCCCGAAAGGGCCGGGCCACCAGGTAGCTGCGAGATTGGGCAACCCCCCGCAAAGAAACGGATGTTGGCCCATTCTGGCTGTAGATGGTCCCACACCGTCGCGCCGTCTGCGATATCCAGCTCAAGCCGGTAGAACGTAGTGAAACAGCCATCGAATTCCGCTGGCGGAGAGATGAAATGGCTGCGTACCTGGCAGCTTGCGGTGCTGGCGACCTCGGACATTGTGCCTTCCCCTAGCGGGCAGCTATGCCAAATCTGTCGCAAAATTACAAACGATAAGGGCGCCGCAGATTTCTCCGCAGCGCCCGAATACCGTCAGCAGCCTTGTCTATCAGGCAGGCAGGGCCTGCTTCGCCTGGGCTATCACGGCGGCAAAAGCGCCGCCTTCGTTCATCGCCAGATCGGCCATGGCCTTGCGGTCAAGTTCGATCCCCGCAAGCTTCACCCCGTGCATGAACTGCGAATAGGTGAGCCCTTCGGCGCGTACCGCCGCGTTGATCCGCTGGATCCACAGCGCGCGGAAACTGCGCTTTTTCACCTTGCGGTCGCGATAGGCGTATTGCCCGGCCTTTTCGACCGCCTGGCGGGCGATGCGGATGGTGTTCTTGCGACGACCGCGATAGCCCTTGGCCTGGTCTAGCAGTCGCTTGTGCTTCTGGCGCGTGGTAA
>PNJY01000101.1 GCA_013822125.1 Erythrobacter sp. | reverse complement strand
GCGCGATGCGGCTGACCTGCGCCGCGAAGCAATAGCCGCCGCCGCGCACGGTCTGGATGAAGTGCGGATTGCGGCTGTCGGCCTCGATCTTGCGGCGCAGGCGGCTGATCTGGTTATCGACCGCGCGGTCGAACATGTGCGCTGTGCGGCCCTGCACCATGTCGAGCAGCCGGTCGCGATCGAGCACCGCTCGCGGATGGTCGAGAAAGGCGCAGAGCAGGCGGAATTCTGCGGTGGAGATCGGGATGGTCACGCCTTCGGGATCGCGCAGTTTCCGCTTGAGCGGATCGAGCGTCCAGCCTTCGAAGGCATAGATATTCCCGCCCTCCACCGCCGCGCCCGGTTCGGTGCGCTGCGCCCGGCGCATGACCGAGCGGATCCGCGCCACCAGCTCGCGCGGTTCGAAGGGCTTCACGATATAATCGTCGGCACCCATTTCGAGCCCGACGATGCGATCGGTCGCTTCGCCGCGCGCGGTGAGCAGGATTACCGGGATCTGCTGCGTTTCCATCAGGTGGCGACACAGCGAAAGCCCGTCTTCGCCCGGCATCATGATGTCGAGCAGCACCAGATCGGGGCGCTCCTCGGCGATGCGCGATCTGGCCAGCGCCGCGCGCTCGGCCTCGCGCACGCGAAACCCCTGGCCAGCAAGGTACTGGGCCAGGGGTTCGCGCAATGTTGCCTCGTCATCGACGAGCAGTAGCGATATCGGCGTGTCTTCGCTCATGCCTTGCGTCTAGCCGCAGCCGGTCGGCTGGCACAACCGCGCTGTCGTGATCGCGGCCAAAACGGCCTTACTGGCCGTGCCGTTCGTGCATGGCAGCACGGGCGGCTTCATGCTCTTCCCTGGAAAGGCTGCCTGAGCCGTCCTTGTCCATTTTTGCGAAATGTGCCGCAACCGCAGCATCGAACTCGGCACGAGTGACCGCACCATCGCCGTTGCTGTCGGCCATCTTGAGCATGTGCATGCCGCGGCCTTCACCGTGGCCGCCGCGCATCTTGCCGTCCATCTTGCCATGTCCTTCACGCATGCCCTGCATGGCGGCGAATTCGCTTTCGCTCACCCCGCCGCTCTTGTCGGTGTCAAGCCAGGCAAACATGGCATCGTGCCGTTGTTCGGATCGTTCGGCCCGTTCGGCACGGCGAGCCTCGTGTGCGGCCTCCATTTCCGCCTTTGAGACTTCGCCATTTCCATCGGCGTCGATCCTGGCAAAATGACCGGCCTTGCGCTCGGCGTGGTCAGCGGCGTCGATCACGCCGTTGCCGTCGGTATCCATGCGTTTGAAACGCTCCGTGCTGTGCGCGGTCACTTCCTTGAGCGTTATCACGCCGTCGCCATCGGCATCGGGGCCCTTGTCGCCGCCATGGTGGTCGGCAAGCGCAATGGCTGACGCGCCGAGCGCCAGGACCGCGATTGACAGTCCAAGAACAGATTTTTTCATCGTAAATTCCTCGCATCGTTTGTGAAGGAGTGGCAGTGCGCGGCGGGAGCAAGGGGGGGATCGATCGGATTGCCGCGCCTCTGCCACTCCAATCATTGCCGTATAATCCGGCACTGTCGCAGGATTATGCCGCAGATGCGGGGAATTGTCACAATGTGTATCACGCGCGTGTGCCCGTTCATCGCCGGGCAAGCGGTGGTGCCGTCAGGACTTTACCATACAGAAGGCGTTGAGCTTGTTGCCCTCCGGGTCGCGGAAATAGCCCGCATAGAAGGTGTTGCCGTTCTCGTCGGGTTCGCCGCGTGGGCCCGGCGCACCTTCGTCGCTGCCGCCATTGGCCAGCGCAATCTCGTGAATGCGGTGCACCTGCCCGGCATCCTTGGCCTCAAACGCCACCATCACCCCGTTGCCCACCGTAGCCGGATTTCCGTCGAACGGCTTGGTCAGGCCGAGGCCCGCGCCGCCGCCCATTTCGCCCCAGGCGATGAAGCTGTCGAACTCCATCATGCGGCCGACGCCCATTTCCTTGGCAATGGCGTCATAAAATGGTGCATTCTTCTGGAGATCGTTGGTCCCCAGCGTCACATATCCGATCATCAAATTTCTCCCATCCGGCAGTCTCAAACGACTCGCAGAAGTGGAACATTATGCGAACAAACCATTCGTCGCAAGCGCAATCACAGTGAAGCGCATTGGTGCTTCAGCCACTCCAGATCTGCGCCGTTGAGTTGCGGTGAGAGCACGTTGAGTACCTTTGAGTGATAGTTGTCCCACCAGTCGATTTCCGCTGCAGTCAGCAGGGCTGTATCGACCAGCCGCCGGTCGATCGGCACGAAGGTGAGCGTCTCGAAGCCGAGATAATCGCCTTCCGCCGCTTCGATATCGCGCTTTTCGACCAGCACCAGATTTTCGATGCGGATCCCGAAATGGCCCTGCTTGTAATAGCCCGGCTCGTTCGAGATGATCATGCCGGCGAACAGCTCCTGATCGGTGCCCGCCTGCCCGCCTGACGATTTGGCGATGCGCTGCGGCCCTTCGTGGACTGCAAGGAAGCTGCCCACCCCATGGCCCGTGCCGTGCGCGTAATCGACCCCGGCCTGCCACAGGAACTGCCGCGCCAGCGTATCGAGCTGGCTGCCCACGGTTCCTTGCGGAAACACGGCGCGGTCGATCGCGATATGCCCCTTGAGCACGCGGGTGAAGCGGTCCTTCATCTCCGCCGTCGGTTTTCCTGGCCCGATCCACACGGTGCGGGTGATATCGGTGGTGCCATCGGCGTATTGCCCGCCCGAATCGACCAGATAGATGCTCGATGGCGGGATCGGAATATTGCTGTCCTCGTCCACCTTGTAATGCGGAAGCGCGGCGTGCGGCCCGGCGGCGGATATGGTGTCGAACGACAGATCGCGCAGCGCGCCCGTTTCTGTGCGGAACGCGGCCAGCCGTGCAGCCGCGCCAAGCTCGTCGACCTTGCCCGAAGGTGCCTCACGCTCCAGCCAATGGAGAAAGCGCGCTACCGCCGCCCCGTCGCGCGCCTGCGCATCGCGGTGGCCCTGCTGTTCGACCGGGTTCTTCATCGCCTTGGGCAGGATCGTGGGATCGCGGCCAAAGGTGACGTTGGCCCCGCCCTGTTCGAGCAGCTGTGCGATCGCGGCAACCCCGTAATCGGGATCGAGCGAAACGCGCTTTCCCGCAAACGCGCCCAGCGCACCGGCAAATTCGCTCCGGTTGCGGACCCTGACTGCATTACCCAGATGCTGGACGAGTTCAGGAGTTACCTTCTCAGGCGCGATGAACAGCTCGGCCGTGCCATCGGCGTGGGCGATGAGAAAGGACAGCGCCACTGGCGTATGATCGACATCCTGCCCGCGGATGTTGAGCAACCAGGCAATCGAATCGAGCGCGCTGATCACCGCCGCGTCCCGCCCTTGAGCTTTGAGCCAATCGGCTATTCTGGCGCGCTTCTCGTTCGAGGATTGGCCCGCCTGCGCGTTGTCATGCACAATCGCTTGCGCCGCCGAAGGCTTGGGCTGATCCTGCCATACCGCATCGACGGGATTGGACTCCACCGGCACCAGCGTCGCGCCTGTGCCCGCCTTGGCCAACCGCGCCTCAATGGTGTCTACCCATTTGCGCGTATGGAGCCAGGGATCGTAGCCGATCTGCGCGCCTTCTGGCGCATTGTCCGCCAGCCAGCCGCCGATCGTGTCCTTGGGGACCGAGCGATATTCGAACAGCGAACCGTCCACCTGATCGCGCACCTGCACGGTATAGCGGCCATCGACGAAGATCGCGGCGCCGATACCCTCGAAATTGTCGGTCAGCACCGCCGCGCTGCCCGCAGAGCCGCCAAACCCGGTCAGCCATTGGAGGCGCTGGGCATAGGCACCGACATATTCGCTCATGTGCTCGTCGCTAATCGGGATAACGAATCCGTCCAGCCCCTGGGCTTTCAATTGCTGTCTCAGCGCCTTGAGGCGCGATTCGTGGGTCTGCATCAGCATCTGGTCGATTCCCGGCTTTCCTTCGCGCGGCACTTGCGGCGAAGGGGAGTAACTTACTATGGCGGGCAACATAGGCTCCACCGGGGCGGCTTTCCAGCCAGTTCACGCAATTGCAAGGGATCATGATCGATGAAACTTCGGGATTTCGCGTCGCTGGCGCTGGCTGCCTCCCTGTCGCTCGCGCCATACGCGGCATCGGCGGCCGACGAGAAGGACAAGCACAGCGTGACGACACAGGTTCCCACATCCCCGCCCGTGGCAGGCAAGCGTGAATACAGCTACACCCGTCACGGCGTGACCATTTCCGATCCCTGGAACTGGCTGCGCGACCAGTCCTATCCAACCGTCGACGATGCCGATGTGCTCAAGTATCTGGAGGCGGAAAACGCCTGGTTCGAAGCGCGCATGGCGCCGAACAAGGAACTGACCGACCAGCTGTTCGAGGAAATGAAGGCGCGGATCAAGGAAGACGACAGCACCGTTCCGCAAAAGGATGGCGACTGGATCTACTGGTCCGAATTCGAACAAGGCGCGCAATACCGCAAGCATTTCCGCAAGAGCGTTTCCGGCGGTGAAGCGCAACTGATGCTTGACGAGAACGCGCTTGCCGCCGGGCATGACTACTTCCGCCTAGGCGCCGCCTCGGTCAGCAAGAGCGGGCGCTATCTCGCCTATTCGACCGATACCAACGGGTCCGAACGCTACACCGCGCGGATCAAGGATCTCGAAACCGGCGAATTGCTGGCGGACGAATTGACCAACCTGCGCGGGGGGCTGACCTGGGTCGCGAATGATGGCGCGCTGGTTTACGGCCCTTCGACCGAGGAATGGCGCACGCTCGAGGCAAAGCTGCATGTGATCGGCACGCCGGTCGATGCGGACGTTACGCTCTACAAGGAAGCGGACGAAAGCTTCGGCGTGGGCGCGGGCCTTTCAGCGCAGGAAGACTGGCTGATCATCGCCACCGGCGACAACGAGACGAGCGAGGTCCGGCTGGTGCGCGCTGACGATCCGACCGGCGAGCAGATCCTGGTCAAGCCGCGCAGAAAGGGCGTCGAATATGCGGTCGATGTGCGCGATGGCGTGCTCTATGTTCACACCAATGACGATCACGTCAATTTCCGCCTCGCCACCGCCTCGCTCGACAATCCGGGCGCGTGGACTACGCTGATCGGCGGCGCGGACGATTTCTATCTGACCGGTTTTTCGCTGTTCAAGAAGTTCTATGTCGTCGAAGGGCGCGAGAACGGCCTCGACCAGATCGAGATCCGCCATTACGACGATCCCGAACACTCGACCTATATCACCTTCCCCGAAGCGAGCTATGTCGCCGGGCTCTCCAACAATCCCGAATATGACGTGTCGAAGCTCCGCCTGGGGTATGAAAGCATGGTCACGCCGGATTCGGTCTATGATTACCATCTGGCGACGGGGAAGCTCGAACTTCTCAAGCAGCAGGAGATTCCCAGCGGCTACGATCCCTCGCTCTACAAGACCGAGCGGGTAACGATCACCGCGCGCGACGGGACGCAGGTGCCGGTCAGCGTGGTGATGCGCAAAGACCGCAAACCCGGTGGTCCGCTGCACCTCTATGCCTATGGCGCTTACGGTTATGCCGTGCCGCCGGGCTTTTCGACTTCTCGGCTCAGCCTGGTCGATCGCGGTTTTGCCTTTGCCATCGCGCATATCCGCGGGGGCGATGATCTTGGGCGGCGCTGGTATCTGCAAGGCAAGGCCTTCGAACGGCGCAACACCTTCAACGATTTCGTCGATGCGGCGAATGGCCTGATCGCGCAGGGCTACACCGAAAAGGGCAAGATCACTGCCAGCGGCGGATCGGCCGGCGGCGAATTGATGGGCGCGGTGATCAACCAGGCGCCCGAGCTGTTCGGCGCGGTGGTGGCGCATGTGCCCTTCGTCGACGTCGTCAGCACCATGCTTGACGAGACGCTGCCGCTGACCCCGGGCGAATGGCAGGAATGGGGCAATCCGATCCTGGACAAGGAAGCCTTCGCCTACATGCTCAGCTATTCGCCTTACGATCAGGTGGTGGAGAAGGATTATCCGCCGCTGCTGGTCACCGCCGGCCTCAACGATCCGCGCGTGACATATTGGGAACCGGCCAAATGGGTGGCCAAGCTGCGCGATGTGAAGACCGACAATAACGAGCTGCTCTTGAAGACCAATATGGGCGCGGGGCACGGCGGCAAGTCGGGGCGGTGGAATTCGCTCTATGAAGTGGCGGAGGAATACGCCTTCATCCTGTGGCAGTTGGGACTGACGAAGGAGTGAGCACCCGCTTCACGCGAACCTTCACCGCGCTACCCGAGCACATCGACGAGCTCGGGCATGTCAACAATGCGGTATGGGTCGGCTGGGTGCAGGATATCGCCACTGCACATTGGGACACGGCGGCGCGGCCGGAAGATCGCGCCAGCTTCTTCTGGGTCGTGGTGCGGCACGAGATCGACTATCGCGGCAATATCGGCCTGGGCGAGGTGGCGACGGGGGAAACCTGGATCGATGGCCCGGCGCAAGGCGCGACCTCGGTCCGAAGGGTCGATTTCCGCAATGCGGCGGGCAAGGTGATCGTTTCGGCACGGACCAACTGGGCAATGCTCGATCGAGAAACGCAGCGGCTGGTTCGCGTGCGCCCCGAAGTGATCGCGCCGTTTCTTGATCCAGGCATGACCTGAGTCAGGCGGCTGCACCCCGCCGCTCGTCCCGTCGACGGTTTCCCTTGCGCCGATCGAACCCGCACAGCTTCTCGCAGGCGATGCGGTTGCGGCCGCGCGATTTGGCGTCATATAGCAGCCGGTCGGCATTGTTGTAGAGCAGGGCAAAGCCTGCTCTGGGAACCGCCCGCCGCGGTGCGACAACCATGCCCACGCTGGCGGTCACGAGGCGTTCAAGCTGCGGCACCTCGTGCGTCACCCGGATCGGAATCTGCTCGCGCAGCCGCTCGAGCCGCTGTTCGGCATCCTCGCCGCGCATCAGCAGCAGGAACTCCTCACCGCCCATGCGGATGGCGATGCTGTCCAGATCCTCCTCGAGGATCCCCGCGACGATCTGCAGCACGCGGTCGCCCGTGGCATGGCCGGCGGTGTCGTTGACGTGCTTGAAATGATCGAGATCGAACAGCGCGAAGGTTTCATAGCCCCGGGCGTGCAGCTCGTCGAACCGGGAGTCGATCGCCCGGCGGTTGAGCAGCCCGGTTAGGGGATCGCGCTCGGTCAGTTCGCCCAGCTCATGCGCCTGCGACAGCGCGATGTCGCGCTCGCGCCGCAGGACATAAAAGCGGTCCGCCACGCCCAGCGCGGTAATCGCCGTCTCGCTCATCACCCCCAGGTATAGCAGCGACAGCGCGTCGGTTGGCTGGTCAAACGAGGTGAGGGAGGCAAGCAGTTGCATCGCAAAGGCGGCGAACAGGGGAATCCAGCCGATGATCTGGAACCGGATTGCGCGCGATCCCTTGCGATAGGCATCGAACATGGCCAGCATCATCACCAGCAGGACGGGGGCCATGGCGTAGGAATGGAGGACTCCGCCCAGCGGCGCCAGGAGATCGAAGTTCGCCGAATAAATGGCCGACACCGCCAGGGCCCAACCCCCTGCCCAGGGCAGCAAGCGGCGCATCCGCCAGTCCATACGATCGTCTTCGATGAAATTGTGGGTGAACATGCAGGCGGCAAAGGACGCAATGCCAAGCGCCATGATCAACAGTACGCGCATTTCGGCCATCGTCAGCTCGACGAATTCGGTGACCAGGCCAGATTGCACGAATACCAGCATCGAAAATGCGATCGCCAGGCTGGCGTGCCAGCGGATGAAGGGCAGGCGCAGCGCGCTCCAGGCCGACATGTCGAACAGGACAGGGGCCAGCATCATGCCCAGCAGCAGGCACAGGAACATCATCTTGCGGTAATGATCGGTCGTTACGCCGGGATTTTCCACGAACAGGCCGGCCTGCGTCAGCGTCATGTCGTGGCGCATGCCATCAATCTGCAGGAAGACCGCGCGAGAGGCAGGTGTGACCTCGGGCAATTCGAGCACAAACAGCGGCGCGCCTGAAATCAGCCTCGCCTCATCGGGGTCATAACTGAGGCTGCGCATACTGCCGTCTCGGTCGACCACGGTCGCCCGCAGCGTATCGAATGAGCCGATGCGGCTGACCAGGTAACGGGGCCGCGCGCCGTCCGAAGCGAGATCGAACCGCGCAAATCCAGACTGGTGGGTGGGGTTCGTATCCGGCTGATCACGGCAGGTCCAGTGCTCACCGCCCTGCGACAGATCCGCAGGCGCAATGCGGGCCTCGCTCTTGACCATGCAGGCCGCGGTTATACCCTCGCGCATCGGCGCTGGTCCGAGGCTGACGATCAATGCCGCCAGAGCAGCCAGCAAGGCCGCAGCAATGTACACCACCCTTCCCATGGGGGGCTTCTGACAGGAAACTCTTGATAGGACGTTAAAAATTCCTCCATTTCGGGCAAAGGAATCCCGGCAATTTTAACCATGATTCAGCCTCGCCATTGCGAGCCCTTGGGCGGATTGAATCCGACGCGGGTACGGCCGGAGGAAACCTGGCCGGTCGATAGCGAGTTTACGAATTAATGATGAGAATCAGATGACTGGGAAAAAGCTCGCCAATCCACGTTCCCCGCGCACGAGTGTGTCACCAATCTGTCGTAAAAACGACGTATCGGCGTCATGCCTTTGACACCGAAATACAACCGGAAAGTAACGATGTGATGCGCGCGATATCCATTTCCACTCTCGCCCTGAGCCTCTGCCTGTCGTCGCCCGCGCTTGCGCAGGACGATGCGCAACTGCGTGAGGAGATCTCTGCAATGCGTGCTGCGATGGCGGCAATGGCGGCGCGCATCGATACTTTGGAGGCCGACCTTGCCGAGGCCGAGGCCAAAGCCGATGCAGCGAGCACGCAAGCAGGCGAAGCCGCTGCTGCCGCAGCCGACGCCGCCAAGGGCCCGACGATAGCATTCAAGGGCGCGCCCGAGATCAGGGGCGAAGGCGGCTGGAGCTTCAAACCGCACGGGCGGCTGCAGTACGATGCCGGATTTGTCTCTGTCCCTTCCTCCACCGGGCGGG
>PNJY01000100.1 GCA_013822125.1 Erythrobacter sp. | reverse complement strand
GCTGACCTTTGCCGTTCCCAAGGGGCGCATCCTCGATGAGGCGCTGCCGATCATGGAGCGCGCCGGCGTGGTGCCCGAAGATGCGTTTCATGACAAGGCCAGCCGCGCGCTGAGCTTTGCAACAACCCGCGCTGACATGCGCATCATCCGTGTGCGCGCCTTCGACGTGGCAACTTTCGTGGCGCATGGTGCAGCGCAGGCGGGGATCGTGGGATCGGACGTGATCGAGGAATTCGATTATGCCGATCTCTATGCGCCGGTCGATCTCGACATCGGCCATTGCCGCCTTTCGGTCGCGGTCGAACGGGACGCCGGGAACGCCAGCATTCCCACCAGCCATTTGCGCGTCGCCACCAAGTATCCCAGCCTTACCCGCCGCCATTTCGAAAGCCGGGGAATCCAGGCCGAATGCGTCAAGCTCAACGGCGCGATGGAACTTGCCCCCTCGCTGGGCCTCGCGGCCCAGATCGTCGATCTTGTTTCGAGCGGGCGCACACTGGCGGAGAACGGGCTGGTCGAAGCCGACCGGATACTCGATGTTTCGGCGCGGCTGATCGTCAACCGCGCCGCGTTCAAAACCGATCCGCGCATCGCACAGCTGGTCGAAGCCTTCCGCGCGGTTGCATCGAGCCGGGATACCGCCTGATGCAGACGCTGAACGCCCCGGCACCCGAATTCGAAGCGCGCTTTGCCGCGATCGTTGCCGAGCGGCGCGAGAGTGGCAACGATGTCTCGCAGCAGGTCGCTTCGATCCTTGCGGACGTGAAGGCACGCGGCGACGGCGCGCTCGCTGAATATTCGCTGCGCTTTGACGGCTTTGCCCTCGAACAGGACTCCGATTGGTCGATTGGTGCCGATGAGTGCAGGCAAGCCTATCACGCGCTCGCAACAGACCTGCGCGATGCGCTCGAACTCGCGGCGCAGCGCATCCGGGCCTATCACCAAGATCAGCTGCCGCAGGACCGTGATTTCACCGATGATGCTGGCGTGCGGCTAGGCGCGATCTGGCGCCCGGTCGATGCCGCCGGGCTCTATGTCCCGGGCGGGCGGGCCGCCTACCCATCCTCGCTGCTGATGAACGCGATACCGGCCAAGGTTGCCGGTGTTGAGCGGCTGGTGGTGGCAACTCCCACCCCCAAGGGCAGCATCAATCCGCTGGTGCTGGCCGCTGCGCATATCGCCGGAGTGGATGAAATCTGGCGCATTGGCGGGGCGCAGGCCATTGCCGCGCTCGCCTACGGCACGCAGCGCATCCGCCCGGTCGATGTCGTCACCGGCCCCGGCAATGCCTGGGTGGCCGAGGCCAAGCGCCAACTTTACGGCGTGGTCGGGATCGACATGGTGGCAGGCCCGAGCGAAATTCTGGTGATCGCCGATGCGCGCAACGATCCGCAGTGGATCGCCGCCGACCTGCTCAGCCAGGCCGAGCATGATCCCAGCGCGCAAGCAATCCTGATTACCGATGACGCGGCATTCGCGGCTGCTGTCGAAGTCGCGGTCGAGGCTGAACTTTCGGCGCTCGCGACGCAGGAAGTAGCGCGCGCCAGCTGGCAGGCACATGGGGTGATCATAGTGGTGCCTGATCTCGATCAGGCAGCCGATCTCGCCAATCGCCTAGCTGCAGAGCATGTTGAGCTGGCCGTTGCCGAACCCGAGCCTCTGCTCCGCGCGATCCGCCATGCGGGCAGCGTGTTCCTCGGTCGGATGACGCCTGAGGCGGTTGGCGATTACGTCGCTGGGCCCAACCATGTCCTGCCCACCGGGCGCCGCGCGCGATTTGCGAGCGGGCTTTCTGTGCTCGATTTCATGAAGCGCACCAGCTTCATTGCCCTTGATGATGCGGCGTTGGGCGCTATCGGCCCTGCCGCTGTGGCGCTGGCCAACGCCGAAGGCCTGCCCGCCCACGCCCGATCGGTGGAGATGCGCCTCAAATGACCAATCCGAGTCTGCCTAAACGTTCCCTGGCACGCTCTGCGGCCCGCTTGGCTGCCGTTCAGGCGCTTTATCAGCAGCAGATGGAAGGCACCGTGCTCGCCAAATTGCTCGACGAATTCCATCAACACCGTTTGGGGATGGAGATCGACGAGGCGAAATTTGCCGATGCCGAGATCGCGTTCTTCGATGATCTGGTTCGCGGCGTGATCGCCCGGCGTGACGAGATCGACACGTTGCTAAACAGCAAGCTCGCCGAGGGTTGGTCGCTGACGCGGCTCGACAAGACCATGCTCCAGATCCTGCGCGCCGGCACTTACGAGCTGATCGCCCGCGCCGACGTGCCCATGGCCAGCGCGATCAGCGAATATGTCGATGTCGCCAAGGCCTTCTTCGACGATCGCGAGGCCAAGTTCGTCAACGGGATTCTCGATGGAATCGGAAAGGCCGCGCGCTGAGCAATGAGGCTGACTTCATTGCGCAATTGCGCAGCCTGGCGGCCCATCCCGCTGCGCGCGGACTGAACGATGATTGCGCGGTGCTCGAAGTTGACGGCGAGGCGCTGGTTCTCACGCATGACATGATGGCCGAGGGCACGCATTACCTGCCGGGCGCCAACATGGCGGACGTGGCATGGAAGCTGGTGGCGGTGAACCTGTCCGATCTTGCCGCAAAGGGTGCGCAGCCTCTTGGCGTGCTGCTCGGGCACATGCTGGGCGATGGTGACGAACGCTTTATCGAAGGTTTGCGGCAGGTTCTGCATGAATACGATGTGCCCTTGCTGGGTGGTGACACGATTGCCGCCCATGGCCCACGCGCATTCGGGCTGACGGCGATAGGCCGCGCTACGCATCGGCCCGTCCCCGCACGCAGCGGAGCAAAGCCGGGTGACGTAATCCATTTGTGCGGGCGGATCGGCGAGGCGATGCTAGGGTTCGAAGCGCTGCGGGACAGCACAGGTGCGGATAGTTCAGCCTTTCGCCGTCCGCGCCCGCTGCTTGATGAAGGTCAGGCGCTTGCCCCGCACGCCCATGCGATGATGGACGTATCGGACGGGCTGCTGCTCGATGCGCGGCGCATGGCGATCGCCAGCACCTGCACTTTTGCGCTCGACAGCGCAGCCATCGCCGCAATTGCACCGCCGGGTCGTCTGGATGACGCGATGCGCTGGGGCGATGATTATGCGCTGCTTCTGACCGCAGTGCCCGATGCCTCCCTGCCGATAGCAACGCAGATGATTGGGCGGGTTCTGCCCAAAGGCGATTCCCCGCTGCTGCTCGACGGCACTCCGCCCCGTGATGGCGCTCGGCTGGGTTACGAGCACCGGTTTCCCTGACGAATCCGGATTTCGCCGCGCAAATCTGCCGATTCGCCCCTTGTCACACGCCTTCAAGGCCCTATAGCCACCGGCGCTGAATGTTCCCGCATCCGCGAGGGAACATAATCCAACCAGAACCAAGGGGGGACTTTTCGTGGACCTTGTTGTTATTTCCATCGGACTGGGACTGCTCGCCATCGTTTATGGCTTCGTCACCAGCCGCCAGATTCTCGGCGCGAGCGCCGGGAACGAAAAGATGCAGGAAATCGCCGGCGCAATCCAGGAAGGCGCGCAGGCCTATCTGGGTCGCCAGTATCGCACCATCGCCATGGTTGGCGTGGTAGTGGCCGTGGTTGTCTATGTCTTCCTTGGAACCACATCGACGATCGGCTTCCTGATCGGCGCAATTCTGTCGGGCGGTGCAGGCTATATCGGGATGAACATCTCGGTTCGTGCCAACGTCCGCACTGCGCAAGCCGCCAGCGAAGGCTTGCAGCAGGGCCTGACCATGGCCTTCCGCGCAGGTGCAGTGACCGGTCTTCTGGTGGCAGGCCTTGCGCTGCTCGCCATCGCCGGATTCTACCACTATCTTACCGCTGTGCGCGGCATTGCGGTGAACGACCGCGAGGTGATCATCGCGCTGACGGCGCTGGCCTTCGGTGCCTCGCTGATCTCAATCTTCGCGCGTCTGGGCGGCGGCATCTTCACCAAGGCCGCCGACGTCGGCGCCGACCTTGTCGGCAAAGTCGAGGCGGGCATTCCCGAAGACGATCCGCGCAACCCTGCCGTGATTGCCGACAATGTGGGCGACAATGTGGGCGACTGCGCCGGCATGGCCGCCGACCTGTTCGAAACCTATGTCGTGACTGTCGGCGCCACCATGGTGCTGATCGCACTGCTGGTGACTGGCGCTGGCGACCTGCTGTCCAACCTGATGGCGCTGCCACTGTTCATCGGCGGCGTGTGCATCGCGGCCTCGATCGTGGGCACCTATTTCGTGAGGCTCGGCGGCGGAAAGAACGTCATGGGCGCGATGTACAAGGGCTTCGGCATCACCGCGGCGATTTCCGCCGTGCTGATCTGGTTCGCTATCGATTACGCGCTGGGCGGCATGGAAGCACCGATCGGCGAGACCGGTCTGACCGGGCGGGCGCTGTACTATTGTTCGTTCCTGGGCCTGGTCATCACTGGTCTGATCATCTGGATCACCGAGTATTACACAGGCACGAACTACCGTCCGGTGCGCTCGATCGCCAAGGCTTCGGAAACGGGCCACGGCACAAATGTGATCCAGGGCCTGGCAGTTTCGCTTGAAGCGACCGCGCTGCCTACGCTGGTGATCGTTGCCGGTATAATCATCGCCTATCAGCTCGCGGGCCTCATCGGCATCGCCTTTGCCGCCACCGCCATGCTGGCACTGGCCGGAATGGTCGTGGCGCTCGACGCCTATGGCCCGGTGACCGATAACGCCGGCGGCATTGCCGAAATGGCCGGGCTCGATGACAGCGTTCGCGAGAAGACCGACCTGCTCGATGCGGTGGGCAACACCACCAAGGCTGTGACCAAGGGTTATGCGATCGGTTCGGCGGGCCTTGCCGCGCTGGTGCTGTTCGCAGCCTATACCACCGACCTTCGCGAGTATTTCCCGGCGGTCGCAGTCGATTTCAGCCTCGAGAACCCCTACGTCATCGTCGGACTGCTGCTGGGCGCATTACTGCCATATCTTTTCGGCGCAATGGGCATGACTGCCGTCGGACGCGCTGCGGGCGACGTGGTCAAGGATGTGCGCGAGCAGTTCGCGAGCGATTCTGGCATCATGGCTGGCACATCGCGGCCCAACTATGCCCGCACGGTTGACCTCGTTACCAAGGCGGCGATCAAGGAAATGATCATTCCTTCGCTGCTGCCGGTGCTGGCGCCAATCGTGGTCTATTTCGCAATCACCGCGATCGCTGGGCAAGCCAATGGCTTCGCCGCGCTTGGCGCACTGCTGCTCGGCGTGATCGTCGGCGGCTTGTTCGTGGCGATTTCGATGACCGCTGGCGGCGGAGCATGGGACAACGCCAAGAAGTACATCGAAGACGGCAATCACGGCGGCAAGGGCTCGGAAGCCCACAAGGCCGCAGTGACGGGCGACACGGTGGGCGATCCCTACAAGGATACCGCCGGTCCGGCAGTCAACCCGATGATCAAGATCACCAATATCGTCGCGCTGCTGCTGCTGGCGGCGCTGGCGCACGGCGCGGCCTGAACCGGGGTGCCTTGCCAGTGAAACGACCCCGTTCGGAGCGATCCGGGCGGGGTTTTTCTTATTTCAGCACTACCGAACAAGTTGACGTTCACCAGTTGCCGCAGCAAGGCAACCGGCCATGAGCGATGCAATCGATACCCCACCCACCGCGCAGCAGCTTGTCGGCGACCTGGTCCGCCTGCTGACGGTCGAACGGACGGGCCCGGATAACTTCGTTGGTGGCCAGCAGAAGGACGGCGTGGGCCGGATGTTTGGCGGGCAAGTGATCGCGCAGGCGCTCCAGGCCGCGCAGGCCACGGTCGATAACGACAAGCAGGCGCATTCACTCCACGCCTATTTCCTGCGCGGCGGGAAGGAGGGCGTCCCCACGCATTATTCCACCGCACGTGATTTTGACGGGCGCAGCTTTGCCAATCGCAGGGTCGTGGCCATGCAGGACGGCGTTCCGATTCTGAACCTCACCGCCAGCTTCCAGGCGCCCGAACAGGGTGTGGAGCATGACGAAGCGCCCATGCCCGATGTCCCTGGCCCCGACGATCTTCGCGACGACATGGAGCTGCGCCGCGAATATGCCGAACGTGCCGGGCTCACCGGCCCGACCCGCGACCTGATGCTGCGCCCCCGCCCGATCGAGATGCGCACCAGCGGAAAGCTGCACTGGATGAACAGCGAGCCGCGGGCACCATATGCGCACAGTTGGTTCCGCGCTGCCGCTCCGCTCCCCGACGATCCGGCGCTGCACCGCGCTGTGATATCCTATGCCAGCGACTACACGCTGCTAGGCACCAGCGCGCTTCCGCACGGCCTCAGCTGGATGCGCGGAGAATTGGTAGGAGCCAGCCTCGACCATGCGATCTGGTTCCACCGCCCGGCACGGGCCGACGAATGGCTGCTCTATGCCACCGATTCTCCGTGGACGGGCGGCGGCCGTGGCTTCAACCGCGGGCGCATCTTCAACCTTGACGGCCAACTTGTCGCCAGCGTGACGCAGGAGGGGATGCTGCGCCGCAGGACTTAATCACCTTCGGGCGTCGTCCGCCCGCCTCACCGGCGATCAGTGGGCCAGCAGAATCGGAATTTGCGGATTGGTCAATGCCTGCCGCGTCACGCCCCCCAACAGCATCTCCGCCAGGCGGGAATGGCCGAAGGCGCCCATGACGATATAGCCGCACTGGCGCGCCTGCGCCTCAAGCAGTAGCGCGTCTGCCACCGCGAAATTGCCCATCTCGACTTCCGCCAATTCGCAATCGATTCCGTGGCGGCTGAGGTATTCTGCTCCCTTGATCTGCGGCAGGTCGAAGCGATCTCGCTCCTTGTCTCCGACAACGGTGACCAGATGAACCGCGCTGGCCCTTGCGAGCATCGGCAGTGCCGCGCGCAACGCGATGCAGGATTCGGTCGACCCGTTCCAGGCGACCAATGCTGGTCCGGTACAATCGAAGCGCTTGTGGTTGCCGGGAATGACCAGGATCGGGGTGCGCGCCCGCATCAGCAGATCGCCGACCAGCGGCGAGGGACGACCGGGTCCTCCGGCCGGATCGTTGGGACCCACCACGACCACATCGTTGATGGCCGATTGCTCGAGCAGACTATGCTCAGGCATGCCATAGCGGAATACCCACTCCCAGGCGACATCCTCGTTCGCCAGATCGGCCTCCAGCTTCGTGCGAAGTTCTTCCGCCGCATCCTTGATCATCGCCATCGCCGTGGCGATCGCCGCACTGTAGAAATCGCCAGGCGCAAGGATATCGAAGCTGATCGATTGCAGGCAGGTAAGGTGCCCGTCGAATGTTCGCGCGAGGTCGAGCGACGCCTGGAGGCGGGCCTCCAGACCCGGATCGTCGTTAATGTGCAGCAGGATCGATTTCACGACACCCTCCATCACCGGAGCAGACGTCAACTTCGCCTGATTTCTAATAGCATGGAATGCCGAAGGCAAATTGATCGAAATCAACCCGCGATCACAACCCGTCATCCCCTTCCCTGTTAATCGGATAGCCACTTGCCGGGCCGCGCAGCGGCTGGACCAGCATCCGGTCAAGCCACAATTCGCGGTGGGTACGGAACTGTTCGATGCCTATCGTCATACCATCGTGGCCATCGCGCGGCTGCGCCCTGTAGGTCCCGAGCAATCGATCCCACCACGGGGAATTGAAGCCGAAATTGGAATTGGTTTCGCTGGGATGAATCGAATGGTGCACCCGGTGCATGTCCGGCGTCACCACGATCAACCGCAGCATCCGGTCGAATCCCGCCGGGATGCGGACATTCGAATGGTTGAACATCGCCGTGGCGTTGAGCAGCACCTCGAACACCAGCACCGCGACCGCAGGCGGCCCCAGAGCCAGCACCACGGCGAGCTTGATTGCCATCGAAAGCAGGATTTCGACCGGATGGAAGCGCAGGCCCGTCGTGACGTCGAATTCGAGATCGGCATGGTGCAACCGGTGCAGCCGCCAAAACGCGGGCACGGCATGGAACATCACATGCTGTAGATAGATCGCCAGATCGAGCGCCAGCAGCGATACGACGAAAGCGGCACAGGAAGGCACCTCAAAGACATTGAACAGCCCCCAGCCGCGTTCCTGCGCGATCAAAGCCAGCCCTACGGCGACCACCGGGAAGGCAACGCGCACCAGCAGCGTGTCGATGACCACGATTGCCAGGTTGTTCGTCCAGCGGACAAGGCGCGGGATTTCGCGAACCCGGCGCGGCGCGGCCGCTTCCCACAACCCCATAGCCAGCAGAACGCCAATGAAAAATCCCATGCGGATCATCGGCTCGTTGGCCAGAATGAGGTCGGTCATTGGCTGGCTCTAGAATGTTTTCGCGCCGGGTGGAACCAAGGTCGTTCCGGTGCCGATCGGCCCACAACGATTCCTACCTGGCTTCCAGCAGCCACAATCCTGATCGCCCCCTTTTCTTCAATGAATGAAGTTAGTACCTTGTTTCGGCAAACGGGATTTGGGGGGTCGTATGCGTTTTTGGATCACGCCATTGCTAGCGCTCGGTCTGGCGAGTCCTGCACATGCGGAATGGTACAAGGCTTCCAGCGACCACTTCGTCGTGTACGCTGACGACAGCGAGAAAGACGTCAGGCGCTTTGCCGAGATGCTGGAAAGTTATCATGAAGCGATCGCCTTTGTAATTCAGCGAAAAGTCGAAAAACCCAGCCCTTCGAACAGGGTGACGATATTCGCGGTCGGCAGTGTCCGCGACCTGAAGGCGCTGGCAGGCGGCGACAACAGGTTCATCGCTGGCTTCTATGTGCCGCGGGCGGGCGGTTCCCGCGCATTCATTCCCGATATCAGGATGAAGAGCGGGGAACTCGATTTTTCCGCGATGGTCCTCCTCCACGAATACGCCCATCACTATCTGATTTCGACATCGAGGTTTGCGATGCCGCGGTGGCTGAGCGAGGGCGCGGCTGAGTTCTTCGCTTCGGCGCAATTCAAGAACGATGGAACGGTGTCGATCGGGCGGCCTGCCCTACATCGCTCGGGTGAACTGGCATTTTCCGACAAGGTCACGATCGAGGAACTGCTCGACCAGGAACTCTACGAGAAGCGAAAATCGAAGCGGCACGACTCATTCTACGGCCGCAGTTGGACTCTCTACCATTATCTGATCTTCTCCGAAGAGAGGAAGGGTCAGCTTACCGATTACTGGATCAAGGTCGCTCAGGGCATGCCATCGCTTGCAGCAGCACGGCAGGCGTTCGGCGATCTCGCAGCCCTGGACAAGGAGATGGACCGCTATCTCAAATCGCGGAAGATGTTCTCCTACGCCATCGGT
>PNJY01000099.1 GCA_013822125.1 Erythrobacter sp. | reverse complement strand
GCAGCCCCAGCCGGATCGGATCGAGATCGGTGATCGTCAGCGCCCAGGCCACCAGCGAACCCGCGCCCGAACCGCGCCCCGGCCCCACCGGAATATCCTGCTCCTTGGCCCATTTTATGAAGTCGGCAACGATCAGGAAATAGCCGGGAAATCCCATTTTGGTGATGACGCCGATTTCGTATTCAAGCCGGTCGAAATAGGCCTGGCGTTGCTCGGGCGGCAATTCACCATAGACCGCCAGCCGCGCTTCCAGCCCCAGCCGTGAATCTTCGGCCAGCATGCGTTCCTCGCCCGCATGGTCGCCCGCAAGGCTGGGCAGGATCGGCTTGCGGTATGGCGGCACAAAGGCACAGCGCTGCGCGATCACCAACGTATTGGCCAGCGCCTCGGGCAGATCGCCGAACAGCTCGTCCATCATCGGGGCCGATTTGACCCAGGCATTGCGGTTGGAATGCGGGCGGTCCTGCGCTTCGATATGCGTCGAATTGGCGATGCACAGCATGGCGTCATGCGCGCCGTGCATATGCGGCTCGGCAAAATTGGCCGGATTGGTCGCCACCAGCGGCAGCCCGCGTTCATACGCCAGATCGATCAGCGCCGCCTCGGCCCGTTCGCAGACCGGATCGCCATTGCGTGCGAGTTCGATGTAGAAGCGCTGCGGAAACAGCGCCTGCAACCGGTCGCACAGTTGCTCCGCATGGCGCATCTGCCCATCGGCCATGAGGCGGGTCAGGCCCCCGTCGCTCGCACCGCTCAGCGCGATCAGCCCGTCGGTTCGCCCCTCCATGTCGTCCAGCATGACATGCGGTTCAAGCTCGAGCGGGCGATCGAGATGCGCCCTGGAAACCAGGTGGCAAAGGTTCTCGTAACCTGCATCGTCCTGCACGAACAGCGCCAGATAATCGACTGCATGGCCCTCGGCGCCTTCGGCTCCCCCACCGGCGCGGGCCACCCCCAGCAGCGCACCGATGACCGGCTGGACGCCTTCCTCGATCGCGGCGGAAGCAAACATCATCGAGCCATAGAGCCCGCCCCGGTCGCAGATCGCGATTGCCGGAAAGCCGCGCTCCTTCGCCAAACGGGCGATCGCCTTGGGTTCGATCGCCCCTTCGAGCATCGAATAGGAGGAAAATACGCGCAGCGGGACGAAAGGGGCATAGGCCATGTTGCTACTTTAGGAAATGGTGCACGATTCGGAAGCGCCGTAGAGTGCTAATTCTCCACAGGGTGAAAGCGGGCCGAACCTCAATCGAAGCTGCGAGAAAGGAGGCGGATGAAAATACCAAGCCCGTCGAACTCCGTGTTTGGGCGGCATCAGCGCTTGGAAATTCAGATGGCCGCGGTCAGATTTTCCAGAACACCCTCGGTCATCCGGCATTTGCCTTGAACCACGTTCTGCCACGCGCAGCCCAGTCGCTCGACCGCGCCATCAAGTGCGCCTTCGGACATGGAGTAGGGTAATCGCAAATAGCGATCCAGGGCGCCATCGACCCCGAATCGGCTGCCAGGTGCAATTCGAAGGCCCTGATCCTGCGCGGCGGATGCCAGCGCAGTGGCAACGGGGATCGGCAACTCTACCCAGATCGACAAGCCACCCTGCGGGATTTCGAGAATCCAATCGGGAAATCGCCTGCGCAACAGCTCGAGCAAGTGATCGCGTTGCCGCCGGATTTGATCCCGGCGTTCGGCCAAGCATGTTTCCTCGTCCTGCAGCAAGGCCAATGCAGCCAACTGTTCCAGCACCGGACTGCCCATGTCATGCGTCGACCGGTTCAACGCCATGGCCCCGATAATGTCGCGGTGGGCCCGAATCCAACCGATCCGCATGCCGCCCCAATAGCTTTTGCTCATCGAACCCAGGCTGATGACCTTGCCTGCCCGGTCAAACTTGGCGACGGGTGGCGGGGGCTCATGTTCAATCCACAAGTCAACCATGGTTTCATCGACGATGAGATGGCAGTCGCGATCGACCATAATTCTCCCCAGCGCCGCTCGACTGGGTTCGTCCATGCAACGGCCCGTTGGATTGTGAAAATCGGGGAGGAGATAGCTGATCCGCGCTCTGGTCTGCGCAAGCGTCGACTCGATCAGCTCAACGTCCCAGCCGGTTGGTGGTAGCTGGACAGCTATTGCCCGGCAGGATGCGTTGGCAATGGCATCCAGCGCCTTGGAGTAGGTCGGCTGATCGACGACAAGCTGGTCGCCCGGACGCGACAGCAGACTGAGCGTCAGCACCAGTCCATGCTGCGCGCCCTGCGTAACCAGAATCTCGTCAGGCGCGGTCGGCACCCCGCGCCTCGCATAGCGATCTGCAATTGCCTGCCTCAGCTCATCCAGTCCCGCCGGCTCATAACCCGGTGCCGGCAAATAGAGCGGCAGCTTTGCAAGGGAGCTGGCGAAGGCGGCGTGGATTTCCTTTGGTGCCGGGGGCGCAGCGATGGAAAATTCGATCAGCGAATTGTCCTGTGCCTTATCCGCCAGCCGCCTGGCCTCGTCCGGCACACGGGTGAGGCTCCCCGATCCGTGGCGGCTGACCACAAATCCGAGTTCGCGCAGTTCGGCATAGGCAGCGGTCACCGTCGTCCGACTTACCCCAAGCACTGCCGCCAGATGCCGCTCGCCAGGAAGGCGCACCCCGATCGGCAGGCGGCCGTCCAGTATCAGCAGGCGCACCGCCTGCTGAATCTGGCGATAGGCCGGCACTTTGCCGCCCGCCCTTTGCCAGCCACCCATCAAGCGAGCGAGCGAATTTGGACCGATCTTGCGCGTCGACATCAGGCCAGTATCTCAAAAGTGGATATATAAATCAACGCCAGTTTGCACGAAAGCCGTTGCATGATTCGCAGACTGATCCAGCTCTTCCTCGGCTTAGCACTCTATGGCCTGTCTATCGCATGTGTCATCCGCTCGGGCCTGGGCGGCAATCCATGGGATGTCTTCCACCAAGGCGTCTCAGGCCATTCAGGCATCAGCATCGGCAACGTCATCATCATGACCGGTGCCGCCGTATTGCTGCTGTGGGTTCCGATTCGCCAGCGTCCCGGGATTGGCACGATCAGCAACGTCTTCATGATCGGCATTTTTGCTGACCTCGGCCTTTGGTTGTTGCCGCAGGCCGCGACCTTGCCCGGGGCCTGGACGATGCTCATCGCCGGAATTCTGCTCAATGGCATCGCGGGCGGCGCATATATCGGTGCCGGCCTTGGTCCAGGCCCGCGCGATGGCCTGATGACCGGGCTGGTCAAGCGCACTGGAGGGTCGATTCGTGTTGTCCGGACAGGTATCGAATTGGTCGTTCTGGCAATCGGCTGGATGCTTGGCGGCACCGTGGGAATCGGCACGGTGATCTATGCCCTGGTGATTGGCCCCATCGTCCACCGCACACTCCCGTTCTTTACCATCCCGGAAAACAATCCGATGCCAAGGTTGTCGAGCCGATCCGGGATCTCCGACCTGCCGCTGCATTCGCAGGAATGAACTGGCTCGGGCTGGTGGCTCCAGGCCGCTGAGCGTCCGCAATTGGTGGGATGCGGAACGTCTGTTTCCATTCTCAAGATCGACAGGAGCCGACCCGGGGGGGCTGCATGTACTTCAGAGCAGCTTTTCGATGTCGCGCGCGATCCGTTCGGGCCGGTCGGCTGGCGCATAACGTCGCACGACGTTGCCCTGCCGGTCGATCAGGAACTTGGTGAAGTTCCACTTGATCGATGTTGAACCGAGCAGCCCCTTGGCTTCGCCCTTCATCCAGTCGAACAGCGGCGAGGCGCTGTCGCCATTGACGTCGATCTTTTCCATCAGCGGAAAGCTGACGCCGAAATTGACCTTGCAAAACTGGTCGATCTCGTCGGCATCGCCAGGTTCCTGATTGCCGAACTGGTTGCACGGGAACCCCAGCACCTCGAAGCCCCGGTCCTTGTACTTCCGGTAGATCTTCTCGAGCCCGTCATATTGCGGGGTGAACCCGCACTTGCTGGCGGTGTTCACCACCAGCAGGACCTTGCCCAGCTTTGCGGCCAGATCGAGCTTTTCGCCGCGATTGGTGGTGACGGTGAAATCGGCAACTGTGGTCATTGGCCGGGCCCTTTCTTGCGACGATAGATAAAGTCATAGCGAGTTTGCCACGTCAGACCCTGATCCGTCGAGGCCTCGCCGTGCTGGCGAACCGTGTCGCTGTCGATTGCAGTGAAAGTCTGGCGCACCAGCGCATGCTGACCCGGCCCGGCAAAGTCGCGCCAATAGCCGGTCAGCACCATCGCGCCGTTCGCAGGCCCGCCGGTGAACTCGACCCTGCCCGGCGATGATCCGATCCAGAACTGGTGCCACTAGCCGGTCGATGGTTCATAGCCATTGAGGCTGCCGCCGCCCGTCCCGTTCAGCGGCATCCAGTTTTCGCGCACCGCACAGCCGGCATAGAGCCGCTCGATCCGGCTGTCGGCAACCTTGGCAGCGCCTTCGCGGTTGGGGAAGACGTCCCACTCGCCCACCCAAAAATCGAATGCCGCGTGTTGTTCGCTGTCACAGATCGGCTGCTGGGGAGCTGGCGGCGCACCGGCAGATGCTGCTTGCAACAACGCAAGGGTGCCCAGAAACGTCATCATCGCAATTCTCCCCCAATTCCGCGGGACAGGAACTACGCGGCAAGCAGGCTGTCAAACATGCTTCCACCAACCGGGCACGGCGTTCGGCGAAGAGGGACTATTCGAGCACGCCTTCGTGCAACCGCACGACGCGGTCCATACGGCGCGCCAGCCGCTCGTTGTGCGTCGCGACCAGCGCCGCGCTGCCTTCGCCGCGTACCAGCGCCAGGAACTGTTCGAGCACCTTGTCCGCCGTATGCTCGTCAAGATTGCCGGTCGGCTCGTCGGCCAGCACCAGCATTGGCCGGTTGGCCAGCGCGCGCGCCACGGCAACGCGCTGCTGCTCTCCGCCCGAAAGCTGGCTGGGCCGGTGTGTGAGCCTTTGCCCCAGCCCCAGCGCGCCGAGCAGCACCTGCGCCCGCTCATCCGCGTCCTCGCGCCGCGTGCCCGCGATCATTTGCGGCATCACCACGTTTTCCAGCGCGTTGAAATCGGGCAACAGGTGGTGGAACTGATAGACGAACCCCAGGTGATCGCGGCGCAATTTCGTGCGCCGGTCGGAAGCCAGCGCGCTGGCTTCAACTCCGGCGATGGTGATCGAGCCGGTAAACCCGCCTTCGAGCAGGCCGACCGCCTGCAGCATGGTCGATTTGCCCGAGCCCGATGGCCCCAACAGCGCCACGATCTCGCCCGGCATGATGTCGAGATTGACGCCGCACAGGACATGGATGGTGGCATCCCCCTGCCGGAAGCTGCGTCTGAGATTTCTGAGGCTGACGACAGGCTCACTCATAGCGCAGAACCTGGACCGGGTCGGTGCTCGAGGCCTTCATTGCCGGATAGAGCGTCGCCAGGAAGCTGAGCACCAGCGCCAGCGTGACGATCCCGGCGACCTCCCAAGGGTCGGTACGCGAGGGCAAAGTGCTGAGGAAGCGGATTTGCGGGTCCCACAGATTCTGCCCGGTCACGACTTCGATCACGCGCACGATCTGCTGGCGGAAGGCCAGCACCAGGAACCCGAAAGCCAGCCCCATCACCGTGCCGATCGCGCCCACGGTGAACCCGGTGGTGACGAAGATCTTCATCAGGCTGCGCCGCGTCGCCCCCATGGTGCGCATGATGGCGATGTCGCGCGTCTTGGAGCGGACCAGCATCACCAGGCTCGAAAGGATGTTGAATGCGGCAACCAGAACCATGAAACTCAAGGCGAAAGCCATTGCCACCCGTTCCACCTGCAACGCTTCGAACAGCGTTGCGTTGATCGTCTTCCAGTCGGCCAACACCGCCTTTCCAGCCAGCATTTCCTCGACCGGGCCAAGGATCTCGCCAACCTTGTCCGGGTCCTCGACGGTGACCTCGATCATCCCCACCGTGTCGCCGATCAGCAGCAGCGTCTGCGCATCCTTCATCGGCATGACCACGAAGGCTTCGTCGTAATCATAGATACCGACCTCGAAGATCGCCGAGACATGATAGCCGATCTGCCGTGGAACCGTGCCGAACGGGGTCGAACGGCCCTGCGGATTGATGATCGTGATGGTATCGCCCACGCGGGCGCCGATGTTCTGCGCCAGCCGGACCCCGATCGCGACGTTGCCCGCGCCAGGCTGGAGCTCGGAGAGATTGCCCAGCACCACCTTGCCGGCGAGCTTGCCGATATCCTGCGCCGTGTTGCCGCGCACCAGAATCGCCTCGACCCTCCCGTTGAAGCTGGTCAGCAGCGGCTGCTCGATCAGCGGCGAAGCATCGACCACACCCGGCGTAGCGCGCACATCCTCAAGGATGTCTTCCCAGTCGTCGAGCCGCCCACCATAGGCCTGCACGATCGCATGGCCGTTGAGCCCGACGATCTTGTCGAGCAATTCGGCACGGAAACCGTTCATCACGCTCATCACCACGACCAGCATGGCGACGCTGAGCATGACCACGCCCACGCTGATGCCGGCGACAAGCGCGATGAACGCCTCGCTCTTGCCGGGCAGGAGATAGCGCCTGGCGATCATTCGTTCGAAGGGTGTCAGTATCAAAACGCCGCAGTCTTTGTTCTGGTTGATCTGAACGGCGGCTGTAAGCATCGCCCGTCATGCGCGCAATGCGCAAAGCGGCGCTACCCACCATGCTTTGCCGCGAACCACAATCAGGCGATAAAAGCGTGACGCCGTACCGCCGCGCACTTGTAATCGTCCCGCAACATCGCCATTGGACCGGCACCTGCAATCCGCACAAACGGCACAACATCGGGCCTGGGAATGAATTGGACGCACCCGCTTTGCGATTCTGACGGCGACAAGCTGCGGGAGGAGTGCGGAATTTTCGGGGTGATCAACGCCGCCGATGCCGCCGCCGCCACCGCGCTCGGCCTCCACGCGCTCCAGCACCGCGGGCAGGAAGCGGTCGGCATTACCAGCTTTGACGGCAAGGAATTCTTCTCGCGGCGCGGGCTGGGCCATGTCGCAGAGAATTTCTCCGGCTCCGAAGCGATTGCCGAACTGCCCGGATTCATGGCGGCCGGGCATGTGCGCTATTCCACCACCGGCGGGGCAGGCCTCAGGAACGTGCAGCCGCTGTTCGCCGATCTTGCCAGCGGCGGGTTCGCCGTGGCGCATAATGGAAACATCTCGAATGCGCTGACTCTGCGCAGCGAACTGGTCGGGCGCGGGGCGATATTCCAGTCAACTTCCGATACCGAAGTGATTATCCACCTCGTCGCCACCAGTCGTTATCCGACCATGGTTGACCGCCTGGTCGATGCGCTGCGGCTGGTCGAAGGCGCCTATTCGCTGATCGTCATGACGCCCGAAGGCATGATCGCCTGCCGCGATCCGCTCGGCATCAGGCCGCTGGTGATGGGCCGGATGGGCCCGGAAGGAAATGGGGCTATCGTGTTCGCCAGTGAAACCGTGGCGCTCGATGTGATCGGCGGGGAATTCACCCGCGAGGTCGAGCCGGGTGAACTGATCCGGGTCGGGCTCGATGGCCAGATCGAATCGCTGCGTCCTTTCGGGCGTCATTCGCCGCGCCCCTGCATTTTCGAACATGTCTATTTCAGCCGGCCCGATTCGGTCTTTGCAGGGCGGCTGGTCTATGCCGCGCGCAAGGCGATCGGCGAGCAACTGGCAATCGAAAGCCCGTGCGATGTCGATCTGGTGGTGCCCGTGCCCGATAGCGGGGTTCCAGCCGCACTCGGCTTTGCCCAGCAATCGGGAATCCCGTTCGAACTCGGCATCATCCGCTCGCACTATGTCGGGCGGACCTTCATCCAGCCTTCGGACAGCGCGCGCCAATCGGGCGTAAGGCGCAAGCACAACGCCAATCGCGGGCTGGTCGAGGGCAAGCGCATCGTGCTGATCGACGATTCGATCGTGCGCGGCACCACCTCGCTCAAGATCGTCGAGATGATGCGCGAGGCAGGCGCCAGCGAGGTGCACTTCCGTGTCGCCAGCCCCCCCACCGCTCATTGCTGTTACTACGGGGTCGATACGCCCGAACGCTCCAAGCTGCTCGCCGCGCGGATGGATGTCGAACCGATGCGCGAATTCATCAAGGCCGACAGCCTCGCCTTCATTTCGATCGACGGCCTGTATCGCGCGGTCGGATCGGAAGCTCGCAATTCCGCCAGCCCGCAATTCTGCGATGCCTGCTTTACCGGCGCCTACCCCACCAGCCTTACCGACCTGTCAGCGCAGGCGGGCGATGCGGCGCAGCTCACCTTTCCCGGTCACAAGGCTGCATGATGGCTGGTGGAGGCACATTCGCAGGCAGGCTTGCGCTCGTCACCGGTGCCAGCAAGGGCATAGGCGCCGCGACGGCCATGGCGCTGGCTGAAGGCGGCGCGCATGTCGTGCTGACTGCGCGCGATGTGAAGGGCCTTGAAGCGGTGGAGGACGCCATCCACGCTGCGGGCGGATCGTCCACCATCGCACCTCTCGACCTGACCGAGCCCGATGCGGTCGCGCGGTTGGCCAGCGCGATTGCCGCGCGTTGGGACAAGCTCGATTATCTGGTCATCGCGGCGGCCTATCTGCCCGCTTTGACGCCGGTCACGCAGATCGATCCGAAGCAGTTCAACCAGGCGATCATGACCAATCTGCTGGCAACGCAGGCGTTGCTTGCGGGTTTCGATCCGATGCTCAAGCGCGCCGATGGCGCGCGCGTGATCGGGCTGACCAGCAGCGTCGGCGCGGCTCCCCGGGCCTATTGGGGGGCTTACGGAGCGACCAAAACCGCCTTCGATAATCTTCTCAACTCTTACGCACAGGAAGTTGAAAAGATTTCGAATATTCGCATCGCGATTGTCGATCCCGGCGCTACACGGACCGCAATGCGCGCCAAGGCCTATCCCGGTGAGGACCCGCAGAGCGTCAAGCTGCCTGACGTCGTGGCGCAGCGGCTGATTGCGCTCTTGCAGGAAGATTTTCCCACCGGACACCGCGAGCGGATCGATTAAGACGACCTGCGCTGGTTAATTTGCGGTAACCACGGTCAAACACGCTTCAGAAAGCCGATCTGCGCAACATGCGCGCTAGCCATCGGTACGGAGCCGTTGGCAGCGCACTTTTTCGTGAACGGCATTCGCAGGATTGAGGCCATGCACACCACGCAAGACCGCTATCACATCGCAGCGCAGGAAGATCGCTGTTCGCCGCGAACCCGGCTGACCATTCCGGGGCAGTTGCGCGCGTCCGGCGGGCGGGCGTTCCAGACCGTCGTGCACGATCTTTCGATCTCGGGTTTCTCCGCCGCGTCGATCAACCGGATGCACGAAGGCCAGCTGTGCTGGCTGACG
>PNJY01000098.1 GCA_013822125.1 Erythrobacter sp. | reverse complement strand
TGACGATGCCCATGTGCGCGACCGAGGAATAGGCAACCAGCTTTTTCATGTCGTGCTGCACCAGCGCGACCAGTGAGGTATAGACCACCGCCACCATCGACAGCGCGAAGATCAGCCAGGCGAACTGTGCGGACGCTTCGGGGAACATCGGCAGGCTGAAGCGGATGAAGCCGTACCCGCCCATCTTGAGTAAGACGCCCGCCAGGATCACCGAACCGGCGGTGGGCGCCTGCACATGCGCATCGGGCAACCATGTATGGAATGGCCACATCGGCATTTTCACCGCAAAGCTGGCAAAGAACGCCAGCCACAGCCAGCTTTGCGCGCCTTCGGGGAAATCATGTTGCATCAGCGTGGGAATGTCGGTGGTGCCTGCCTCTGCCACCATCCAGAACATCGCGATCAGCATCAGGACCGAACCGAGCAGCGTGTAGAGGAAGAACTTGTAGCTGGCGTATATGCGATCCGCCCCGCCCCACACGCCAATAATCAGATACAGCGGGATCAGTCCCGCCTCAAAGAAGATGTAGAACAGGAACAGGTCCTGCGCCGCGAACACGCCGATCATCAGTGCTTCCATGATCAGGAAGGCGGCCATGTATTCGCCCACGCGGCGGGTGATCGATTGCCAGCTGGCCAGAATGCAGATTGGCATCAGGAACACGGTCAGCATGATCAGCATCAGCGCGATGCCGTCAATCCCGAGTGCATAGCCGAACCCGGCGAACAGATCGGCCCGCTCGGCGAACTGCCACTGCGCCCCGCCGATGTCGTAATTCACCCACAGCACGACGCCCAGCGCCAGATCGGCCAGCGTTGCCGCGAGCGCAATCCAGCGCGCCTGCTGCTCGGTGACGAAGAAGCAGGCGATCCCGGCCAGAACCGGGATCAACATCATCAGCGAAAGCACGGGGAACCCGCCCATCAGAACAGCACCCAGGTAATTGCGGCGACCAGCCCGGTAAGCATGATCAGCGCATAGCTATAGAGATATCCCGATTGGACCTTCTTCGCGGCAACTGCGCCGCGCCCAACGACCCAGGCGGCGCCATCGGGGCCGAAACGGTCGATCAACCCAATGTCGCCGCGCTGCCAGAACAGGCGGCCGATCCAGAACGCCGGCCTCACGAAAATGAGGTGATAGAGCTCGTCGAAATACCACTTGTTGAAGACGAAGCGGTGCACCAGCGTGAACTGCGCGACAAACTTGCCGGGAAGCGAAGTGTCCTTGATATAGGCCCACCAGGCACCGGCTAGGCCGATCAGCATGACAATGCTCGCCGCCAACTTCACCGGCAGCGGGACGCCATGCATCGCGTGCTGCAATGCTTCGTTATAATAGATCGAGCCACCCCAAAACGCCTCGCTGTCGAGGAAGGCGTGGCTGAATATCCAGCCCGCAAGGATCGCGCCCAGCGCCAACACGCCCAGCGGCACCAGCATCGATGCCGGGCTTTCATGCGGGTGATAGCCGCCGGTCATATCCTCGCCCGCCTGCTGCGGCGTCTTGTGCACCGAATGCTGGATATGCTCGCTTTCGATCCAGCGCGGCTTGCCCCAGAAGGTCAGGAACATCAGCCGCCAGCTGTAGAAGCTGGTCAGCAGCGCAGAAATTGTGCCCAGCCAGAAGGCGAAAGTGCCCATCTCGGTCCCGCGAGCAAAGGCAACCTCGATGATCGCATCCTTCGAATGAAAGCCCGCGAAACCCGCTTGAAGCCAGTAGACGCCCACACCGGTGATCGCCAAGGTACCCGCCATCATCGCCCAGAATGTGAACGGGATTTGTTTGCGCAGCCCGCCGTAGAACCGCATGTCCTGCTCGTGATGCATCGCGTGGATCACACTGCCCGCACCCAGGAACAGCAGCGCCTTGAAGAAGGCGTGCGTGAACAAGTGGAACATTGCCGCGCCATAGGCGCCAACGCCCGCGGCAAAGAACATATAGCCCAGCTGCGAACAGGTCGAATAGGCGATCACCCGCTTGATGTCCCATTGCGTGGTGCCGATGGTGGCCGCGAAGAAGCAAGTCGCCGCGCCGACAAACACCACCATGCCCAGCGCAACAGGTGCCGCTTCGAACATCGGCGAAAGGCGACAGACCATGAACACGCCCGCCGTCACCATGGTGGCGGCATGGATCAGCGCGGAAACCGGCGTTGGGCCTTCCATGGCATCGGGCAGCCATGTGTGCAGGCCAAGCTGCGCCGACTTGCCCATCGCCCCAATGAACAGCAGAACGCACAGAAGGTCCATCGTGTGCATCCGGTATCCGAGGAATCCGATGGTCGCCCCGCTCATCCCCGGCGCCGCGGCCAGGATTTCGGGGATCGAGGTCGTCTGGAACACCAGGTATGTGCCGAAGATGCCCAGCATGAAACCCAGATCGCCCACACGGTTGACCACGAAGGCCTTGATCGCGGCGGCATTGGCGCTTGGCTTCTTGAACCAGAAACCGATGAGGAGGTAGGACGCAAGGCCCACCCCTTCCCAGCCAAAGAACATCTGGACGAGGTTGTCGGCGGTTACCAACATCAGCATCGCGAAGGTGAACAGGCTGAGATAAGCGAAGAAGCGCGGCTGATCCGGGTCTTCCTCCATGTATCCCCAGCTGTAGAGGTGGACCACTGCCGACACGGTGGTGATCACCACCAGCATCACCGCCGTCAGCGCATCGACACGCAAGGCCCAGTCGAACGTCAGCGAGCCCGACTGCACCCAGTTTGCCACCGGCACGACTTCGGCAGCGGCATCACCGGCGACAAACCCAAGGAAGATCGGCCAGCTGAGCGCGCAGGATATGAACAGCGCACCGGTCGTCAGCGACTTGGCGACCTCATTGCCGAGCATGCGATTGCCCAGCCCGGCCACGATGGCCGCCAGCAACGGCAGGAACACTATGAGAAGGATGGAGTTCACTTGATCCTCCAAAACCGCTCGAGCTGAGCCTGTCGAAGTACGAATGGTTCGCGCATGGCCTTCGACAAACTCAGGCTGAGCGGATGCTGGATGCAGAACATGTTCATCCCTTCATCCGGTTGACGTCGTCCACCGCGATCGTGCCGCGCGCGCGGAAATAGATCACCAGGATCGCCAAGCCGATGGCCGCTTCTGCCGCCGCAACCGTCAGAACCAACATGGCGAAGATTTGCCCCGTCAGGTCACCCAGAAAGGCACTGAAAGCGACCAGATTGATGTTCACGCTAAGCAGAATCAGCTCAACCGCCATCAGAATGACGATTACGTTCTTGCGGTTGAGGAAGATGCCCAGAACGCCCAGCACGAACAGTGCCGCGCTGACCACGATGTAGTGTTCGATCCCGATCACAGTTCGACCCCCTGCCCCACACCGGGCTGTTTCATCACGGTGGCTTCGCCCGGGCGGCGGCGCACCTGCTTGCCGACGTTCTGGTGCGAGCGCGCACCATCGGGGCGCTGGCGATGGGTCAGCACGATTGCGCCGATCATCGCCACCAGCAGGATCATGCCGGCGGCCTCGAACAGGAAGATGTAGCGCTCGAAGAACAGCGCGCCGAATGCCTCGATATTGCTCATGCTGGCGCCGCTTGTGTCGATCGCGCCAGCGGCCGATCCGGGCACAAGCCCGCCGGCATTATGTGCCACCAGTCCCACAAACAGCTCGACAAACAGGATCAGCGCGACGAGCAGCCCCAGCGGGAAATTGCGGACGAAGCCAGCGCGCAGTTCGGCAAAATCGATATCGAGCATCATCACCACGAACAGGAACAGCACCGCAACCGCGCCGACATAAACGATCACCAGCAGCATCGCGATGAACTCTGCCCCCAACAGCACCATCAGCCCCGCCGCGTTGAAGAAGGCCAGGATCAGCCACAGCACCGAATGCACCGGGTTGCGCGCCATGATCACCATCACCGCGCTGGCGATGACCATGAAGGCGAACAGATAGAAGGCGAGGGTCTGGATCATCGGGTTTCAGTCATTTCCGGGCGAGCCCCTATCGATACGGCGCATCGGCTTCAAGGTTCGCGGCGATGGCGCGCTCCCACTTGTCCCCGTTGGCCAGCAGTTTCGCCTTGTCGTAGAGCAGTTCCTCATGCGTTTCGGTGGCGTATTCGAAGTTCGGCCCCTCGACGATGGCATCGACCGGGCAGGCTTCCTGGCAGAAGCCGCAATAGATGCACTTGGTCATGTCGATGTCATAGCGGGTGGTGCGACGGCTGCCGTCCTCGCGTGGTTCGCTCTCGATGGTGATCGCCTGCGCCGGGCACACCGCTTCGCACAACTTGCAGGCGATGCAGCGTTCCTCGCCATTGGGATAGCGGCGCAGCGCGTGCTCGCCCCGGAAACGCGGCGAAATCGGGTTCTTTTCGAACGGATAGTTGATCGTCACCTTGGGCTTGAAGAAATACTTCAAGGTCAGCGCGTGCGACTTGAGGAATTCCCAGAGGGTGAACGATTTGATGAGGTGGGCGACGGTCATTTGTATAGTCCCGTTTCAAAGGCAGCATGGGTCGCATCTACAACCGCCCGGCAGACGCCCCTAAACCGCTTCAAAGCTACGATCTTCTCTGGAGCTGTCGGATCGCGCTCCAAGGAGAATTGCGAAATATCCGCCAGGAAGTTTTGCCCATCGTTCGAATGATCATAAACAGTGAAGAGCGACGAAGGCCGACCCCGGCCGCGTTCCTCGAAATAATTCAAGGTAAACTGCCTGGGCCACTCATCGCTGACATGAACCGTCATTCGCGTTCCGACTTCCAAGCCGGAAAGCGCAAAAAGCTTATCACCATCTCGAATTTGAGGGGTCGGTCCCGCCTTGTTGACGCGACCGTACCAAACAGAGAAAGGAACCAGCCGATCCAAATCAGTCTGGAACCGACAATCAAATCCTATGCCTACATACTCTGTTGGCGCAGCCGGCGAAGCACTCGAAACTACGCAGGCCATCATGGCAGCTATAATTGCCCAGCCCCTCACACCCCATACCTCGTCAGCATCAGCCACCCGCTCACCAGCACCACGAAAATCAGGCTCAGCGGCAGAAACACTTTCCAGCCCAGCCGCATCAGCTGGTCATAGCGATAGCGCGGCACGGTCGCCTTGACCCAGCTGAACACGAAGAAGAACACGAAGATCTTGCCGAACAGCCAGATCCAGCCAGGGACGTAGAAACCCGGCAGCCAGTCGACATTGAGCGGCGGCAGCCATCCGCCGAAGAACAGCGTGGCATTGAGCGCGCACATCAGCAGCACATTGGCATATTCGCCGAGCCAATAGAGCGCGAAGCTCATGCTCGAATATTCGGTCTGATACCCGGCGACGAGTTCCGATTCCGCCTCGGTCAGGTCGAACGGCGCGCGCGCGGTTTCGGCCAGCGAGGAGATCAGGAACATCACCCACAGCGGGAACAGCAGCGGGTTGAAGGCAAAGCCGTTCAGCAGTCCCAGCACATGCCCCTGTTGCGCCTCGACGATGCCGTTGAGGTTGAACGTGCCCGCCCACAGCACCACGCAGATCAGGATGAAGCCGATCGAGACTTCATAACTGATCATTTGCGCGGCGGCGCGCATGGCGGAAAAGAACGGGTATTTCGAATTCGAGGCCCAGCCTGCGATCACCACGCCGTAAACTCCCAGCGAGGAGATCGCGAGGATATAGAGCAGCCCGACATTGATATCGCTGAGCACCGCCTCGGGCCCGAACGGCATGACCGCCCAGGCCATCAACGCCACGGTGAAGGTGATGATCGGCGCGATCAGGAACAGCCCCTTGTTCGCGGCAGACGGGATGATGGTTTCCTGCAGGAACACCTTCAATCCGTCGGCAAAGCTTTGCAGCAGGCCCCACGGGCCAACCACATTGGGCCCGCGCCGCAGCGCCATCGCCGCCCACACCTTGCGATCGACATAGATGATCATGGCCACGGCCAGCATCAGCGGCAGAGCGATCAGCAGAATACCGCTGATCGTGGCGGTGAACCACGCCCATTCATAGGGCATCCACTGTTCGAAGAAGGCGGTCATTGGAAGCTCCTCCCCCATTGGGGGAGGGGAACCGCGCGCAGCGCGGTGGAGGGGGACATGCGCATTGGCGCCCCCTCAGTCAGCGCTTCGCGCTGCCAGCTCCCCCAGAGTGGGAGCATTTGCGTGAGAACCATCACTCCGCTGCCTCCCGCATTTCGTCACCGTGGAGCAGTTCGGCGCTGCATTGCTGCATCACCGTGCTGGCGCGCGCGATTGCGTTGGTGAGGTAGAAGTCCTTGATCGGGTAAGCGGTGATCGTGCCGTCTGCCTTCGCCTTGGAATCCGCCTTGGGCAGAGCGCCATAATCAGCGAGGCCTTCTTCGCCCAGCGCAGGAACTTCCGCGATCATCGCGGCCTGCAATTCGGCAAAGCTGTCGAACCCGACATTCACGCCCAGCGCATCTGCCAGCGCACGCAGGATCGTCCAATCCTCGCGCGCATCACCGGGAGCGAACACTGCTTTCTCGGCAAACTGCACCCGCCCTTCGGTATTGACGTAAGTGCCATCCTTCTCGGCAAAAGAGGCCGCGGGCAGCACGATATCCGCCGCATGCGCGCCCTTGTCGCCGTGATGGCCGATATAGACCTTCAAGGCATCGGCGAAGGGTTCGAAATCCATCTCGTCCGCACCCAGCGCCAGCAGCACCTTGGGTTTGGCAGCGACGATGTCCTTCATCCCTTGCCTTTGTGCAAAGCCGAGCATCAGCCCGCCCATCCGCGCGGCGGAGAAGTGCAGCACGTTGAACCCGTTCCAGTCCGCTCTTACGCAACCAAGCTTATCGGCCGCGGCGAGGCCCGCATGGAGCGCGCCGCGCGCAATCGCCGCGCCGCCCATGATGATCGCGGGGCGCTGCGCAGCCTTGAACGCGTCGGTAACGTGCTTGGGCAGTTTGTTGAGCAGTGCCAGATCGCTGCCCAGGAACGTTGCGGGATAGGTGGTTTCCCATTCGGGCCCGATCACGAACACCTTCGCGCCGCGTTTCGCGGCCTTGCGCAGCCGCGTGTTGACCAGCGGCGCTTCCCAGCGGACATGGCTGCCCACGATCAGGATCGCATCGGCATTCTCGATACCCGCAATGGCCGAATTGAAATTCACCGCCGCGAGGTTCGACACGTCATAATCCATGCCGGTCTGCCGGCCTTCGATCAGGCCCGACCCGCAGGCCCTGAGCAGCGCCTTCGCCGCGAACATCGTCTCGCAATCGACCATGTCGCCCGCAACCGCCGCGATTGTGGACTTGTCCTTGCTTTTCAGCGCTTTGGCGATCTCTTTGAAGGCTTCGTCCCAAGTCGATCCTGCCAGCCCGCCGCGCTTCCTCATGAACACCTTGTCGAGCCGCCGCTTGCCAAGCCCATCGACCATGTAGCGGCCCTTGTCGCTCAGCCACTCCTCGTTGACGTCATCGTTGACGCGCGGCAGCGCGCGCATCACCGCGCGGCCACGGCTGTCGAGCCGGATATTGGCGCCGACCGCGTCGGACACATCGATGGAGAGCGTCTTCTTCAGCTCCCACGGGCGCGCCTCGAAGGCATAGGGGCGGCTTGTGAGTGCACCGACCGGGCACAGATCGATCACATTGGCCGAAAGCTCGTGTTTCGCCGCCTGCTCGAGATAGGTGGTGATCTGCATGTCCTCGCCGCGACCGATCGCACCGATTTCGTCCACGCCGGCAATTTCTTCGGAGAAACGCACGCAGCGGGTGCAGTGGATGCAGCGGGTCATCACCGTCTTGATCAGCGGGCCCATGTATTTCTCGGTGACGGCGCGCTTGTTTTCCTCATAGCGCGAACCGCCCCGACCATAGGCCACGGCCTGATCCTGCAAATCGCACTCGCCGCCCTGGTCGCAGATCGGGCAATCGAGCGGGTGGTTGATCAGGAGGAACTCCATCACCCCTTCGCGCGCGGCCTTGACCATCGGCGTATCGGTGCGGATTTCTTGCCCGTCGGTAGCGGGTAAAGCGCAGGACGCCTGCGGCTTGGGCGGCCCCGGCTTCACTTCGACCAGACACATCCGGCAATTGCCCGCGATGCTGAGCCGTTCGTGATAGCAGAAGCGCGGGATTTCCTTGCCCGCAAGCTCGCACGCCTGGAGCACGGTGGCGCCCGCCGGGACTTCGATTTCCACGCCATCTACGGTGACTTTAGGCATTCGGAGCCCCTTCAATTCCTCGGGCAGAATTCAACGGCAGGAGCTTGTTCCAGTTGGAATATATCACCCAAACCGAAGCCGCCAGAATCAACGTTGTCACGATCAAGGCGATGCTAAATGTGGGAAAAAAGCCGGTCCCCAGGCCAATCGCCAGTGCCCATCCTGTCAAAACAGATACCGTCCATAGCCAAGCGCCAAGCCGCAGCATTTTCCAAAACGCAATTCCAGCCAGAAATGCAGCAGCCTTTGGAAGCGCGAGGACAAGCCACTCCTGAGTTGAATACGGCGGCAAGGCTTCAATGGCTCCATAAATGCTTCCGACAATCGAAATACCGAAGACAATCAGGAGATAGAGCGCGAAAATCGTGATCGCTGTCGGGCGTTTGGTCACTCCGCCGCCTCCCGCACAACTTCGTCATGCTGAACTTGGCTACGGTGCTTCGACGCGCTTGATCCTCCCCGGAACGGGGAGGTGGCAGCGGCGCAGCCGCTGACGGAGGGGATTCTCCGCAAAGGGCGGCCTGAACGGTGACTCCCCTCCACCACCCTGCGGGTGGTCCCCCTCCCCGTTCCGGGGAGGATTTTGGCGAGCGCATTCATTCCGCAGCCTCCCGGACATTCTCCGCAATCCGCCGTTCCAGCTCGGGCCGGAAATGCCGGATCAGGCCCTGGATCGGCCACGCCGCCGCGTCGCCCAGCGCGCAGATCGTGTGGCCTTCGACCTGCTTGGTGACCTGCTGCAACATGTCGATTTCCTCGATCGCCGCATCGCCGGTGCGCAGCCGCTCCATCACCCGCCACATCCAGCCCGTGCCTTCGCGGCAGGGAGTGCATTGGCCGCAGCTTTCGTGCTTGTAAAAATAGCTGAGGCGAGCAATCGCGCGGACGATGTCGGTCGATTTGTCCATCACGATGACGGCGGCGGTGCCCAGGCCCGATCCGACATCGCGCAGCCCGTCGAAATCCATCGACGCGTCCATGATCTGCTCCGCCGGGACCAGCGGAACCGAGGAACCGCCGGGAATCACCGCCAGCAGATTGTCCCACCCGCCGCGAATGCCGCCGCAATGCTTCTCGATCAGCTCGCGGAAGGGAATGCCCATCGCCTCCTCGACCACGCAGGGCTTTTCGACATGTCCGCTGATCTGGAACAGCTTGGTGCCCTTGTTGTTCTCGCGCCCAAAGCTGTTGAACCATGACGCCCCGCGCCGCAAGATCGTGGGCGCAACCGCGATG
>PNJY01000097.1 GCA_013822125.1 Erythrobacter sp. | reverse complement strand
CTTGCCCTTCGGCCAGACTCGAAAGTCCCGCACGTTCGACCGCGCTGATATGCACGAATACATCTTCTCCGCCGGTTTCCTGCTGAATGAAGCCAAATCCCTTCTGTGCGTTGAAGAACTTGACGACACCCTTGCTGGCGCCCACGACCTGCGCGGGCATGCGGCTGAAACCGCCACCTCCGCCGCCACCACCAGCGCCGCCTTGCGGTCGGCCAGCGCCGCCGAAGCGGTTGCCGCCACCGGATCTGTCGTTGTCAAAACCCCCTGCAGGTGAAAAGCCTTCGCGTTGTCCACCAAAAGGATCGAAGCCGTCTTCGCCGAATCCGTCACGCTTGTCCCGGCCCCGGCGGCGCCCTCTATCGTATCCCATAACTCAACATGTACCTTGCACGCCGTCCAAAACTACCTGCGCCGCAAACGGGGACGGTCGACCGCCGCGGACGCAACAGGCCGCCCGGAAAACCGGACCCACCTTTCTACTGTCGCATAGACATAGCCTAGAAACGGGGTCTAGGCGAATGATTTAACGCCGAGTACCCGATACACGCAAAATTGTGACATTTTGGCATTCAGATCGTGCTTGCGCTCGGTCATCGGCGGCGTCAATCTTGCCCTTGGGGCGCACACCCTGCATCGCCGTGCGGGCGGTTGCATGTCGCAGGTGCGCCAATGGCGGAGCCGGACATGAGTGATTTTCGCAAGCTTTCAGGGACCATGCTGGCCAGCCCGCAACTGCGCCTTGACGATATTGCGTCCGCCGCGGCTGCGGGAGTAACGCTGATCATCAACAACCGCCCCGACGGCGAGGAGCCAGGTGCCCCGCAAGGTGCCGAGATCGAAGCTGCCGCAAGGGCCGCGGGCATCGATTATCGCGCCATCCCCATAAGACCCGGCGGATTTGACGAATCGCAGGCCGCCGCGATGCAGGAGGCGCTGGAGCGGGCGCGGGGCACCGTTCTCGCCTATTGCCGCACCGGCACCCGCTCGACGCTGCTGTGGGCTCTGGCGCAGGCAAGGGCCGGGGCCGATCCCGTTGCCATCGGCGCCGCAGCGGAAAACGCCGGATACGACGTTGCCCCTGTCAGGGCGGCGATGGACGCGCTGGCGGCACAGGCGCGTAGCTGATGGCTTCTCCTCCCACGCCGCTTGCCCGATGCACGAAGCCGTGCCAAATCTTCCTCGCTATGAACTTTTCGGGCGAAATGCTGCAATTTCTCGGCTCGCTGGCGGCGATCCTGCTGCTGGCAGGGCTCGCCCGCGCGTTCGGACTCGGCGGAAATCCGGGAATCTCGAGCCTCGAACAGGCGCGCATCGCAGCGAGCGAGGCGGTCTATGGATTTGTTCCCGAAGCCTGCGCGATCGACGGCGGTGGGAAGGGCGCGATCCTGGAAGATGCGTCGGGTCGGCTTTTGCTGCTCAAGCGCCATGGTTCGAAATACGCAGGGCGGCTGCTCGGCCCGCAAGCCATCGCGAGCATCGATGGCGACCGGTTGATTGTCCACACGGGCGAGCGTCGCTATGGCGATGTGTCGCTGACAATTGCCGATGCTGTCCGCTGGGCTCGCAGAATCGACGCCTTGCAGGAAATGGCCCATGCCTGATTTCTCCCCTACCGATTATGCGGTTCCCGGCTTTGTCGCACTGGTGCTGATCGAGATGATCTGGGCTAGGCACAGTCGCCCCGATGCCTATGAACCCAAAGACACGCTGGTGTCGCTCGCCTTCGGGCTCGGCTCGACGGTTGCGGGCGTACTGTTCGGCGGCATGGCACTGGCGGTGTTCATCGCCGCCTACGAATACCGCCTGTTCGATATCGGCTGGAACTGGTGGGCCTGGGCGTTGTGCTTCGTGCTCGACGATCTTGCCTATTACGGCGTCCACCGTGCGGGCCACCGCATCCGCTGGTTCTGGGCGGCGCACGTCAACCACCATTCGAGCCAGCACTACAACCTCTCGACCGCGCTCAGGCAATCGTGGACCGGGGCGTTCACGCTGGGACTGGTGTTCACCCTGCCGCTGGTGCTGATCGGCTTCCCCCCGGTGATGATCGCGATCTGCGGCGGGTTCAACCTCATCTACCAGTTCTGGATCCATACAGAAGCAATCGACAGGATGCCGCGCTGGTTCGAAGCGGTGATGAACACCCCCAGCCATCACCGCGTGCACCACGCCACCAACCCGCGCTATCTCGACCGCAACTATGCCGGTGTGTTCATCATCTGGGACAGGATGCTGGGCACCTTCGAGCCTGAAACCGGCGAGGAACAGATCCGCTATGGCATCGTCAAGCAACTGGGCAGCTTCAACCTGCTGTGGGCGGTGTTCCATGAATGGATCGGCATGGTGCAGGACATCTGGCATGCGCCGTGGCGGCACAAACTGGGCTACCTGCTGCGCGAACCGGGCTGGACGCACGACGGCAGCCGTGAAACCTCTGATATGATCCGCGCGCGTTGGATTGCGCAGTCCGGGCAGGGTGCCCTGCCCGCCGGGAACAAGGTGGCAGATCAAAACCCGATTGCAGGCGAACGCAAGCCTGCCTAACGTCCGCTCCGGCAGAGGAGAGGACATGAGCGAATTCGATTATATCGTGATCGGCGGCGGCAGTGCGGGCAGCGCGGCCGCCGGGCGGCTGGCCGAGGATGGCGTGCGCAGCGTGTGCCTGCTCGAAGCGGGTGGGCGCAACAACAACATTCTGGTCAAGACGCCGGGCTTCATGCCCTTCCTGCTCAAGAACGTGAACTACCGTTACGAGACGGTTCCGCAAAAGGGGCTGAACGGGCGGATCGGCTATCAACCGCGCGGACGCGGGCTGGGCGGGTCGAGCGCCATCAACGCCATGATCTATATCCGCGGCAGCCGCTGGGATTATGACAATTGGGCAGCGATGGGCTGCGCCGACTGGTCCTACAACGATGTGCTGCCCTATTTCCGCCGCAGCGAAGGCAATGTCCGCGGCGGCGACGATTATCACGGCGGCGAAGGACCGCTCACCGTATCCGACCAGAAATGGGCCAACGCCTCCAGCAGGGACTTTGTCGCCAGCGCCGCCGCGCTGCAATTGCCCGAAAACAGCGATTTCAACGGCGCGCGGCAGGAAGGTTTCGGCCTCTATCAGGTCACGCAGCGTGGGGGCGAACGCTGGTCGGCATCGCGCGCCTATGTCGAGCCGCTGCGTGGGCAGGCAAACCTCGATATTCGTACCGGATCGCTGGTGCAGAAGCTGGTGATCGAGAATGGCCGCGTCACCGGGGTTGCCATCAAACGCGGGGGGGCAAGCAAGATCCTGCGCGCCCGGCGCGGGGTGGTGCTATCCGCCGGTGCCTTCAACAGCCCGCAGATCCTGATGCTGTCCGGCATCGGCCCGGCGGCGCACCTGCGCGAACACGGCATCGAAGTGATGATGGACAAGCCGGCCGTAGGCAGCGACCTGCAGGACCACATCGATTACGTCTCGAGCTGGCAGACCGCCTCGACCGAACCGTTCGGCAACAGCCTAAAGGGGACGTTGCGCATGCTGCGCGCGGTGATCGAACACCGGTTCAAGCGGACAGGGATAATGACCACATGCTTTGCCGAAAGCGGCGGCTTCTGGAAGGTTACCCCCGATGCGCCCACGCCCGATGTGCAATGGCATTTCGTGCCCGCCATGCTCGAAGACCATGGCCGCGAGAATGTTAGCGGGCACGGATTCTCACTGCATGCCTGCGTACTGCGGCCCGAGAGCCGGGGAACGCTGCGGCTCAACTCCCCCCATGCAGGCGATGCCCCGCGGATCGACCCGAACTTTCTCGACGACGAGCGCGACATGGCAGTTCTGCGCGCGGGCGTGCGCCTGTCGCACCGCATTGTCGCTGCTCCCCCACTTGCCGATTACCGGCCGGTTGATCGCCATCCGGTCGATCTCGATGACGATGCGGCGCTCGACCACATGATCCGTAGCCGCGCCGACACCGTCTATCACCCGGTCGGCACCTGTCGCATGGGCACGGACGAGGCGAGCGTGGTAGAACCAACACTCAAGGCGCGCGGGCTGGAGGGGCTGTGGATCGCCGATGCCTCGATCATGCCCCGGCTGATTTCAGGCAATACCAATGCGCCGAGCATCATGATCGGCGAGCGCTGCGCCGATTTCATCAAGGCAGCCGAAAAGTAGGTAAGCGATGCCCTGACGAGCAAAGGGCGGACCTTGCGGCCCGCCCCAGCATTTGTTTGTTAGAGGCTGCGATCAGAACGTCTTGCGGACCGTCATCCCGAAGGTGCGCGGCTGGCCGATATTGTAGCCCAGCCTTGCCCGGCCGCCACGCTCGCGGTCGAAGCTCAACAGTGCGTTCTCGTCGAACACGTTGTTGAGATAGACTGTGACCGCCAGCCCATTCTCATATTCGACACCCGCCGAAAGGTTCACGAGATCATACGACGGCAGCAGCAGGTCGACCGTGGTCGACGCGTTGGCAGGTGCCCCGTTGAACGGCAGCCCATGCACGAAAGTGCGCGGGTTGTTTTCCTGGTCGGCGGGTTGCGTGAAGCGGTTTCCGACGTGCTGGTATGACACCGCCACGAATGCATCGGCGACATCGGCCACCGCCCATTCATAGCTGCCCGAGGCCGAAAGCTGGAATTCGGGCACGGTGGGCAGGCGATTGCCATCGCGAATGCCGGTCGCGGAAGCGAGCGGCCCCGGCAGTGTGGTGTCGAACTCGGCTTCGATCAGGCTGCCCGAAACCACGAAATCGAAACCCTTGGCCGGAGTGAAGCCGATTTCGGCCTCGATCCCCAGCGTGTGGGCATCTTCGACGTTGAAGACGATGCGCGAGGAACAACTGCCGGCATCGAGCGTCACCTGAAGGTTCTTGATGTCGTTATAGAAGCCCGCGACATTGGCATAGAAGCCCTTGCCCTGGGCCTTTGCGCCGACTTCATAGTTCCACAGCGTTTCGTCGTCATAGTCCTGGAAGCCGCCGAACAGCGCCAGGTCTTCTGCATTGCACAGCGGGGTATTGAGCGGATCGTTCACGCCGCCAAGGCGGAAGCCCTTCGAAGCCTGGGCATTGAGCGTCACCGCGTCACTGACGTCATAGCTGACCAGGATGCGCGGGCTGACCCCGTCCGAACTGGTCTCGTCAACCACGCCTGCATCGCCGTTGGCGAACAGGCCGCCGGTCGTGATGACGCGCGTTTCCTCGAAATCATAGTAACGCGCGCCCAGGGTCACATCGAGCCGGTCGCTGACCGCAAGCGTCGCCTCGCCGAAAATCGCAAGCTGCTCGATGTCGTACGGCAAGTCCGAATTGAACGGCGAATCCGCAGGGAAACCATTGGCCACCGCTGCCGAAGTTCCGGCACCCAGCACCGCGTCGGTGAACGCATCATACCCCGGGGTGGGCAGGCGCTGGCGATAGAAGCGATCGACTTCGGAATAGAAGCCGCCGATCACCCATTGCAGCGCGCTGTCATAATCCGAAGCAAGCCGGATTTCCTGCGAGAAGGTTTCAAGATCTGTCGTGTCGCGCAGGTTCGATGGCAGGTTCACCCCCGCATCGGGGTAGCCCAGATCGACCGAAACCGAACCGGTGAGCGCGCTGGCATCGCGGCTGACCAGAATCTGGCGATCGGTATAGGAAGTGACCGAGGTCAGCTTCACACCGCCCAACCGGGCTTCCGCAACCAGGTCGGCGATGAAAGTTTCATCCTCGAACGCTTCGCGCAGCAACAGGAACTGCTCGCGCTCGTCGAAGGTCTGCGGGTTGGTCTGGAATTCGTTGTGATAGAGGTTGAAGATTTCCTGCCGGTTGAACCCGTCGACTTCAATCTTCTGGTAGATCACGCGCGGGGTGAGCGTTACGGAATCGCCCGCCTCGATCTTGATCGCGATGCGCCCGCCATAGCGTTCGCCATCGTTGATGTCCTTACCGCCGGCCGGGCCGACCGCGTTGATGAAGCCGCCATACTGCGTGTAATAGCCAACCACGCGTGCCGCGGCATTGTCGCCCAGCGGGACATTGAGCGCACCCTTGGCGTGATAGCCGAGGTCATCGCCATCGACGAGGTTGAAGTTGGCCTCGACTGAACCGCCCAACGTGCCCAGTTCGGGCTGGTTGGTGATATAGCGGATCGTCCCGCCGACCGAACCCGAGCCGAACAACGTGCCTTGCGGGCCGCGCAGCGTTTCCACACGGTTGAGGTCGAACAGGTCGAGATCGGGGGTGAACAGCGACAGCGAAATCACCGATTCGTCGAGATAGACGCCGACCTGCTCCTTCACGCCGGGCTGGTCGCGAACGACCTGACCTGCAGAAACGCCGCGCACCGAAACCTGGCTTTGGCCCGGCCCGAGGTTCTGGATTATCAGGCCGGCGACATTGCGCGACAGGTCCTCGAGTGTGACCGCACCCGAACGCTGGATGTCAGCTTCGGTCTGCGCGTTGATCGAGAACGGCACGTCCTGAATCGTCGAATCGCGCTTGGTCGCGGTAACGATGATGACGTTTCCGCCTTCTTCCTCGCCGCCGTCCTGCGCAAAGGCAGGCGTGGCGATCAATCCGATGGCGCAGCCGGCCAGCATGGCGGTGCGAAATTTTGATGTAAAATGCATGGTGTGTCTCCCTGATTCCGGGCAATTTCCCAATCCGTGCGCCCTTGTGATTCCATGCGCGGCGCATGGCAATCGTTGTGGCGAGAGAGTGAATGGCTTTCTCGGGGTGTGTCACCTCTCTGCAACACAGGTTGATGGCAGGGTTTACCGGCGTGAACCCATGCGTCACCCGTCCTGGAACGACCTAAAGAAAATGGGCCGGAGCTTCTGGCTCCGGCCCGTTGAGGCTACATGTTCGCAGGAGGAACATCGGGTGGCGGGAGAGGAAGAGAGGAGAGTGTCCTCCCCCGCCAAGCTTGGATTTCAGTCTGGTCGCATCGCGGAAAGCGAAAACCGGTTCCCACTTTTCGCGCGATGCTCCCGTAATCAATTGTAAGCGCGTTCGCCGTGGTCGGAGATGTCGAGCCCGTCGAATTCGCCCTCGGGATCGACCCTGAGACCGGTCACAGCCTTGACGATGACTGCGGCGATTGCCGAACCGGCACCCGCCCAGACGATCGACACCAGCACTGCCTTGATCTGCGTGATCACCTGCGCGCTCATCACGAAATCGTCGCCGCCAGGGCCGCCCAACGCGGGCGAATAGACCGCGCCGGTGCCGATCGCGCCGACGATCCCGGCAATACCGTGGATGCCGAACACGTCGAGGGCATCGTCATAGCCCAGCTTCGGCTTGAGCTTGGCGACCGCGAAATAGGCGATCGCCGATGCCAGGGCACCCAGAACGATGGCGCCCAAGGGGCCGGAATTGCCCGCTGCGGGGGTCACGGCGACAAGGCCCGCGATCACGCCCGAGCAGAACCCCAGTGCACTGGCCTTGTGCCCGGCGAACTTTTCCATCGCCAGCCAGCTGAATGCACCTGCCGCAGTCGCGACGAAGGTGTTGATCATCGCAAGCCCGGCGATGCCGTCTGCCTCAAGCTCGGACCCGGCGTTGAAGCCGAACCAGCCCACCCACAGCAGACCGGTGCCGACCATGGTCAGCGTCAGGCTGTGCGGCGGCATGGGCTCTGCGGGATAGCCTTTGCGCTTGCCAAGGAAGCTGGCGAGCACCAGCGCCGAAACGCCGGCGTTGATGTGCACCACGGTGCCGCCGGCGAAATCGAGCGCGCCCCATTCGAAGATCAGGCCGCCGCCTGCCCACACCATGTGTGCGATCGGGAAATAGACGATCGTCAGCCAGATCGCGGTGAACAGCATCGCTGCGGAGAACTTGAATCGCTCGACCGTCGCCCCCAGCACCAGTGCCGCGGTGATCGCGGCGAAGGTCATCTGGAAGCAGACGAACACATATTCGCTGATCACCTCTTCGGAGAATGTGGCAGCGGTAGTGTCAGGCGTCACCGACGACAGGAAATAGCTGCCGCCGCTGATGAATTTGCCCAACAGGCCTTCGGGCGCGGCTGGTCCGAATGCGAGCGAATAGCCCCAGCCAACCCAGATCAGCATGGCCAGCGCCGCCGCGCCGCCGACCTGCGTCATGGTGGAAAGCATGTTCTTCGAACGGGTCAGCCCGCCATAGAAAAGTGCCAGGCCCGGCAGGATCATCAGCAGGACCAGAATGGTCGAGGTCATCATCCAGGCATTGTTGCCCGGGTTTGCCACAGGCGGAGCGGCTTCGGCCACCTCCTGCGCGAGGGCGGGGACGGCAAGGAGCAGCGCGGTTGCCGACGCTGCCAGGCCGCCAAGAGCTTTGCGGATCATGGTCTTGTCCTTCATTGCGATTGGAGCGCCGGTCACAGCGCCGTTTCGCCCGTTTCACCGGTGCGGATGCGGGTGACCGAGGCGAGGTCGAGCACGAAAATCTTGCCGTCGCCGATGGCCTGCGTGCAGGCTGTCGCCTGGATGGCCTCGACCACCTGCGCGGCGATCTCGTCGCTCGCGGCGATCTCGATCTTCACCTTGGGCAACATGTTGGTCGAATACTCGGCCCCGCGATAGATTTCGGTCTGGCCCTTTTGCCTGCCGAAGCCCTTGACTTCGGACATGGTCATTCCGGTTACGCCGATGTCGCCAAGCGCCTCGCGCACCTCGTCGAGTTTGAACGGTTTGATGATGGCGATGATGAACTTCATCTCTGCCCCCTTCTCTTTACCGGGCACATCCCGGCCCCAGGCACAACGCAAGCGCCGTGCCAGTTGGGCAACGAAAAGCGATTCCAACGGTTTGCCGAAAGGCCGCACTTGTGGCGACGTTACGTTTGCCTAATTTATAAGCTAGTGCCTATTTTCTATGCAACTTCAGATCCGCCCAGATCGGCAGATGGTCGGATGCGCGGGCGGCGGTAGCGGAATGGTGCACGCCGCCCTCCAAAAGGTCCCAATCGGGCGTGGTCACGATCCTGTCGAACCGCGCGACGGGCCGCGCGGCGGGATAGCTCGCGCCCGGGGTCACCACCTGCCACTTCACCCCCAGCATGCGCATGGCCCCGGTCAGCCGCCCCCACTGATTGAAATCGCCCATGATGACGGTAGGCATTCTCGGCCGCTCTGCGCAGTGCGCCAGCAGGGCCTTGACCTGATCCGAGCGCCTGAGGCCGGACAGATCGAGATGCGTGCCCAGCACGCGGATGGTCTTGCCGTTCACCACCAGTTCGGCCAGCACGGCGCCGCGCGGCTCGATCGTGGGCAGATCGAGCGCATGAGCTTCGGAGCATTCGATGTCGCGCCGCACGAGCAGCGCATTGCCATGCCAGCCCAGGCTGCGCGCCCGTTTGGCCACAGGCACCGCGCGCCACGGCGTATCGTCGAGCAGCGCGCGTGGGATCGCGCTCGCCCGCTCGCCATAGCGCCGGTCAACCTCCTGCAGGGCGATCACGTCCGCCCGCACCTCGCGCA
>PNJY01000096.1 GCA_013822125.1 Erythrobacter sp. | reverse complement strand
GAACGCGAATAGCAGCGGCGAAGTGCTGGCGATCAGCGACCCCGCACGGCTCGAAGACGTGCTCGACGCGCTGCACGGGTAGGGCTGGGGCTTATTTTCCCGCCCCGGCAAGTCGGGATTTCTGCTCGCACCAAGACGCCAAGGCACAAAGAGCGAGCACCTGGCATCGCCTTTGCGCTTTACAACTGACGCCTGCACTCACGGCACTGCTTGCAGATCGGGGCTGCTATGCCGCAAGCACAGCCTCTTCGTGTCCCTTCGACTGGCTCAGGACAGGCTTGGTGTCTTTGTGCGACCGGGATTTCCTACTTACCGAGATGGCACGACATCCACCCCCATCGCCTCCCTCAAGGGAGGGGAGTATGGGGACTATCCCCTCGCTCAAGCGAGTGGGTTCAGGCGGTCGCCTTCCCAGCCGGTTTTCCTACTTCGTGCCGCTGCGCTAGAGTGCTTCCAACTTTGATTGCATCAAAGTTGGAAGCACTCTAGATTCTTGTTTTACCGTGATTTCCGAGTCGCCAGATGATTCCATCTGGCTCGAAATCACTCTAGGCCTTGCTCGCCCAACCCCCGCACCGATCAGGGAATGCCAAGCCCCTCCCCAATTTCCGATCCGCACAATTCGTCCTTAAGGACGGCGTGCAGGTGCCTGCAAACGAAAGTCACACATTGGCGCAGGTACCCAGCGCCAAACCATTCAAACAACGCGTAAATATCGCCATGACGGATTTTTCAACAAACCGCTCATGTGTTCCATCGGGGCGCTCCATCGGGCTTGGCCTTCCCCTGTCGGGGAGTGGGCGCAATGCAAACAGCCGGAACGATACGCTACCGCGTCGGGACCGGCGCTTCGCCCGAATAATCGTAGAAGCCGCGCCCGCTCTTGCGGCCCAGCCAGCCGGCCTCGACGTACTTCACCAGCAGCGGCGCAGGGCGATACTTGCTGTCGCCGGTGGTGGCATAGAGCACCTTGATGATTTCGAAGCAGGTATCGAGCCCGACGAAATCGGCCAGTTCGAGCGGCCCCATCGGATGGTTGAGGCCCAGCCGGCAGCCCTTGTCGATGTCCGCTATACTGGCGGTCGACTGGCCCAGCACGAACACCGCTTCGTTGATCATCGGCAGGAGGATGCGGTTGACGACAAAGCCCGGCTCGTCCTGGCTCAGCACCACCTGCTTGCCCAGCGCTTCGGCAAATGCCGTGACCCGTTCGGTCGTTTCCTTGCTGGTGGCGAGGCCGGGGATGACTTCGATCAGCCCCATCACCGGCACGGGGTTGAAGAAGTGAAGCCCGATGAAGCGGGCCGGATCGGGCGAATGGTTGGCCATGCGGGTGATCGGGATCGAGCTGGTATTGCTGGCCATGATCGCATCGGTGGCCAGCACTTTGCCCGCCGCCTCGAAGATCACCTTCTTGATCTCCTCGCGCTCGGTCGCCGCTTCGATGATCAGTGCGGCCTGCGCCATCGGTGCGTAGTCGCCCACAGGCGTGATCCGCGCCAGGATCGCCTCCGCCTCGGCGGGATCGAACTTCCCGCGCCCGACCAGCTTGCCCAACGCCTTGTCGATACCGGCAAAGCCCGCCTCGGCCCGCGCCAGATCGACATCGGACAGCAGCACCTTGATGCCGTGCTGCGCAATGGTCTGGGCGATGCCCGTGCCCATCTGCCCCGCACCGATAACCGCGACCGTCTGCATCGTAAATTTCCTTCGCACTTGCAGCATTTATGCCCTTGGGGGCGGCTGGTTAGACGGGCAAAGGCCCCGGGTCTAGCGGTTTTGGCCGGGCACCCATTTCACGTCCTCAGCGCCATTGGCGTTGAGCAGACGCGCAAGCACGAAGAGATAGTCCGACAGGCGGTTGACATAGGCGAGCGCGGCGGGATTGACCGGATCGCGCTCCGCCAACGCGGTGACGGCGCGCTCCGCCGCGCGCACGCTTGCCCTGGCCACATGCGCGCGTGCGGCCTCCTCGCTGCCACCTGGCAGAACAAAGCTGGTCAGCGGCGCGAGCACCCTGGTGGCCGCGTCGATCGCGCGTTCGAGCCATTCGACCTGCGCGGGTGCAATGCGCAGCACCATTTCCGAAGGGGCGAAGTCGCCATCGCTCGCCGGGGTGGCGAGATCGGCGCCGAGATCGAACAGGTCGTTCTGGATACGCCGGAGCGCGGCTGCATGCTCGCTGTCCACCAGACATGCCACCGCCAGCCCGATCGCGCTGTTGGCTTCGTCAACCCTGCCGATCGCTTCGATCCGCAGGCCGTGCTTGGCCACGCGCGAGCCATCGACGAGGCCGGTCGTGCCATCATCCCCCGTGCGGGTATATATGCGATTGAGCCTGACCATCGGCGCGAAAAGCCGGGCCTATCTGCTGAAGGCGAGAATGAGCACCACCACCAGAATGGCCAGTGCCTGATACTTGATCCGGGCGATCATCGCCCGGTTCTGCTTGAGCTGCATTTCCCTGACATTGTCGGCGCCGCCGCTTTCAAGATCGACCCTGGTCGTCCTGAGAAATGCGATGATGCCGCGAATGAGCGAAAGCAGCGTCAGCCCCATGAGGATCACGAGGGCGGGGACAAGGATGTAGTTCATGATATCAGTCTAGCCCTTCCCCAGCGAAATGCCAGCGGGAAGCACCCCGGCGCGCAGGTTGCAGGCCAGCGCCCGGCCATCCATTCCGCGCCGCCGCATATCGGCGAGCGAGGCGCTGCCGCGCCGCTTGGCCAGCTTTTGCCCGCTGACGTCGAGCAGCAGCGCGTGGTGGTGCCAGCGCGGCTGCGGCAGGCCAAGCAGCGCCTGGAGCAGCCGGTGGACATGGCTGGCGGCGAACAGATCGGCCCCGCGCGTCACCAGCGTTACGCCGTCCGCCGCATCGTCGAGCGTTGCGGCAAGGTGATAGCTGGCAGGCTCGTCTTTCCTCACCAGCACCACATCGCCCAGCAATTCGGGCCGTGCAATTTGCGGCCCGGCAAGATCGTCATGCCATTCGAGCGGTCCGGTGCGCGCGAGCGCCGCGGCAACGTCGAGCCGCCATGCGGCCCGTTCCTCGGCAATGGCGGATCGCCCCTTGCAGGTGCCGGGATAGATCGGCCCTTCCGGCCCCATCGGGGGATTGGCCGTGAGGATGTCCGTGCGCGAACACTGGCAGGGGTAAAGCAGCCCCATCGCGCGCAGACGCTTCGCCGCTGCCGCGTAGGTCGCGAGCCGGGTCGATTGCGGAGGAACTTCCTCATATTCGAGCCCCAGCCAGCCAAGGTCTTCGCGGAATTCGGCGGCGAGTTCGGGACGCGAACGGGCGCCGTCGATATCCTCGATCCGCAACAGGAACCGCCCGCCCCCCTCTCGCGCCAGATCGTGCGCAGCAATCGCCGAAAAGGCATGGCCCAGATGCAGCGAGCCGTTGGGACTGGGGGCGAAACGGGTGACGGGGCCGAATGTGCTCATGCGCGAAATGCAGACATTGGTTGTGGATTGCCGACCTGTAACAGACTTGACGCCGATTCGTGCAAATGCTCCCTTCGTTTATCGGCGAAGATGCGCTGGCAGGTGAGGTACCCGGATGTTTAGGGCCGAACTGATCGATAGGGTGGCGCGTTTCAGGTACGCGCAGGACGATCCGGCAAGCAACTTGTCGGCCTGCCCTTCGCTCGTGCTCAATGCGGACTACACGCCGCTTTCCTATTATCCCTTGAGCCTGTGGCCGTGGCAGACGGCGATCAAGGCGGTCTTCCTCGACCGGGTGGATATCGTCGCCAGTTATGAACGCGAGGTCCATTCGCCCAGCCTCGACATGAAGATCCCCAGCGTGATCGCGCTGAGGCAATATGTGAAGCACAGCGAATTTCCCGCTTTCACCCGGTTCAACCTGTTCCTGCGCGACCGGTTCCAGTGCCAGTATTGCGGCAGCGGCAACCATCTGACCTTCGACCATGTCATCCCCCGCCGTCTGGGCGGACGAACGACGTGGGAAAACATCGTCAGCGCCTGCGCGCCGTGCAACATGAAGAAGGGCGGGCGCACGCCCCAGCAGGCGCATATGCACCTTGCGGAAAGGCCAATCCGGCCGACCAGCTGGCAATTGCAGCAGCAAGGCCGGTTGTTCCCGCCCAATTACCTGCACGAAACCTGGCGCGACTGGCTCTATTGGGACATCGAGCTGGAGGAGTAGTGAAATTCTTTCTTCGTCGTTGCGAGCGGAGCGAAAGCCGGCCCCCAACCATGACCCCGGGCTTGACCCGGTGTGACGTGTGTCTGTTTGAGCGATCGGGCCGCCAACCGATCTCCCGCCCGCTCCTCTCGCAATGACGAATCAGGTTACGGCATTGCGCTGGCTGAACTCATCCCTTTGCCATTCACCAGTTGAGAGCACCTCAGCCAGGTGCCGCGCGGCCTCCGCCATGTCGGCAAAGCGCAGGTAGGCAGGCGCAAAGCCCAGCCGCAGGATGTCTGGATCGCGGAAGTCGCCAATCACCCCGCGCGCAATCAGGGCCTGGCAGATCGCATATGCCTCTGGGTGGCGGAAAGAGAGCTGACTGCCGCGCTGCGCGCTGTGCGGCGGGCTCACCAGTTCGAGATCGAGCCCCCATTCGCCAAGGCATTCAAGGAAGAATTCGCTCAAGGCCTGCGATTTGGCATAGAGCCGATCGACCCCGATTTCGGCGATCAGCTCTACCCCCACCTCGAGCGCGGCGAGCCCGAGGATCGGCGAGGTTCCGCATAGCAGCCGGTCAATGCCCGGTGCGGGCACATAATCGTCGGAAAAGGCGAATGGCGCGGCATGGCCGAACCAGCCGGTGAGCGGCTGGTTGAGCGCGGCGTGGTGCCGCTCGGCAACAAAGGCATAGGCCGGTGCGCCCGGCCCGCCATTGAGATATTTGTAGCCGCAGCCAACCGCGAAATCCGCCGCACATCCATTCAGATCGACCGGCAACGAGCCGCAGCTGTGCGACAGGTCCCACAGCACCAGCGCGCCCGCATCGTGCGCCGCGCGGGTCAGTGCCGCCATGTCGAATACTTCGCCCGACTTGTAGTGCACATGTGTGAGCAGCAGCAGCGCGACATCGTCATCAATCGCTTCGATCAGCCTGTCCCGATCCGCCAGCCGCCGCTGCGCCAGCCCCTGCCGTTCGAGCCCGGTGATCATGTAAAGATCGGTCGGGAAATTGCCGGGTTCGGACAGGATCACCTTGCGGCGCCCACTTCCACTTTGGGCCTGCATGTCGAGCGCGGCGGCAATCAGCTTGAACAGGTTGACGCTGGTGCTGTCCCCAGCGATCACCTCATGGCTCTGCGCACCCACCAGCGGGGCAATCTTGCTGCCCACGCGCCGGGCGGCGCCGATCCAGCCCGAATCATTCCAGCTGCGGATCAGCCCTTCGCCCCATTCGCCGCGCACCACCTGTTCGATCCGCACCGGGGTTGCCGCGGGCAACGCCCCCAGCGAATTGCCGTCGAGATAGATTACCCCTTCGGGGAGAATGAAACGCTCGCGATATTCGGCCAGCGGATCGGCGGCATCGAATTCACGCGCGCGCGCCAGAATCGCGTCAGCCATCGCCCAGCTCCCGCAATATCGCACGCACCGGCGAGGCGTCGCCGCCCGCAATCGCCAGCGGCAGCGCGATCAGTTCGTAACGCCCCGGCGGCACATCGTCGAGCACCAGCCCCTCGAGCACGCGCATGTCGGCCTCGAGCACCGCCATGTGCGCCGCCATCGTCTTCGAGTTTTGCGGGTCGAGCGATGGTCCGTCCATGCCGACCAGGATCACCCCGGCCCGGGCCAACGCCGTGATCGTCGCAGGGGCGATGGCGCTGTGCTGCGCATCCCACGCCTCGTGCGGAAAGCGATCATAGGTGCGAAAGAGCACGCGCCGCACGCCCGCCAGATCGGGCAAATGCCCCGGCTCGATCAACGGCCCGCAGCCGCGCGCGTCGACCACCAGGCACTCGCCGAGATAGGGCTCGAGATCGACTGAGGCGATGTCTGGCGCGGCGGCATCGTAATGCAGCGGGGCATCGGCATGCGCGCCCGAATGCGTCGAAAGCGTCAGCGCCGAAACATTGACCGGCGAACCGTCCTCGATCTGCCAGGTCTGCGCTTGCCCGAAGGCGGTATCGCCCGGCCACACCGGCAGGCCGGGGCGCAGCACCTGCGAAATGTCCAAAATCCTGCGGCCGCCCATCAGATCGCGGTCCGCACGCTCAGCAGTTCGGGGAAAAAGGCGCTCTTGAGCACGCCCGCAAGATAAGGCACGCCCGGCGTCCCGCCGGTGCCGGTCTTGAAACCGATGATCCGCTCTACGGTCTTCAAATGGCCAAAGCGCCAGCGCTGGAAATGATATTCGAGATCGACCAGCTTTTCCGCCAGCTCGTAAAGGTCCCAGTGATCGTTCGGTGCGCGGTAGATGTCGGCCCAGGCGGCCTCGACACTGCTTGAGTGCGCGTAGGGCTCCTTAGGGTCGCGCTCGGTCACCGCCGGGTCGATCGCGAAGCCGCGCCGGGCGAGCAGGCGGATCGCCTCGTCATAAAGGCTCGGCCGCGCCGCTTCCTCGCGCAGGCTGCGGGCCACTTCAGGCGCGCGATCGTGTAGCGCGATCATGTCCGGATTGCGCCCGCCGAGCATGAATTCCATCATCCGGTACTGCCACGACTGGAACCCGCTCGACGATCCCAGATGCGGGCGGATCGTCGAATAATCGTGCGGGGTCATGGTGCTGAGCACATCCCAGCTCTGGATCAGCTGGCCCTGCGCACGGGCCACGCGTGCGAGCATCTTGAACGCCGGGCGCAAGTCGTCGCGCGCGATATGCGCCCGCGCTTCCGCCAGTTCGTGCAGGCACAGCTTGAGCCACAGCTCGCTCGCCTGGTGCACGATGATGAACAGCATCTCGTCATGTGCGCCGGAAGTGGGATGCTGGGCGGCAAGAATGCGATCGAGGTCGAGGTAGCTCGAGTAGGTTACGTCCTGCGTCATGCGCCGTGCCTAGCGCGGGACAGTCGCATTTGAAACTACCCCTCGATCACCCGGGTGGAGGGATGGTGCCGGTCAAGATGCCGCTTGATGATCCTGAGGTTGCGGGTGTTCGAACGGAACAGGAGGTCCGCCGCGTCACCGACCAGCGGTATTGCCCCGATCGCGGTGTCGAACAACAAGTTGCCCGCCATACGCCACAGCTTCCACCGGGGCATGCCGAGATTGCGCGCCTCCCACAGGGCATATGTCCCCATCGCAGCGGTTACCAGATCGCCCAGTACGGGGACCAGGCCAACGATCGCATCAAGCCCGACCGGATAATTGATGCCCGGCACGCGAAAGCTGCGTTCGAGCAGGATTTCCAGCGCCTCGACGCGCTGGCGGACCGAGTGTGGATCGGAACCGGTCGGGAGGCTGAAGCCGGTGCCGCCGGGGCGCTGCGGGTTGGGCATCGATTCTCCCTTCAGGCCCTAATTGGGCAGCTCCGACAGCGGGAACAAGGGGTGGATGCCCCACTGGTTCTCGGCAAAACCGGTGACGCTGCTGCGCACCAATGCCCAACGGATCGGTGCGCCAAAGGAAATGAACACATTGGCATCCTGCAATTCGAGTGCGGCTTGCGCCAGCAAGGCTGTCTTCAGGTCCGCTCTGGCCGCCGTCAGCGACTGTTCGACCAGAGCATCGGCCTTGGGCGAACAGGGCCCGCTGCTGGTTGCGCAGTTGAACTGGTTGAGGAACCATCGCGGCGAAGCGAAACGGGCGACGCGGTCATGCAATTCCAGATCGGCGCCCTTGCCTGATTCGACCAGTCGCGCGGTAACACCGACCGTCGCCAGATCCTGGGCGATCCTGCGGAACAACAGATTGCTGCCCGGTCCCGGGGGCATGCCGATCGTCACTTCGGCGCGGCCGCCGTTGCCCGCCTTCCAGGCGGCGATGCGCCTGCGCGCTTCTGCCCGGCGTTGCTCGACCGAAGCGTCGGCCCAGCGCAACTCCGCCGGCTCGACATCACTCCACATCGAGCGCGGAACAACCTCCGGCGAAGCCTGCCAACCGCCAATGTTGAACACCTGCATCAAAGTCGATCGGTCGATCGCCATGGCAAGCGCTTCGCGCAGCTGCGGCCGCGCCAGCAGGCCTTCCTCGTTGCGCACCGCCAGACCCAGCAAGCCCAGCGCGGCATCGATCCGGATGGTGCCACGCGATAACGGTCCCGTATCGGCATGCGGCAGATCGCTGACCCGGCCGTTCAGCACCAGATCGACCTCGCCCGATGCGAACGCTTCCACTGCCTGCCGCGCGGGAAGGGCGCGAACCTGGACCTTGCGCGTCGTTTCCTCCCAATTCGCGAGCGCGGGAAGGCCCCGCATGTCGGGCGGCAGGGCCGCAAGCACGACGATGCCCGCGCCGCCTTCGCGTGCAGCCTGCATCGGGCCAAGACCCTTGCCATCGCGGACGAACCCCATTTCGGGCTGGGCCAGCAGGCGCAGGAAATCGGGCATCGGGCCGGTAAGCCTGATCTCGATGACTTTGCCGGTCATGGCGCGCACATCGTTGATCTTGGCCAGATCCAGCCCCAGCGTCGTGCCGTCGAGACGTCGCAGGCTGTCGAGCAACATGCGGCGCACCTGGCCCGAGGTGATCTCTTCGCCGTCAGACCACTGCGAGCTGCGCAGACGGAAGATATAGCTCAGGCCATCGTCGGTCACGATCCACCGTTCGGCCAGGGCGGGCACGATCTGGCCCGAGGCGTCCATCGCCACCAGCCCCTCGTCGGTCGCAGCGCGCAGGTGCTGCGCGGCGGACGAAAGCCGGACCCCTTGTTCGAACAGGCTCTCGCCGGTGCCGATGATCGCCACGTCCACCGGCCCGCCCTCGTTCGAGGAGCCGCAGCCCGCCAGCGCCAGGCCGATCAGAAATGGAAAGCAGAATCGCATTGCCCCATGCGCTTAGCAGCATGTGCGCCCCGGGTCAGCGCCGATTGCCAATCGGGCGCGGACAGCCGACAATATCCATGGTGTTACCCGAAGTCGGCAAGCCCCGTCTGCGGATCGATTTCCTCGTCGAAGGCAACGCCGAACCGGTCATCCTGAACCCAGGCCACCGATCCGGCAATGGCGCCGATCTGTCCGAGATTGACGGTGAGTCGAGTCCCGCAGGCCACCTTCACGCCGCCTTCGCCCATCAGGCCGGTCCGCGAAAGATTGCGCACCTTGACGCGGTAATGCGCAGGGTCATGCTCCAGCTGGAGATCGGCCAGCTGAAACGACGAGGTGCGATCCTGCTGACGTCTTTCGACCTGAACCATGCCTGTTCCCGTTATCTGCGATATGCCGACCTGAGCCCGCAAACGCGCGGGCCGCCGAACGGCACCGATCGTAACGCCGCAATGGCTAAGGAAGAATTAACCGAGTTGTCAGCACCGCAAACCGCGGCAAACGCACGTGGAGCCCATACA
>PNJY01000095.1 GCA_013822125.1 Erythrobacter sp. | reverse complement strand
TTATGGCATCACCAGGGTCACCACCGCGCAGGGCCGCCAGATTTATCGGCATGAACGCGCGCGCGCGGCGCAGCTGGTGCCCGATTATGTTGCTGCCGGGATCACCGATCTGCTCCAGACGGCGGTCAATACCGGCACTGGCCGTGCTGCGCAGATCGGACGCCCGGTGGCGGGCAAGACGGGCACGACCAATTCCAACAAGGACGGCTGGTTCATCGGCTTTTCTTCGGGAATCACCACCGGGGTGTGGATGGGGCGCGATGATGCCCGCGCCGTATCCGGTCTGCAGGGCGGTAGGGCGCCAGCGCGTGCTTTTGCCGCCTATATGACCCGGGCTGTCGCCAAGCGCCCGGTCGAGGAATTCGAGACCGAAGTGCGCCTGCCGGAATGGCAGCTCGAACCCGACGACGAATATTTCTTCGGCGATCCGGGGGACTATTACTACATCGACGAGCAGGGCAATCTGGTCGAGCCGGGCTCTCGTCCGCAAGGCGAAGGCCTACCCTTCCCGGTAGAGGGCGAACAGTCACCCGATGCCAGATCGCGCCGCGGCGAGCCGGGGCAAGCTGTCAGCGACGAATTTCTGGAGGAGGCGATCGGGCCGCCGCCTCCCCCCATGCCTCGCACCGTATCCCCCGCCGAGGATTCCCGGCGTCAGAGGTAGCAACACAAGTTCAAGTCACAGCCGTGGCGGCAACTATTTGCGTATCCGTACGGGTAGATAGGCAGTAACCCCGCCGCGGCGCTTGAACTGCACCAGCACCGCCTCGCGCCCCGATTTTTCGGCATCGGCCACTGCAGTTTCGAGGTCTGCCGGGCTCGTCACCTTGCGGTAGTTGACCGACAGGATGATGTCGCCGCGCTGCAATCCCTTGGCCGCGGCGTCGGCATTGGGGTCGACCGCGCCGATCACTACGCCCTGCGTGTCGGCATCTGCACCGAGCTGGCGCAGGATCTGTGGAGTCAGGGCGAGAACTTGCAGGCCCAGCTTCTGTTCGATGGCGCTGCTCGATCCTTCTGGCGTAGGTTCAGGCTCCGCGTTGGGATCAAAAGTCTGCGCCTGCTGCCGCAATTCCGCCTCGCTAGGGCGCTTGCCCACGGTCACGGTCACGCGGCGCTGTTCGCCGTTGCGGATCAGATCGACCGGTATACGCGTCCCCGGCGCGATATTGGCGACCAGGAAGGATAGCGTCTGCTCGCTGGTCACCGGCTGGCCGTTGATTGTGGTAACCACGTCGCCCGGCTCGATCCCGGCCTTGGCAGCTGCGCCATCTTCCTGCACCGTTTGCACGAATTCGCCGCGGTTGCGCGGTAGACCCAGCGAATCCGCCAGATCGTTATTCACCGGCTCGATGCTGACGCCCAGGAAACCGCGTTCAATTTCCTCACCGGAAATCAGTTGCTTGACGATTGGCTTAACCACATCGGAGGGGATGGCAAAACCTATCCCCACGCTGCCGCCGGTGGGCGAAATGATGGCGTTGTTGATCCCGATCACCTTGCCGCGCATGTCGAACAGCGGGCCGCCGGAATTGCCGCGATTGATGCTGGCATCGGTTTGCAGAAAGCGGTCATAGGCGCCGCCGCCGGCATTGCGCAGCACCGCCGATATGATCCCGCTCGTAACCGTACCGCCCAGGCCAAAGGGATTGCCAATCGCGATCACCCAATCGCCCGCGCGCGCGCTGCCCGAATCGCCAAACTCGACGAAGGGGAAGGGCTGGCCGCGGCTCACCTTGAGCACTGCCACATCGGATGCCGCGTCCGCACCCACCAGCTCGGCTCGATACTCCGTGCCATCGGGCATGGTCACGGTGATTTCTTCCAGTGTGGCGCGATTGTCGGGCGCAACGACATGGTTGTTGGTGACGATGTAACCGTCGGCCGAAATGATGAAGCCCGACCCCAGCGATTGCGCCTCGCGCGTTTGCGGCTGCCCGCCGGGAGCGCCCTGGCCGAACAGTTCGGCAAAGGGAGTTCCGGCAAACGGGTTTCCGCGCACTTCGATCCGTTGCCGCGTCGAGATATTGACCACCGCGGGCTGCAATTGCTCGGTCAGGTCGGCGAAGCTGGCAGGTGCGCCCCCGCGAGGTACGATTTGTGCCAGCCGCGTGTCGTCGTTCTGCGCGACCTGCGCTCCGGCCGGATATCCTGTCACCAACGACAGAGTTGCGCCACCAACCAGCAATGCTGTTGAGAGTCCATAAACGTATCGCACTGAATTCACGTCCTTCCTAACGGTTACTTCCGCAATTTTCGCGTCCGTCGCCAAACCGGCCGCGGAGAAGCGCCTTTATGGGGCAAGCGGCACTTAACCGCTATTGAACGGCACTCAACACCGGCAGAGAGTGGTGTAGCGTTCGTCGGAGCGCGCACATATGCCGATCTTGGCGAACTGTGGTCAACGTCGACCCCGGAACTGCCGGAAATACTCGCTGTCCTCCGACAGGATCATCGCGCTTTCGCCGGTGCCCTGTTCGAAGGTGCGGCGATAGCTTTCCATGGCCCGGTAGAAATCATAGAACTCTGGGTCCTTGCCATAGGCCTGGGCATAAGTGGCGGCGGCCTGCGCTTCCGCCTCGGCGCGGATGATCTGCGCGTCCTTGCCGCCGCGCGCCTTGATCGTTTCGGCTTCGGCCTGGCGGTCTGTCTGCATCCGGGTGAAGGCGGTTTCGAGCGGCGAACCGTCGGGCAGGTCGGCGCGCTTGATCCGCACGTCGATCACCTGTGCGCCGTACTGCCGCGCCTGTGTGTCCAGCGTTCTGGTGATATTGGCCATCGCCGTACCGCGCTCGGCGGTAAGCATCGCGACGAATGGCCTGCGCCCCAACTCCTGCCTCAGCACCGAACTGAGGATGGGCGCGAGCTGCGCCCGCAGGTTGTCTTCCGAACCCGCGCTTTCGACCATCAGCACCGGATCGATGATGCGGAACCGGGCATAGGCATCGACCTGGAGGCGCTGCTGGTCATTCGAAAGGACCTGCTGCGGTTCCATGTCGAGGTTGAGGATGCGCCGGTCGACCATCTGCACCCGTTCGATGAGCGGGATGCGGTACCACAGCCCCGCGCCCGTCTCCCCGAACTCCTGGTTCGGCCGGAAGCGGTTGACGACGCTCACCGGCTCACCCGTGCGGATGATAACCGCTTGCTGGGTTTCCGGCACGATCACCACGCTGCTCAGCAGCAGCGCCAGAAAGATCGCTACAGCAAACAGGGCACGTCCATAATTCTGCATGATGTTGCCCATGATCATTGTCCCTCGACTGGCGGTTGCTGCGCGCGGCGGCGCACTTCGGGCAACGGCAGATAGGGGACCACGCCGTCCGCACCGACAATCGTCTTGTTGGTCTTCGACAGGACGCTTTCGATGGTTTCATAATAGAGGCGCCTGCGCGTAACCTCGGGGGCCAGTTTGTATTGCGCATAGATCTGGTCGAAGGCGGCAGCATCGCCTTGAGCGCGCGCCAGGATCTGCTGGGCATAGGCCCGCGCGCGGTTGCGCATGGCATCGGATTCCTGCTCCGCCGCCGAAACGGCCTTGAAGGCTTCGATCACCTTGGTCGGCGGGTCGGCGCGTTCGACCGCCACGCCCTGGATCGCGATCCCCGAACGATAGGCGTCGAGTACGGCCTGCATACGCCGCTGGACCCGGCCTTCCACCTCGGCGCGGCCTGCGCCCGAGACGACCGAATCGAGTTCCTGTTCCGCCACCGATGCACGCATGGCCGATTCGGCCACCTCGCGCAGCGTCAGACCCGGATCGTCGAGTTGGAAGGTGAACTGCTTCAGATCCTTGATGTTCCAGCGGATGAGATAGGACAGATCGACCAGATTCTGGTCCCCGGTGAGGATCAGCTTTTCGCCTTCCGAACCGATCCTTTCAGAGCGGATTTCGCTGACGTTTTCGATCGTGACCTGCTGGAACGGCCAGGGCAGCGTGAAATTGAGGCCCGGGCCAAGCGTGCGCGAATAGACGCCGCCGAACCAGGTGACGATGCCCTGTTCCTTGGGCTGGACCTGGTGCGTCGAGGTAAAGACGATCCACAACCCCGCAACTCCGCCCAGAACCAGCGGCAGCCAGCTCTTGCCGCCCGGCCTTGTGGGGAGGCGAAACCCCGGCCCGCCGCCACCGCTGCCGCCACGCCTTGGCCCGCCCGGCCCGCGGCGCTTGAAAATGTCCTCGATATTGGCCGACCGGCGGCCGTCGCCGGAACCCCCCGTTCCGCCGCCTTGCGCCCAGGGATTGCGCGGACCGTCGCCCGTAGGGCCTTCGGTCGGGGCGGGCGTTTCCTGGCCATCGGCGCCCGCGGGGGGTTCGCCCTCGCCACCGCTCCCGCCCCAGGGGCTCCTCTTGCCGGCCATTGCCAAACCGATCCGCTCTGTGATTCCTGTCAAAATACGCATTATCCCCTTATAGGGTGGCTTTGGCCGAAGAACAGGGGTGGCGCGGGCGTTTTTGATGTGAGAAGGCCGGGGCCCATGGATCAAGGGCCGATGGATCAGGATCAGTTGATTGGGCATTTGCCGGAAGGCATTGCCGTGCGGGTCAGTTCGGCGCGCATGGTGGGCGATCGTGTGGTGGTGGTGATCGATGCGACCGGGCTCGGCACACAGCAGCGCACCGATATCGAACAGGCGGTGGTCGATATTCTCGGCTCGCTTGAAGGCGTCGCCGAAGTGCGCGTGGCATTGATGGCCGACAAGCCCCGCCGCCGGATCATCGCCGTGGGCTCGGGCAAGGGCGGGGTCGGCAAGTCAACGCTCACCACCAATCTCGCAGTGGCGCTCAAGCGCATGGGACGTAAGGTGGGCGTGGTCGATGCCGATATCTACGGCCCGTCGCAGCCCAAGCTGCTCGGCAACGAAGGGGCCAAGCCCAAGGCCGAAGGCGAGAAGCTGGTCCCGGTTCCGAGTGTCCATGGCGTGCCGGTGCTGTCGATGGGCTACCTGGTCAAACCGGCGCAGGCGCTGGCCTGGCGCGGGCCGATGGCGGGCAATGCGTTGTCGCAGCTGATCGACGCTGAATGGGGCGATGTCGATGTCCTGTTGGTCGATCTGCCGCCGGGCACGGGCGACGTGCAGCTTTCGATGCTGCAAAAGCACAAACCCGCAGGCGCGATCATCGTTTCCACCCCGCAGGATCTGGCGCTGATCGACGCGGCGCGTGCGGGCCAGCTGTTTGAAACAGGCAAGGTGCCGATCATCGGCATGGTCGAGAACATGGCCGGGTATCAATGCCCGCATTGCGGCGAGACGAGCGATCCCTTTGGCCGGGGAGGAGTGGAACAGGTCGCCAACAGCGTGGGACTGCCCTTCCTAGGCCGGATACCGCTCAGCCTGGCGGTCCGCGAAAGCGGTGATTCGGGAATGCCGCCGGCTGCCGGTGAGAGCGACGAAGGCGCGGCCTTCACCGCGATCGCCCGCCAGCTTGCCGACTGGCTCGACCGCGAATTTCAGGCTGCGGACTGACGATGCAGGTGACCCGCCGTGGCCTTGTGACCGGAGCTGCCGTTGGCGGCGGCGTGGTGGTTGCGTGGATGCTGTTTCCACGCTCCTATACCAGCCCGCTCGAACCTGTACGCGGCGAATATGCGTTCGACGCCTGGTTGAGGATTTCCGACAGCGGGGTCATCACCATCGCTGTGCCGCAACTGGAAATGGGGCAGGGCGTCACCACGTTGTTGCCGCAGGTGATCGCGGCCGAACTCGGTGCGGACTGGCGCCAGATCGCGGTCGAACCAGCGCCGGTCAGCGGAGCGTATGCCAATGTCCCGCTGGCGGCGAAATGGGCACCGATGTGGATGCCGTTTGCGCCGGGGCTGGCGGGCGGCGAGGATTCGCTGCTCGCGCGCCGATACGCCGAAGGCACGCGCTTCAATGCCACCGCCGATGGCACCGCGCTTGCCGCATACGAGGACGCCTGCCGTCTGGCAGGGGCATCGGCGCGCGCGATGCTGGCACAGGCGGCTGCGCGGCGCTGGGCTGTCGCCTGGGAGGAGTGCGAGGCGGCAGATGGCTTCATCCTGCACGGCGACAAGCGCCTCAGCTTCGCCGAACTGGCTGCCGATGCCGCAGGGGAGCTGCCTCCCGATCCCCCTCCGCTGAGACCAGCGTCTTACGGCGAGGAAGGGATCGCGGGCGAGACCGAGGCGCTCATCACATTCCCGCGGCTCGACCTGCCCGCCAAGGTCGATGGTTCCTACCAGTTCGCAGGCGATATCCGGCTGCCGGGCATGGTCTTCGCCGCAATCCGGCATGGCCCGCTCGACAAGGCCGAACTGACCGATTTCAATCCGTTCAACGCGCGCGGAATCAGGGGCATCGTCGGCGCGGTCAAGGGCAAGCGGTGGCTGGCGGTGGCGGCCACCAGCTGGTGGGCGGCGGAACGTGCGCTCGACGCCATGCAGCCGCGCTTCAGGGTCGAACACATGGTCGACAGCGAACGGATCGACCAGGCGCTCGACGATGCGCTGCGCCGCGGCGAAGGCCATGTGGTGGAAGAGCGCGGCAGCGGATTTGACAGCCAGGGCAAACCCGATTTCGCCCGCCGTTACGAGATCGGATGTGCGGTTCATGCCACGCTCGAAACCGCTAGCGCCACCGCACGTTTCGCGGACGGGCGGCTCGAACTTTGGCTCGCCACCCAGGCGCCCGAACGGGCGCGGCAGGCTGCGGCTGGCGCGCTGGGCATTCCCGTCGAACAGGTGATTCTCTATCCCATGCCCGCCGGGGGCAGTTTCGACCGGCGGCTGGAGCACGATCACGCAATCGAGGTGGCGCTGATCGCGCGCGAATTGGGTCAACCGGTTCAGCTTGTCTGGTCGCGCTGGCAGGAGATGCTGGGCGATCGCCCGCGCGCACCAGCGCACATCCTGTTGACTTCGGGCATCGCGCAGGGCGAGGATACCACAATCACCGGGCTGAAGGTGCGCATCGCCGCCCCGCCTGCCAATCTGGAATTCGGCCGCCGCCTGTTCGACAACAGGACCAGTTGGGCGGCCGTTCGTGACAGTGCGGGCCAAGCCGATGTCATGGCTTGCGAAGGGGCAATGCCGCCCTATGCTATTCCCGATGTCACGGTCGAGCATGTGCCGGCCGAAATCGGCCTGCCGGTATCGCGGATGCGGGGCAATGCCCATGGCTATACCGCCTTTGCCATGGAATGCTTTATCGACGAGCTGGCGGCACGCCGCGGGCTTGAACCACTGTCGTTCCGCATGGCGATGCTGGGCAGCGATCCGCGCCTGGCCGAATGCCTGCAACGCGCGGCGAGCCTGGCCGAATGGAACGGCGGTGCCGACCAGAGTGGGCAGGGCCTTGCATGCCACCGGATCGGCGATACGCAAAGCGGCGGACGGATCGCCTGCGTTGCGGAAGCGCGGCGCGGCGAGGCGGGTATCGAAGTTTCGCGGATGGTGGCTGCGGTCGATATCGGGAGGATCGTCAATCTCGACATCGCGCGCCAGCAGATCGAGGGCGGGCTGGTGTTCGGCCTCGCCATGGCGCTGGGTGCGAGCACCCGGTACGCTGCCGGGCTGCCTCTCGCCCAGCGGCTCGCCGATCTTGACTTGCCCAGGCTGGCCGATTGTCCGGATATCGAGGTCGAATTCATTGTCAGCAACGCTACTCCGGCGGATCCGGGCGAGCTGGGTGCGGTGGTGGCAGCCCCGGCGATCGCCAACGCGCTCCATTCGGCGACTGGCGTGCGCGTGCGGCGCCTTCCGTTGCTTTCGGGGGGGTTATGACCTGGCGCCCGCAGCAGATTCCTGCCGATCATCCGCCGGTCAAATCGGGCGGGGTCGGCGTCCTGATCGTCAACCTTGGCACGCCCGATTCGCCGACCCCGGAGGCGGTGAAGCGCTATCTCGGCGAATTCCTGTCGGACCCCAGAGTGATCGAGATACCGCAGATCGTCTGGCAGCCGATCCTGCGCGGCATCATTCTCAACACCAGGCCAAAGAAGAGTGCGCGCGCCTATGCCAGGGTGTGGCTGGAGGACGGCTCGCCGCTGGCGGTGATCACGCGAAGGCAAGCCGAGGGCTTGCAGGCTCGGCTGGGGCCGCAGGTGCAGGTGCGCCACGCCATGCGCTACGGCACGCCGTCGATCGCGGGCGAGCTGGCTGCAATGAAGGAGGCCGGATGCGAGCGCATCGTGCTGGCGCCGCTCTATCCGCAATATTGCGCCGCGACCACTGCCAGCGTGTTCGACAAGGCGGCGCAGGCGTTGGCGCAAATGCGCTGGCAACCAAGCCTGCGAACTCTGCCGCCATATCATGACGATCCGCTGTATATCGACGCGCTGGCAAGCGACATCGAGCGGCAGATCGGCGCGCTCGCGTTCGAACCCGAACTGCTGCTGCTGAGCTTTCATGGAATGCCGCAGAGGACGCTCGATCTGGGCGATCCCTATCATTGCCACTGCCGCAAGACCGCGCGGCTGCTGGGCGAACGGCTCTCGCGTGCGGGCCTGCGGATCGAAACCAGCTTCCAGTCGCGCTTCGGGCGGGCCAAATGGCTTGAACCGGCGACCGATGCAACGCTGGTGGCTGAGGCGAAGGCGGGGACGAGAAAGATCGCGATCGCCGCGCCCGGTTTCGCCGCCGATTGCGTCGAAACGCTCGAGGAACTGGCGATCGCCGGGCGCGAACAGTTCTTGGCGGCTGGCGGCACCGATTATGCCGTGCTTTCCTGCCTCAACACTTCGGATGCCGGGATGGCGATGCTCGAGGCTCTGACCCGGCGTGAACTTTCCGGGTGGATTTAGGGTAAGTGTTTACTTACACCAAGGTAAGCAAGCCCATCAGCACGTCCCGGAGCATTTGAATGGCCACGCTCGCATCGCCGACCACGCAAGCCGCAAGTCCGGCTGAATTTGCGCCCACGCACTGGACGCAGCGCCTTTCCCACGATGCGCTCGATCACATTCCGGGCGAGGCCGGTTGGCCGCTGGTCGGCACCACGTTCAAGATGCTGGCCGACCCGCACGGCTATGCCCGGCGCATGGTCGATACCTATGGCCCCGTTTACAAGACCAGGGCTTTCGGGGGCTGGAACGTGGCGCTGATCGGTGCCGATGCCAACGAACTGGCGCTGTTCGACCGCGAGAAGGTCTTCTCGAACGAGCAGGGTTGGGGCCCGATCCTCGACCAGTTGTTCCCGCGTGGGCTGATGCTGATGGATTTCGACCATCACCGGATTGACCGGCGCGCGCTGTCGATCGCGTTCAAGCCGAGCCCGATGCGGCACTATGCGGGCGCGCTAAATCGCGGTATCGCGCGGGCTGTGGCCGATTGGTCGGGCGCGGAGATGAAGTTCTATCCGGCAATCAAGAAGCTCACGCTCGATCTTGCGGCAGACAGTTTCATCGGCATCGCCTGGGGGCCGGAAGCAGACCGGATCAACCAGGCCTTCGTCGATATGGTGCAGGCCAGTGTTGCGCCGGTGCGCCGCCCGCTGCCGTTCACGGCGATGAAGCGCGGGGTCGATGGCCGCGCCTTCCTC
>PNJY01000094.1 GCA_013822125.1 Erythrobacter sp. | reverse complement strand
CGCTTCGAAACTGGCGGGCAGCTCGGTATGGATGAGGAAGGTCTGACGCTCCAGCATCGCCACATCGAGTTCGTCGCCCAGCTTGCGCGCCAGTTCGTTGTTGCAAATCGCATGCACCATATTGTGATCGAGCCGCACCGCATGCAACCCGCTGTCGGGCCCGCGCGACAGGATGATCGCCGCATCCAGCGTATCGCCCACGCGATCTTCAAGCTGCGGGCCGGTATCGATGTCGATGTGCAGCAGCGGATGGCGCTTGCGCAATTCGCCCAGCCGCGGAAACAACCGCTGGCTACCGAACAGCGGCAGCACGCCAAGATGCAGACGCAGTACCGAGATGTTGTCCGACTGGCTTTCAATTGCCCGCGCCAGCGATTCCAGATGCGGATTGACCGCCTCGTAAAACGCCTGCCCCTCGATCGTCAGCTGCATCGTCTGGCGCGCGCGCGTGAACAGCTTCTTGCCGACGAAATCTTCCAGATTGCCGATCCGGCGTGACAGCGCCGAGGGGCTGAGTCCGATTTCCTCTGCCGCGGCGCGCGCCGATCCCAGCCGCACGGTGCGGATGAAAGCTTCGAGCGAACGAAGCGGGGGGAGGCGTCGGGTCGGCATGTCAGCGTTTCTTAGGATCGGGACCGGTTAAAGCCTGCCAATGTGAAAGTTGCAAGAAATCGAACCGGCAGCGCGAAATTTATCTGGTGGTTGCAGCCTTCGCACCTTTGGGCGCGTGCAGACGCAGCCTGGTGACGTGCGTTTCATCGCCTGCGGTCACCTCGATCCGCCAGCCGCTGGGGTGCTTCACAATGGTCCCGACCGGCGGGACCTGACCGGCGAGCACAAAGGCCAGCCCGCCCAGCGTATCGACCGATTCCTCAACCACCGCCAACCGCGGATCGATGACTTGCGCCACGTCCCCCAGCTCGGCGCGGGCATCGCAGTCCCACACGCCTTCGCCGATCGGGACGATCAGCTTTGCCGGGGTTTCGTCATGTTCGTCCTCGATATCGCCGACGATCTCCTCGACCAGATCCTCGATCGTGATGAGGCCGTCGGTGCCCGAAAACTCGTCGAGCACGATCGCCAGATGCGTGCGCCGGGCGCGCATGTCGGCCAGCACGTCGAGCGCGCCGCGCACCTGCGGCACGAAGATCGGTTGGCGCATCAAGCGGGTCCAGTCGCGCGGCGGCTCCCGGCCTTCGGCGAGGAAGGGAAACACATCCTTGATGTGGATCATGCCGATCACATGATCGAGCGTTTCGCGATAGACCGGCATGCGCGAATGGCCATGTTCGCTGAACGCTGCAACCAGCGCATCCCAGCCGATCGAAGCATCAACCGCGATTATCTCGCTGCGCGGCACGGCGATATCATCGGCGTCCTTCTCGTTGAAATGCAGGAGGTTGCGCAGCATCTGCAGTTCGAGCTGCGAAAGGTCCCCCCGGCCCGCGGCGGGCTGCGGCGTGGTGCCGCATTCGTCCTCGTGCTCGTCGATGACGTCCTCGAGCTGCGCGCGCAGCGTGCGAGCGCCCTCACCCAAGCGAAGGAATTTCTGGATTGCGAGCCACAGCCCGCTGCTACTTTCCGCATCTCCTGCGGAAGATTGTGAATCGGGCATGGCCCCGTGCGTCACTCCTGTTGGTCGCGCCTGTCAGTATCGAGGCCATATGGGTCCGCTATACCCAGAATTGCAAGCGCCTTGATTTCAAGCGCCTCCATCGCCTCGGCCTGCTCGTCGCCATCGACGTGGTCGTGGCCTGCCAGATGGAGCAGTCCGTGGACGATCAGGTGCGCGGCGTGATGTTCCAGCGCGATGCCTTTTTCGTCGGCTTCGCGTGCGCAGGTTTCATAAGCCAGCGCCACATCGCCAAGCAGTTCGGGCGGGCCTTCAGGCCCCAGGGCCAGGAGTTCCGCGCGTTCGAGCATCGGGAAACTCAGCACATTGGTGGCACGATCGCGCCCGCGCCATTCGCGGTTGAGCGCGTGGACTTCGGCATCGCTGGTGAATAGCAGGCTGGTTTCGAGACGGGGATTGCGCAGCTCGGGCGCGACTATGGCCGCAGCATCGCCCGCACGCGCCGCCAGCGCTTCCCATTCGCCCGCAGGCCATTCCTCAATGTCGATATCAAGCTGCATCAGGCCCTCCGTTTCGTCGCAAACAGGGCCAACCTGGAACACATGGAACACGGTTCAAATGATAAAAAGCGCGTGCGCCATGCGCTATCGCCAGCGGTGGCGGGGGCAAAATGTGGCAAGCAAAACTCCATCGCCGCGATCTAGCGCGGATGGCGGGGGTAGGAAAGGAGCGGCGGGGCAGCGCGGCGGCATGGACTGATCGTGTTGCTTGACGGTTCCTCCAGCACGGACCCCAAAATCACGCGATCACACGGCCAGCCGGTAACCCACGCCAGGCTCATTGACGATCAGTTCGGGAGTGGCCGGATTGCGTTCCAGCTTCTGGCGCAGCGCCCGAACCGCAACGCGCAGATAATCGACATGGTCTTGCTGCCCTGGCCCCCACACTGCACGCAGGATCTGGGCGTGGGTCAATACCCTGCCGGCGTGCTTGGCAAGCTCTGCCAGCACCGCGAACTCCTTGGGCGTCAGATGCAACTCCTCTCCATTCCTGGTCACCGTGCGACAATGCAGGTCGACGGCGATTTCGCCCAGCGGGATTGGTTCATATTGCGCCCCGGGGTTGATATCGACCAGGTTGTCAATGTGACGCTCGACCCGGCTCACTTCGCTGTCGAGCTCGTTCACGATAGCCCGATTGGAAACGCCATCGCGCCGCAGCGCGCGCACCGCCGCCTGAACCGCCTTGAGCCGCGGCTTTACATCATCACCGATCGAAGTGAGCAATGCCGAACGCAGCTTGTCGCGTGCGCGCAGCGCCGCTGTGTCGCGAGCCTCGCCCTCCAGCCTCGCCCGCTCAAGCGCCAGCGCCATCTGGTCGAGCAGGCTTTCGAACAGGAGCATCCTGTCCTCGGCCACAGGCGGTGCCCCGTCGCCGCGTGCCAGGCCGACCGCGACAAGAACCGTGCTGCCTGCCGCCACCGGATGGAATTGCCAGTCTGCCTGCGGAGCTCGCTTCTCGCCTCGGCCCGCGCGCACTCCAGTTTGTAGGGTGAACGTTGCGGCTGCAAGGTCACCGGGACTGAGGGTGGCTTCGCTGGGCGAAGCTGCAATGGTCCGCGCCTCGTCTTGCCCGTTCAGAATCGCCACATGGCAGCTGAAGATGCGCGCGATCTGCGCCACACAGATCGCAGCCAGTTCGGTTTCGTCGCTTGACGACAGCAGTCGACGCGCAAACCCTGCGATCGTTGCGTTGCGTGTGGCATGTTCGCTCGCCAATCTCGCCTGCCGCCGAACCGATGCGGCGAGCTGGCTGCAAACGACCGCGACGAAAAACAGCACAACAACGGTAACGATGTCCGCCGGGCTGTCGACTACGAACGTGTGAAAGGGCGCGGTGAAAAAGTAGTTGTATGCCAGCGTTGAGGCTACCGCCGCGACCAAACCCTGGCCCAGACCGGTATAGATCGCCGCAGCGAGGACGGGCAGCAGGTAGAGCATGACGACAGGCGTGTTGCCCCAGCGCGAAGCGATCAGCAGTCCGGCCACCGTTGTAACCGCAACGAGCAGCAACGCCCCGGCATAACCGGCCAGGCTGACGGCGATCGGGTTGTGCCGGTCACGCGATCCGTGGATCTCGGTCTTCATCCGCGCAAGATGGACCCGGGCTGTCCGCGCGTCGAGAAATTATCCCGACCAAAAGCGAAATCCACATGGAATCTTTATGCGACAAGGTCTCTGTATAAAACGATGTCTACACCTGCGACAGCATCGCCTGCGGACGGCGCCGCACCCGTTCCCGCTCCTGACCAAGCCTCTCGCGAAACACCTCGCAAGGACAGCCTCGCCGTCCTGATGCTTGGTGCGGTCGGAGTGGTTTTCGGCGATATCGGCACCTCGCCGCTCTATGCGATGAAGGAAAGCTTCATCGGTCCGCACCCGCTGGCGGTCGATCGCCTGCATATCTTCGGTGTGCTCAGTCTGATCTTCTGGTCGTTGATGCTGATCGTGACGATCAAATACGTCGTTGTCGCCATGCGCGCCGACAATCGCGGAGAGGGTGGTTCGTTCGCGCTGTTGGCGCTCATTTCGAGCCATCTCGACGAGCGGCGCAAGGCCGTGTTGCTGGTCCTGGGCGTGCTGGCGGCGGCGCTGTTTTATGGCGATGCCATGCTGACCCCGGCGATTTCGGTGCTGTCCGCTGTCGAGGGGCTGACCATCGTCGAAGCGGGGCTCGAACCGCTGGTCCTGCCGATTGCCGTGCTGATTCTGCTCGGACTGTTCTTCATCCAGTCACGCGGAACCGCGCGGGTGGGCGCGCTGTTCGGCCCGATCGTGCTGGCATATTTCGCGGCGCTGGCGGCGCTCGGCATCACCAATATCGTCGCCCATCCCGAGATTCTTGCAATCTTCAATCCGTGGTGGGCGATCGAGTTCTTTCGCCACGATCCCCGCCTTGCCTTCCTCGCCATGGGTTCGGTTTTCCTGGCGGTTACCGGGGCCGAAACGCTCTATGCCGACATGGGCCATTTCGGCCGCAAGGCGATTGGCATGAGCTGGCTCACGCTGGTTTTCCCGTGCCTGATGCTCAACTATATGGGCCAGGGTGCGCTGCTGCTCGACAATCCGGCCGCAGTCGAAAATCCGTTCTATCTCATGGCCCCCGAATGGGCGAGGCTGCCACTGATCGCCCTCGCCACCTGCGCCACAATAATCGCCAGCCAGGCGGTAATCTCGGGCGCCTTTTCGGTGACCCACCAGGCGATTCACCTCGGCTTCCTGCCGCGCCTGAAGATCCTCCATACCAGCGAGAAGGCCGCCGGGCAGATCTACATGCCTGCGATCAACTGGAGCCTGCTGATCATGGTCCTGGTGCTGGTTCTGGGGTTCGGCCAATCGACCCGCCTCGCCTCGGCGTACGGAATCTCGGTTGTGGGGACGATGCTGATCACCACCGCCATGCTCGCCTTCCTGCTGTTCAAGGTCTGGCGCTGGAATCGCTGGGCGGCGGCGGGCACCATCGCGCTGTTTGCGCTGGTCGACACCGCTTTCTTCCTGTCAAACATCGCCAAGATCGCCGATGGCGGCTGGGTGCCGCTGTTGGTGGCGGGGATGATCTTTACCGTACTGACGACCTGGGCCAAAGGGCGAGGCGTGCTGCGCGCGCACCTCCAGGCCGATTCCATGCCGCTTGAGGTTTTCGTAGGCTCGACCGCCAATTCGGTGCATCGCGTCAAAGGCACTGCGGTGTTCCTCTCGGCGGCACGAGAGGGCGTTCCACCGGCACTGTTGCACAATCTGAAGCACAATCAGGTCCTGCACGAGAATGTCGTGGTCCTGACGGTCGAGATTGAGGAGACTCCGCGTGTCGAGCCCGACGATCGGCTGGAAATGTACGACGCCGGTCAAGGTTTTCATCGGGTGATCTTGCATTACGGCTTTACCGAGGAAATCGATATCCCGCACGATCTCGCACCGATCGCCCAGCACGGCATTGCGCTCGAACCGATGCGGACCAGCTATTTCCTGGGTCGACAGAAACTGATCGCAACGAAGGAAGTCGCGGGGATGGCCCTGTGGCGAGAGCAGCTCTTCGCCTGGATGGTCAAGGCGTCGGAATCCGCCATGGACTTTTATCGACTGCCGGCCAACCGGGTCGTTGAACTGGGAAGTCAGGTGAGAATCTGATCGCCTTTAGAGTGATTTCGAGTGAAATGGGACATTTCACGGCTCGGAAATCACGGCAAAACAAAATGCTAGAGCCAGATTTTGATTCAATTAAAATCGAACAGGCTCTAGCGCCGCGGGATGTCCCGGACAAGCCGATAGTCGGACGCCGCTGACCCTGAACCTACTCCCCCGTCCCCTCGTAGGCATCGACGATCCGGCCCACGATCGGGTGGCGCACAACATCGGCGCTGGTGAAGCGCGATACCGCGATCCCCTCGACCCCCTCCAGCCGCCCGACCGCATCGGCCAACCCGCTCATCCGGTCGCCGCCCAGGATGTCGACCTGTTTCGGATCGCCGCACACCACCATCCGGCTGTTCTGGCCAAAGCGGGTGAGGAACATCTTCATCTGTTCGCGCGTGGTGTTCTGCGCTTCATCCAGGATGATGAAGCTGTCAGCCAGCGTGCGCCCGCGCATGAAGGCGATCGGCGCGATCTCGATCTCGCCCGATGCCAGCCGCCGCTCGACCTGTTCGGGTGGCATGCAGTCGTAAAGCGCGTCGTAGAGCGGGCGCAGATAGGGATCGACCTTCTCCTTCATGTCGCCGGGCAGGAACCCGAGCCGCTCGCCCGCTTCGACCGCCGGGCGCGACAGGATCAGCCGCTGCACACTGCCCGACATCAGCTGGCTGACCGCCTGCGCCACCGCCAGATAGGTCTTGCCCGTGCCCGCGGGACCGAGCGCGAAAATGATGTCGTCCTTCGCGAGCTGGCGCATATAGGGGATCTGCCCTGCGGAACGCGGCACGATGGTCTTGCGGCGCGTGCGGATCATCACCGGAGCTTCGTCGAGATCGCCCTTGATGATCCCCTCCAGCGTGGGCTCGCTCGACATGACGATCAGCGATTCGATCGCGCCCGCATCGAGATCGTGCCCCTGTTCGAGCCGGTCGTACATGGTCTGGAGCACGTCGCGCGCGCGTGCCACACTGTCGGGCGGGCCTTCGATCTGCACCTGATTGCCGCGCGCTGCGATGAATACGCCCAGCCGGTTTTCCACCTGCACCAGATTGGCGTCGTACTGGCCGAACAGCGCCCCCAACCGCGACTGATCCTCAAAACCAAGCTCGGTCCTGGCCCGGCGAGCTTCGCGTTGCGCGGCAGGACCGGGCGCGTAAGCCCGATCGTCTGCTCTCTTGGGTCGTCGGCCCATGCAATCCTTTCATTCTGGGGTTTCAAACCGGATGAGTCGGAAACTTACGCCCGTTGTGCTTCAAGGCAAGCGCACGGAGCGCGCCACGGTGGAAAGACACACGGCTGTCACATGGAAACCTCAGGCCGATACTGCTGTGCGCAGCCGCCCCTCGATCGAGACCGGCCCGGCTTCGACCAGTTCGACGCTTACCAGATCGCCGATATTCGCTTCGCCTTCGAACCACACACTTTGCAGCCAGGGCGATTTGCCCAGCCACTGGCCGGGGTGCCTGCCGCGCCGTTCGACCAGCACATCGCAGTTCCTGCCCACCGACGCGCGGTTGAACGCCAGCTGGTCACGGCCCAGCGCCGCCTGAAGCCGCTGGAGCCGTTCGTCCTTCACCTCGGCGGCGATCTGTCCGTCCATGCTCGCGGCGGGGGTGCCGGGGCGCGCCGAATATTTGAAGCTGAAGGCCTGCGCATATCGGACCACGTCGACCAGGCTCAGCGTCTCTTCGAACTCGGCCTCGCTCTCGCCGGGAAAACCGACGATGAAATCGCCCGACAGCGCGATGTCCGGCCGCGCCGCGCGGAAGCGTTCGAGCAGCTTCAGGTAACTCTCGACTGTGTGGCTGCGGTTCATCGCCTTCAGCACCCTGTCAGACCCGCTCTGCACCGGTAGGTGCAGGTAAGGCATCAGTTTGGTGACCTCGCCATGCGCGGTGATCAACTCGTCATCCATGTCGGCGGGGTGGCTGGTGGTATAGCGGATCCGTTCGAGCCCATCGATTGCCGCAAGCGCCCGGATCAGCCCGGCAAGCCCGGTTGCGCGGCCCGCCTCATCCTCGCCATGCCAGGCGTTGACGTTCTGGCCGAGCAGCGTGATCTCGCGCGCACCGGCCTCAACCAGTTTGACCGCTTCGTCGATCAGATTGCTGTAAGGACGTGATATTTCCGCGCCGCGGGTATAGGGAACCACGCAATAGGTGCAGAACTTGTCGCACCCTTCCTGCACGGTGAGGAAGGCGGTGGGGCCAATCTTGCGGCGCGGCGGAAGCGCGGCAAACTTGGCGATTGCGGGCATATCGGTATCGGCGGCGCGTTCGCCCACCGCCGCCTTGTCGAGCATTTCGGGCAGGCGGTGATAGGCCTGCGGGCCGACCACTATCGAAACGGCCGGAGCGCGCGCCATGATCTCCTCGCCCTCGGCCTGCGCGACGCAGCCGGCGACCGCGATCATCGGCGTTCGCCCCGCAGCCTTGCCCGCCTTCACCATTCGCCCGATGTCCGAATAGACCTTCTCCGCCGCCTTCTCGCGGATGTGGCAGGTGTTGAGCACGACGAGATCCGCCTCCTCACCCTCCGGCGCAGGCGCAATACCGCGCGTCGCCAGAAGCTCGGCCATGCGCTCGCCATCATAGACGTTCATCTGGCAGCCGAAGCTCTTGACCCGGTAGGTCTTGGGAAGGGCGGTTGTGGGTTTCATCTGCTTATCACGTGTGATCCCCTGCGAAGGCAGGGGTCTCTATCAACTTGGCGCCAAATACAGGAGGTCCCAACCTTCGCTGGGACTCGCCTGCCTAACCCACCGTCGCCTTGACGATCTTGCCGGGGCTGCGCGGCGGTTCGCCCTTGGGCAGCGCGTCGATATGCTCCATCCCGCTCTCGACCTGGCCCCACACGGTATATTGCCGGTCGAGGAAACGGGCATCGTCGAAGCAGATGAAGAACTGCGAATTGGCGGTATGCGGCTGGTTGGTCCGCGCCATCGAACAGGTTCCGCGCACATGCGGTTCGGCATTGAATTCGGCCTGCAGGTCGGGCTTGTCGCTGCCGCCCATGCCGGTACCGTGCGGGCATCCGCCCTGCGCCATGAAGCCGGGGATCACGCGGTGGAACAGGACGCCGTCGTAGAAGCCTTCCTGCGCCAGTTCGGTAATCCGCGCAACGTGGCCCGGCGCGAGGTCGGGGCGCAGCTTGATCACCACATCGCCGCTTTTCCCTTCACCGCAATCGAGGGTTAGCGTCAGCGTCTGGTCGGTCATGAGAATCTCCTTTGTTGGGGCGCTCATATAGTGGCTTGTGCAACAGAGTCACCCGCGGTGTCACCCTCGTGCTTGCTTTTCGTCCCTGCCCGCCTAGACAACTCGCGATGATCGAGGAAGAGCGCCTTACCGAAGATGCCGAACTGCTGGTGGAACCGGCAGGCGATGGCCCGCATCCCGACGACCGTATCGACGACGAGCGGCATGACGAGGAAAACCGGCTCAAGCCCGAATATGTCCGCGCGGTGCTCGATGCACTGGAAGCGGGCGACAAATCCGCCGTTTACGACCTTGTCGAGCCGCTCCACCCGGCCGATATTGCCGACCTGCTCGAACTGAGCGACCGGCACGAACGCGCCAGGCTGGCGGCGGCGATCACCGATCTGATGGGCAGCGAGGTGATCGCCGAGCTCAACGATCACGTCCGCGAGGAGATGATGGAGGCGCTCGGACCCGAAGCGGTCGCGACCATCATCGAACAGCTTGAAACCGACGATGCGGTCCAGCTGATCGAAGACCTC
>PNJY01000093.1 GCA_013822125.1 Erythrobacter sp. | reverse complement strand
CCCCCGGTTGATGGAGGTCGTTTCCTCTGCGGTGGCGAAGGCGGCGATGGATTCGGGCGTAGCGCTGGCCCCGATCGAGGATTTCGACGCCTATCGCCATGCGCTCAAGGTGCGGCTCAACCCCACCACCGGCGCCTTGACGCGGGTCTATGAGGATGCGCGCGCGCATCCCAAGCGGGTTGTGTTCGCCGAGGCCGAGGAGGAAGTTGCACTGCGCGCCGCGATCCAGCTGCGCGATTTCGGCTATGGCATACCGATCCTGGTTGGGCGGACCGAGAAAGTCCGGGAGAAGCTGATCGAGCTGGGCGTGGATGACCCGGACAGCTTCGTGATCGAGAATTCCGCCGTTTCCGGGCATGTCCCAGCGATGAACGAATATCTCTACAGTCGCCTTCAGCGCCGCGGCCATACCGAACGCGACGTCAGCCGGATGGTCAACCAGGAACGCAACGTGTTTGCCGCGCTGCTGCTGGCTTTGGGCGTGGGCGACGCCATGATCTCCGGGCTCACGCGCACCTTTGCGCAGACCGCGCGCGAGGTGAACCTCGTTCTTGATCCCAAGCCGGGGGCCTTGTCATTCGGCGTCCACATGATGGTGGGCAAGAACCACACGACCTTCCTCGCCGACACCACGATCAACGAGCGACCCGACGCATCCGAGCTGGCGCATATCGCGCGCGAAACGGCGGCGGTGGCGCGGCGCATGGGGCATGAACCGCGCGTGGCCTTCCTGTCCTATTCGACCTTCGGCAATCCACCGGGTCGCTGGCTCGACAGCATTCGCGGCGCGGTCTCGATCCTCGATGCCGAGGATCCCGGTTTCGAGTATGAAGGCGAAATGGCGCCCGATGCCGCGCTCAATCCCAAGGTGATGGAGCTCTATCCCTTTAACCGCCTGTCGGCGCCGGCCAACGTGCTGATCATGCCCGGCCTGCAATCGGCCAATCTTTCGGCCAAGCTGCTGCGCGAACTGGGCGGGGCAACCACCATTGGGCCGATGCTGATCGGTATGCAGAAGCCGGTGCAGATCGCGCCGATGACCGCGCTGGCTCCCGATCTGCTGACACTGGCGGTGCTGGCGAGCGCAGGAGTGGTGGGATAGTGCGCGATGCGAAAAAGCGGGAACCGGTTTTTCGCAGTTAATCGCGCGACCACTTAAAGAATATGAGCAGGATGTGATCCAGATTAATCGCATTCTGCTCTAAGCGCGGTTGAACCGCCGCGCGGCCGACGGGCTTTTCGCCCACGCAATCGGAGGCTTGCCCCTTTTTCACGCTTTGATACTATGCCGCCGTTCGGGTCGCGGGATCGGGGGAGAAACAGAAAATCACTCCCGGTAATCTGTTTGCACAGGGGATTTCCGGACATGAAGACTTTCACATTCGCAGCAATAGCCGCGCTGCTGTCAACCACTCTCGCCCCGCCTGCCGCGCTGGCCCAGGGCACTTCGTCAGGCCGCAAGGCGCAAGAGCAGGGGCAGGCGGAAATTCCGCGTTGCACCAAGAATCTCGGCACGGTGGCGATTGTCGAACCCGAAAACCAGTGGTGGCGCGAGCTGAGCCTGGGCAGCCCCGAGGCGATCCTGCGCGTGTTTGTCCAGCGTTCGGGCTGCTTCACGCTGGTCAATCGCGGGCGTTCGATGCAGAACCGCGCGATGGAGCGCGCGCTGGCCGAACAGGGCGAGCTGCAGGAAGGTTCGAACATCGGCGGCGGGCAGGTCAAGGCGGCGGACTATTTCCTCCAGCCCGATATCGTCAGCACGAACAGCAATTCGGGCGGCGGCGGCGGGGCGCTTGGCGGTGTGGTCGGCGGACTGTTCGGACGCACGGCGGGTGCGGCTCTTGGCGGCATCAAGGTCAAGAAAGGCGAAGCCAACGTGACGCTGTCGATCGTAAACGCCCGCACCACTGTGGAAGAGGCGCTGACTGAAGGCTATGCCCAGAAGAAGGACCTTGGTTGGGCCGCGGGCGGCGGCCTGTTCGGCGGTGGCGGCGGGGTCGCGGGGGGGCTCGGGAGCTACGAGAATACCGCAATCGGCCAAATCATCGTGCTGGCCTATCTCGATGCCTATACCCAGCTCGTCACCCAGCTTGGCGGCCTACCGGAAAATGCGTCGGAGGCAGCGCCCGAAGCGAAGTAGCTTTCATCATTTCGAACAAGTATGGGGCGTGGACGGCATAAACTTGTCCGCGCTCTTTTTTGTTTGATCGAGGTTCCCGATGAAGACTGCCTCCACCCTGGCCGATCTGCGCGCGCAAACGCAGGAGCTGCGGCAGTCGGGACCGACCATAGGCCTGGTGCCGACCATGGGCGCTCTGCACGAAGGGCATCTGGCGCTGGTGCGCGCGGCACGTGCAACGTGCGATCATGTGGTGGTGTCGATTTTCGTCAACCCCACGCAATTCGGCCCAAACGAGGATCTCGAGCGTTATCCGCGCCAACTGGCCGAAGACTGTGCCATGCTCGAGGTGGAGGGCGCTGCGCTGGTCTGGGCGCCCGACATCGCCGAGATGTATCCGCCCGGTTTTTCCACCACCGTCAGTGTGGGCGAGGTGAGCGAGGACTTCTGCGGAGCCAGCCGCCCCGGCCATTTTGACGGCGTGGCAACGGTGGTTCTCAAGCTGTTCAATCAGGTGCAGCCCGACATGGCCTTCTTCGGCGAGAAGGATTTTCAGCAGCTTGCGGTGATCCGCACCATGGCACGCGATCTCGATCTTGTCCGCCCGCATGTTGACTCCATTATCGGCGTGCCGATTGTGCGCGAAGCTGACGGACTCGCCATGTCGAGCCGCAACCGCTACCTCTCGCCCGTGCTGCGCGAGGCTGCGGCGGTGCTCCCGCTGGCGATGCAGGAGGCGGTGGCAAGGATCGAGGACGGGCAGAATGTCACCCGCACGCTGGCGGCGCTGGAAGACGAGATCCTGGGCGGCGGGTTTGACGGCGTCGACTATGCCGAACTGGCCGATGCCGAAACGCTCAAGCGGCTCGAAGCGCTGGGAGAAAGCCCCGCGCGCCTGCTGGTCGCCGCGCGGATCGGCGGCACGCGGCTGATCGACAATCTGGCGGTCGGGCGAGGCTGAAGGACTGGAGCGGGTAGCGGGGAGTCGCAGACGAACGAGCGCAGCGAGGACAATCGAGCCCGCACGGCCGCTGTCTTGCACCGCGATCGACGGGATGGAGCGGGTAGCGGGAATCGAACCCGCATAGCCAGCTTGGAAGGCTGGTGCTTTACCACTAAGCTATACCCGCTCATGCACGGCTGCTCGTGCAGCGCGCGGGCAATTGCCACGAAGCATCCGTCCGCGTCAACCCAATCCCGCCCGATCCGCTACTTGGCCTGCAAGCAATTCTATGCTTGCCTCAGGCCCGCACTTCCCTAGGTCTGCATCCGCAACTATCGCGGCAAGGGCGCCATGCATACACTTACCCATCTCGAACGGCTGGAAGCCGAGAGCATCCATATCATGCGTGAGGTCGTGGCCGAGGCCGACAACCCGGTGATGCTCTATTCGGTGGGCAAGGATTCGGCAGTCATGCTGCATCTGGCGCGCAAGGCATTCTATCCCGCGCCGCCGCCCTTCCCGCTGCTGCATGTCGACACCACCTGGAAATTCAAGGCGATGTACGACCTGCGCGAGAAGATGGCGCGCGAAAGCGGGATGGAACTGCTGATCTGGCACAATGAGGAAGCGGCTGAACGCGGCATCAACCCCTTCGAACACGGGCCGCTCCACACCGATATGTGGAAGACGCAGGGGCTCAAGCAGGCGCTCGACCATTACGGCTTCGATGCGGCCTTCGGCGGCGCACGGCGCGACGAGGAAAAGAGCCGCGCCAAGGAGCGCGTGTTCTCGTTCCGCAGCGCCAGCCACGGCTGGGACCCGAAGAACCAGCGGCCCGAATTGTGGAATCTCTACAATGCGAAGAAAGCCAAGGGCGAGAGCATACGCGTATTCCCCTTGAGCAACTGGACCGAGCTCGACATCTGGCAATATATCATGGCCGAGAACATCGAGATCGTGCCGCTCTATTTTGCCGAGGAACGTCCGACCTATGAATGGGAAGGCGGGCTGTTCATGGCCGACGATATCGATCGGCTGGAAAAGGTGCTGGGCAAGCGACCCGAAATCACCATGCGCCCGGTCCGCTTCCGCACACTGGGCTGCTGGCCGCTGACCGGCGCGGTCGAAAGCAAGGCTGCAACGCTGGCCGAGGTGGTGCAGGAAATGCTGCTGACATCGACCAGCGAGCGTCAGGGCCGCGTGATCGACAAGGATGCTGGCGGCGCGGGGATGGAGAAGAAGAAGCAGGAGGGCTATTTCTAATGAACAAGAGCCCTGCCTATGAAGTCGATGCGCTGATCGCCGAAGATATCGGCGCCTATCTTCACCAGCATCAGAACAAGCAGCTGCTGCGTTTCATCACCTGCGGCAGCGTGGACGATGGCAAGTCGACCCTGATCGGGCGGCTGCTCTACGATTCGAAGATGATCTTCGAGGATCAGCTCGCCGCGCTCGAGAGCGACAGCAAGCGCGTGGGCACGCAAGGGCAAGAGATCGATTTCGCACTGCTCGTCGATGGCCTTGCCGCCGAACGCGAACAGGGCATCACCATCGATGTCGCCTATCGCTTCTTCTCGACCGAAAAACGCAAGTTCATCGTCGCCGATTGTCCCGGGCACGAACAATATACGCGCAACATGGTGACGGGTGCTTCCACCGCCGATCTCGCCGTGATCCTGGTCGATGCGCGCAAGGGCGTGCTGGTCCAAACCCGGCGGCACAGCTACATCGCGCACCTGCTGGGTATCCGCCATCTGGTGCTGGCGGTGAACAAGATGGACCTGGTCGATTACGATCAGCAGGTGTTCGACACGATCGTCGCCGAATATCGCGCCTTCGCAACCGAAATCGGGATCGAGAGCTTCACCGCGATCCCGATTTCGGGCTTCAAGGGCGATAACATCACCGCAGCGCCTTCAGCCAACACACCGTGGTATGCCGGCCCCAGCCTGATCGCGCATCTCGAGACGGTCGAGATCGCCAACACAGCGGCACAGGCGCGCGCGTTCCGCATGCCAGTGCAATGGGTCAACCGGCCCAATCTCGATTTTCGCGGCTTTGCCGGGCTGATCACCGACGGCAGCATCCGCAAGGGCGACAAGGTGCGCGTGGTGCCCGCGGGCAAGACCAGCAGCGTGGCCTCGATTGTGACCTTCAATGGCGAATTGGACCAGGCGGTTGCAGGCCAGTCGGTGATGCTCACGCTGGCCGACGAAATCGACTGTTCGCGCGGCGACATGATTGCGGCGGCGGGCGATCCGCCTCAGGTTTCCGATCAGTTCGAAGTGACGATCGTGTGGATGAGCGACGAGGCATTGAAGCCGGGCCGTGGCTATTGGCTCAAGCTCGGCACGCAGACAGTCAGCGCCAATGTGGCCGAACCCAAATACGAAGTCTGCATAAACACGTTCGAGCATCTCGCGGCCAAGACGCTCGAACTCAACGCCATAGGCGTCGCCGAACTTCGCACCGACAAACCGATTGTGTTTGAACCCTATGGCGCCAGTCGCCAGCTGGGCGGATTCATCCTGATCGACAAGTTCACCAATGCCACCGTCGGCGCGGGGATGATCCATTTCAGCTTGCGCCGCGCGGAGAACGTCCATTGGCAACCGGTATCGATCACGCGCGAGGATCACGCCGTGCTCAAGAACCAGAAGCCGCGCGTGCTATGGTTCACCGGACTTTCGGGATCGGGCAAGTCGACCATCGCCAACGAAGTTGAAAAGCGGCTCAACCTGATGAACCGCCACACCTTCCTGCTCGACGGCGATAATGTGCGCCATGGGCTCAACCGCGATCTTGGCTTTACCGAGGCCGACCGGATCGAGAATATCCGCCGTATTGGCGAAGTGGCGAAGCTGATGGCGGACGCGGGCCTGGTCGTGCTCACCGCCTTCATCAGCCCTTTCCGCGCCGAACGGCGCATGGTGCGCGAGATGCTGCCCGAAGGCGAGTTCATCGAGATCTTCGTCGACACCCCGCTCAGCGTGGCCGAGGCGCGCGACGTCAAGGGGCTCTACAAGAAGGCGCGCGCAGGGCAGCTCAAGAATTTCACCGGGATCGACAGCCCCTATGAAGAGCCCGAGGCGGCGGAGATACGCGTCAACACGGTCGAAATGACGGTGGAGGAAGCCGCCGATCACATCATCCGCAAGATCCTGCCGCTAAAGTGAACGACGCCGAACTCGCAGCGCAGCTTGCGGTGCAGGCCGGGCGCATCCTTCTGGAGGTGCGCGCCTCAGGCCGTTTCGCGGGCAAGGCGCTCGGTGCCGAGGGTGACGCCGCAGCCAATGCTTTTTTGTGCGATACGCTGCGCCGCGAGCGACCAGATGACGGTTTGCTGTCCGAGGAGGAGAAGGACCATCCGGCACGGCTGGGCAAATCGCGCGTGTGGATCATCGATCCGCTTGACGGAACACGCGAATATGCCGAGGCCGAAGCTGACGGGTGGCGCAGCGACTGGGCGGTTCACGTCGGCTTGGCGCTGGATGGGGTGGCAACGCTCGGCGCGGTCGCTCTCCCCGGACTTGAAGGCGGGCTGGTGCTGCGATCGGACGCGCCGCGCCCACTGCCCACCGCCGCTGCCGTTCCTCGCCTGCTGGTGAGCCGAACCCGCCCCGCGCACGAGGCGGTGGCAGTTGCGCGGGCTCTGGGGGGCGAGTTGGTGCCGCTGGGGAGCGCCGGAGCCAAGGCCATGGCCGTGGTGCGCGGCGAAGCGGAAATCTACCTCCATTCAGGCGGGCAGTATGAATGGGACAGCTGCGCCCCGGTGGCGGTGGCCAGGGCGCACGGCCTGCATTGTTCGCGTATCGACGGTTCGCCGCTCGTCTATAATCGCGCCGATACCTATATGCCCGATCTGCTGATCTGCCGACCCGAATGGGCCGAACGGGTGCTGAAAGAGGTGCGCAGGTTAGTCTGAAAGTCGCACAGCGGCGTCTAGTCGCCCTCGAACTGCATCAGCGCGTGCACACCGACCCCCGCTTCGTTCAGCTTGCGCGCCCCGCCCAGGTCAGGCAGGTCGATCACGAACAGCGCGTGCTCGACCCTAGCGCCCGCGCGGCGCAGCAACTGCGCCGCAGCCAGCGCTGTGCCGCCGGTGGCAATCAGGTCATCGACAATCACCACCCGCTGGTCCGCTGCGACCGCGTCGGGGTCCATCTCCAGCCGGTCGCTGCCATACTCGAGCGCGTAGTCGATCCCGATGCTGGCAACCGGAAGCTTCCCCGGCTTGCGCACCGGGACAAACCCCAGGTCGAGCTGCGCCGCCACCGCCGCACCGAAAATGAACCCCCGTGCCTCCATTCCGGCGATCGCCTCCGCACCCGCGTCATGCGCCTGCGCCGCCAGGTGATCGACGCTGGCGGCAAAGCCCCGGGCGTGCCCAATCAGCGTCGTGATATCGCGGAACTGGACGCCGGGCCTCGGAAAATCGGGCACCGTGCGGATCAGTTGCTTCAGTTCGCTCGGGCTCATCGCGCTGCTCCAAAGTGAAGCGCCCCACCGTCACCAGGACAGCGGGGCGCACCGTGTTCGACTGCGGACGTTGTCAGTCCTTGCGTCGGCCATGAAGCGCCGACCACACCTGCTTCTTCGAAAGGAAAGCAAGGAGGGTGACGAAGATCATGAAGCCGAGGAACCAGACGCCGGTCTGCTTGCGCTGTTCCATCGTCGGCTCGGCCGTCCAGGCGAGGAACGCCGCGACGTCGGCCGCCATCTGCGGAATGGTCGCCTCAGTACCGTCGGCATAGGTCACTTGTCCGGCGGAGGAGAGCGGCGGCGCCATCGCCAGGTTCAGGGTGGCGAAGTACTTGTTGAAATAGAGGCCCGTCGGCGTTTCGAATTGGGGGAATTCGGCCCGCAGCGCCGGATCGGGGGCGCCATAGCCCGAGACCAGCGAATAGACGTAGGCCGGGCCATCGTGGCGTGCCTTGGTTATCAGCGAAAGATCGGGCGGAACGGCATTGTTGTTGGCGGCGGCGGCAGCGACCGCATTGGCAAATGGCGAAGGAAAGCGATCGGTAGGCAGACCGGCGCGCGTGGTCGCCTCGCCCGTATCGGGATCGATCCCCGGCACCTGCCAACTCGCAGCTTCGGCCTTGATCTCTGCCTCGTTATAGCCGAGCTGGGCAAGGTCGCGGAAGGCGACGAACTTGAGGCTGTGGCAGGCCGAACAGACCTCCTTGTAAACCTGGTAGCCGCGCTGAAGCTGTTGGCGGTCGAACCGGCCGACGGGTCCATCGAAACTGAAACCGCCTTCGGGCGCGTGCGGCTTGGCATGAAACACCCTGTCCGCGGTCTTTTCGCCCAGCCCCTGCGTTGCTGCAACGAAGGCGCCATTGCCGAAGGCCCACAGGACCGCTGCAGTGAAGGCCAGACCGATGAAGATCGAAATGATACGGATCATTGGCTTGTCTTTCTTCTGTCCTCAGTGGCCCGTGCCGAGCACGGCATCGGTAATCGATTTGGGCAACGGCGTGGTCTTTTCGCTCCTGCTGATGAACGGAACGATCACCAGGAAATGCATGAAGTAGTAAGCCGTGGCGATCTGGCTGATCATCACATAGGGTTCTTCCGCCGGTAAGCCGCCGCACCAGAACAGTACCGCCATGTCAGCCATCAGGATCCAGAAGAACATCCGGTAGGTCGGGCGGTAATTGGCCGAGCGTACCGGGCTCTTGTCCAGCCACGGCAGGATGAACCAGATCAGGATCGAGCCGAACATCGCAATCACGCCCAGCAGCTTGGCGGGCACGAACAGGAAGTCGGACGTGAACGCACGCAGGATCGCGTAGAACGGCCAGAAATACCATTCGGGCACGATATGCGCCGGCGTCGAAAGCGGGTTGGCCTCGATATAGTTGTCGGGATGGCCCAGCGCGTTGGGCAGGAAAAACACCATGATCGTGAACAGGATCATGAACACACCCAACCCGAAGCCGTCCTTGGCCGTGTAATAGGGATGGAATGGCACGGTGTCGCTCTCGCTCTTGACCTCGACGCCCGTGGGGTTGGATGAGCCGGGAATATGCAGCGCCCAGACGTGCAGGATCACCACGCCCACTATCACGAACGGCAACAGGTAATGGAGCGAGAAGAAACGGTTGAGCGTGGCGTCACCGGGCGCGAACCCGCCCAGCAGCCATACCTTGATCGGTGCGCCCACCAGCGGGATCGCCTCGAACAGGCCGGTGATCACCTGCGCCGCCCAGAAGCTCATCTGCCCCCAGGGCAGGACATAACCCATGAACCCGGTTGCCATCATCAACAGGAAGATGACCACGCCCAGCAGCCAGATCATCTCGCGCGGGGCCTTGTACGAACTGTAATAGAAGCCGCGGAAGATGTGCAGATAGATCACCAGGAAGAAGAAGCTGGCGCCGTTGGCGTGCGCATAGCGCATCAGCCAACCCCAGTTCACGTCGCGCATGATGTGTTCGATCTTGCCGAATGCCAGGCTGGCATCGGACGCGTAATGCATTGCCAGAACCACGCCGGTGACGATCTGCAGCACCAGGCAGAAGCCTGCAAGCACA
>PNJY01000092.1 GCA_013822125.1 Erythrobacter sp. | reverse complement strand
GAGAATTTGAGTTGAACGCCCGCGAGCGAGAAGCGCAGTGCGCGCTTGGCGTCTGCGACAACGCCGTCTTCGTCTGGGTCTTCGTGCTGCGCGCCACGCGCCTCGACCGGCACGGCTTTGACCGCGCCTGGCAAGTCCCCGCCAAGCTGCGCGAGAAGGAGATATTCGCGTACCGGCTTTATGCCTGCGCGCCGCGCGAGATAATCGCGCAGCGCCCCTTCGGGCAAAAGGTTCGAGAAGAACGGCTCGATCTGTGTCTGATAGGCGCGTGGCGCATTGATGATCCCGCCATACTGGTCCCGGTAGGCGAGCGAGAGCGTCGGGCGCTCGTCGTCGGCAAGGTAGGCCTCATCGAACGTGAAGATGCTGCGGTCGCCATCGAGGCGCGCAAGCGTTCCAATGCGGCGATCATGGAGGAGTATGTCGAGGGCGGCTGCGTCAATCATCCGTCATCCTCCTCGAGCCGGTAGGCGGGACGCTGGCGTGCAGCCTCGATCAACGGCGCATGTTGCACCTGCATGTTGCGGAAATGCCGGAGAGCCGATGTCGCCTCCTCAAGGCGTTTGGCGAGAGCCGCCACCCCGCCCTGCCCCTCGATGATCGCCGTCAGCCGCTTCGCCGGCTTCAAGGCTTCGTCGAGCGCTTTCAAGCGTGCTGCATCGAATTGCAGTTGGGGGATGCTCCGGATCGCATTCTGGAAGCCGTCAACCTGCGGGAGGTCCGGGAAGTTGGCTTTGATCCGTTCCGCGATTTGCGCCTGCTGGTTGAGCAGGCTCAGCGCGCGGCTTGTCTCGACGCTCGTGCCATGCGCACGCACCGCGCCTTCGACAGCGGGCAGAGCCTTGCGCGGAACGAGCTTGATCTCAAGCCCGAGCGCACGCGCGATCTCGACAAGGCTCGAAAGCTTGAGGTCAACCGCGCCGTTTTCGATTTTGGAGATATGGCTTTGTGGCAAGCCAACGCGCTGCCCGAGCGCCTTCTGGGTCAGCGCCTTAGCGATGCGTGCCTCTCGGAGGCTGGCCGCTATTTCTTCGATGCCTGCACTCATTTATCTATCCCAGCATATGACCTCTTGGGTACATATGCTCACGCATATCATGTAGGCCACGAGCGGATCAATAAGAATATGCCCAAGCATATTTGAGGCGAACACTATATGCTTTCACATATGGCCGATGCCGATTGCCGCGTCTGTCCAGACCATCGGTAGGCCAAGCTTGCCTACTATCGTTTGCCCTGCCCCGCCCCCTGCACCTCCAGTACGCGCCTGGCTGAAGCATGATGCTCACCGTCCGGGCTGATTTAGCGATATGCGGTCGGTTGCCGAACAGTAGGAATTTCTCGCGAACGGAGCGAAGCCGCCATCCGCACCCCGATCTGCGCCGTGACGGCTCCCGACCCAGACCCGGTCGTTCACGATCGCCAGTGCGAACGTCCGGTTCTGACATGAGCTGCCGGTCACCGGGCATTCAACGCCTGATTAGCTCCCCGGACAGCCTCCACCCGGCAAGCCCAGAAACGCGCCGAGCAGGGCATTGGCAGCTTGCGGGTCCTCGAAAGGGGTCCAATGGCCCACCCCCTCCAGCATTGCTGTGGTGAGGTTTTCTGCCTTGGCGCGGGCCCGCTTGGCGAGGGTGCGGGCAAAAGTCTTGTCTTCGCTTCCCTCGATCAACAGCACCGGCATGGTTATGGTGCGGGCGCGCCTGGGCCACCTGCTGCGGGGATCTATGGCGTCAAAGGGCGGGATATTGGCGCGATACCACGCAATACCGGCGTCAATTGCTGCCGGGTTTGAGAGCGCGCCGCGGAACAGTTCGCCTTCCTCGGCCGTCAATACGCCTTCCGATATTGCCCGGCCATAGGCAGTCTCGAACAGGGTCGACGGCACGTTCAGCCGCTCGATGCTTTCACGGTTGAGTGCCTGGAGGCGCGGCACGTAAGCCGAGGCGGCACGCTGCGCCGGGTCGTCAGCCAGCATTTCGAGAAACAGGTCATAAGGCGGCGCGCTGAATACTACGAGCCGGTCAAGCCGCTTCGGCCTCCACTGTGCGTAGGACCATGCCAGCGCGCCGCCCCAGTCATGGCCCACCAGCGTGACTTTCTGACCTGGTGCCAGCGCCGCAATCGTGCGGTCAAGCTGCCCCGCGAGGCGTGCTACCCGGTAATCCGCATCGCTCGCGGGACGGCCCGAAAGGCCTGCCCCCGGCGCATCGATGGCGATCATTTTCCGGCACGCGCCGAAGGCCTCCATCTGGTCAAACCATGCATACCAGAAGCTGGGAAAGCCGTGGACGAGGATCACGGGCGGCCCCTCACCCGTGGAGACATAGTGAATGCGGTCATCGCCTGTGCCGATGAAACCTTCGGTATAGGGGCGGCTGCCGACACGGTTGGCATGAATGACTGCGGGATCTGTGGCAGCCGCCGCTGCTGACAGCCCTACGACTAAAGCGGCCATCAAGTGCCGCGCCAGCGCAATGATCCGCATTGACACCCTCGCTTTATTGGAATACTCGTCAATAGCAGAGGGAGAGGTCAATGTCACTAAGGTTTGCAGGGGCTTTGGCTGCAAGTCTCCTGATCGCCGGCTGCGCGCCGTCGGAACGCGAAGCCAAGTCCGATGCCGCATCGTCAATCAGCGGGCAGGCCGAGCTTGGCGAAGGCCTTTATCGCATCCATTGCAGCAGCTGTCATGACAATGCCACGGGCGGCGCCCCTGTTCGGGCAGCCATCGCAAAACGCAGTGCGGCCTATATCAAGCAGGCTCTCACGACCGGGGTGATGAAGGCGCAGGGCTCTGCGCTCAATCCCTATGAAATCGCGATCCTTGCCGAGCATCTCGGGACTGATGCCCCGCCGCAGGTGGTGGCTGGAAAACGCTGCGAAGGTCGCCTGACGGTGTCCGGCGCACCGCTCTGGAACCGCTGGGGCAACGGCCTGTCCAACGCGCGCTATCAGAGCCAGGCTGCTATCACGCCTGCCAATGTCGGGCGGCTGGAACTTGCCTGGGCCTTCGGCTTTCCCGAAGCGCAGCGCGCCCGTTCGCAACCTGCGGTAACCGAGAGGGCGGTGTTCACCGGCAGCCAATCGGGCCGGTTCTATGCGCTTGACCGGATGACGGGGTGCATCTGGTGGACGTTCGACGCCAAGGCCGAAGTGCGCAATGCGCCCGTCCTCGACGTCGATGCCGCCGCTGGCCCGACGCTGTATTTCGGGGACTTCGACGCGCGGGTTTATGCGGTCGATGCCGAAACCGGCAAACTGCGCTGGAGCACAAGCGTGCGCGACCATCCGGACGGCACGATCACGGGCAGTATCGCTCTGCATGGCGGTCGGTTGTTCGTGCCAATGTCCTCGACCGAAGTCCTGAGCGCGTTCAACGAGGACTATGAATGCTGCACCTTCCGCGGCGGTGTGACAGCGCTCGATGCGTCGGACGGCAGCCGGGTGTGGCGCTGGTATTCGGTCGACAAGCCCGTCCAGCACAAGGGCGGCGAGACTGCGCCAAGTGGCGCGCCGGTCTGGGGAACCCCCACAGTCGATCCGTCGCGCGGGCTGCTGTATGTCGGCACGGGCGAAAACTACTCTTCCCCCGCCAATGACCAAAGCGATGCGATCGTCGCGATCGAACTTGCCACCGGTCGGCGCAAGTGGGTGATGCAGGCTACCGCCGGAGACGCGTGGAATGCGGCTTGCGGCACAAAGCAAAGCGCCAATTGCCCGGCCGAGGATGGGCCGGACTTCGACTTTGGTGCGCCCCCGATGCTGGTGAAGGCGGGCGCCCGCGACATCCTGCTCGCGGGGCAGAAATCCGGCGAGATCTTCGCGATCGATCCAGACAAGGGACGCGTGCTTTGGCGCAAGCGGGTCGGGCGCGGCGGGTTCAACGGCGGCATCCACTGGGGGATGGCAAGCGATGGCACAAAGCTCTTCGTGCCGATTGCCGACACCCCCGGCAGCCGTTTCGCCAAGGGCGGTCCGCGTCCCGGCATCCATGCATTCGACGTCGCAACGGGGCGCCCGCTGTGGTCGCGGATCGAAAAGCTGCGCTGCCCGGAATTTTCTTTCGCCTGCATCACCGCGCTGTCCGCCCCCGTTACACTGATCCCCGGTGTGGTGTTTGCGGGAGGGCATGACGGGCGGTTGGTCGCCTACGCCGCCAAGGATGGCGCGGTGCTGTGGCAGACAGAAACCAACCGCGCCTTTGCGACCGTCAACGGGGTCGAGGCCAAGGGCGGCACGATCGACGGTCAAGGCCCGGTGGTGGCCGGGGACATGGTGATTGTGAATTCGGGATACGACAAGTTCGGCGAGATCGCGGGCAATGTGTTGCTGGTCTATCGCCTCAAGGGAGCCAAGTGATGATGCGACCTGTCTTGACCGCACTGGCCTGCGGATTGCTTGCAAGCTGTGCAGCGACCACCGGCACAGCTGCACCGGGTGCAGCGGCAACAGCACCCGCCCCAGTGATTGCAGGGCCGATCAAGGGCGTTCATCATATCGGGATCACCGTCAGCGACATCGACGACACACTGGCGTTTTACAGCCGGTCTGTGCCTTACGAGCTGGTCGAGCGGCGGATGGTCGATGCTTCGGCTTTCCCGTCCGAAGTGCTGACCAAGCGCCGAGGCAAGATCGAGGTCGCGCTGGTGCGCACGCCGACCGTGTTCCTGCAGCTGATCGATATCGATCCTGCTGCCAAGGCCGCGCCCGTGCGTCGCCCGGTGATCGGGCCGGGCTATACCCATATCTGCTTCCAGTCGCCTTCGACTGCGCCGAAATACGATGTGTTCAAGGCCAATGGCCTCGCCATGCTGTCGCGCGGAGACGGGCCGGTCGATCTGGGCGGGTACGGGGTGACCTATGCCTATGGTTTCGATCCTGACGGCATCATGATCGAGATGGAGCAACTGACGCCCGAGGTCATCGCTGCGCATGGCAAGCTTGGTACCAAGCGGATGCGCTTTCCCGCCTGGGCAACGCATATCGGCAATGTCACCGGCGACAAGGAGCAGATGGTGGCGTTCTACGCCAAGATCCTCGGCCATGGCCCCCGCCGGGAGCTGCCGCCGACCCGGCGCCAGACCTTCGACGAGATTGCCGATATCGACGGCATTGTTGCCGCTGCGAGCTGGTTCGACGTCGGCAATTTCGAGCTGGAGTTCTGGCAATATGTCGAACCGCGCACGCCCAAGGGCACCGCGGCGCAAATGATCGACGCGGTCGGTTACAATGCCATCGTCTTCGAGACCGACGATCTTGCCGCCACGCTCGAGCGGCTGGAACGCGTGGGCGTGCGTTTTGCCGGCAAGACGTTCGAACTGGATGGCTGGCGGGTGCGCTATGCCCGCGACCCGGAAGGCAATCTCATCGCTTTCCAGCAGAACATCGGCGCGGGTGCGGCCCGTTCGATTGACGATATGCTGTGGCTGAAGGACCGGGCACCGCAGTAAGTTGCCATCTGGATTGGTGCGGCCAGTCTGCTAGGCTTGGCCCATGACTGTTGTCGCCACTAAGCGCAGGACCCGGCTCGCCCCGGAAGAGCGGCGTTCGCTGATCCTTGATCACGCAGCCGACATGATTGCGCGCGAAGGGATCGCCGAGCTGTCGATGGAGGCCATAGGGCGCGCGGCTGGGGTGAGCAAATCGCTGGTCTACAACTACTTCCCCAACCTCCAGATGTTACTGAGCGAGCTGCTCGAACGTGAGCTCAAACGGCTGCGGCGTCTCCAGAGCGAGGCGGTCAATGGCGCAGAGACTTTCGAGGGCATGGTGCGCGCCACCACCCACGTCTACCTCACGTATATCGAGGAGCGAGGGCTGATCATCGAGCGGCTCCAGCAGGAACCCTCGATCAGCGATTTTCACGATCCGACCGAATATGGTCGCGATACAGCGGTGGAATATCTCGCCGCCATCATCGAGCGCCATTTTGACCTGCCGCCGGACGTTGCACGGGCGGCGACCGACATCAGCTTCGGCCTCCCTGCCTCGGCTGGAGCTTACCTGCTGCGCACCGGAGTGGACCGTCAGCAACTTGAGGACATCACCGTCTCCATGATCCTGGGATCGGTGACGTCGCTCAAGACCGATTTTGCCGCGCGCCGCAAACCGTTGTGGGATGGCCGACCCGCAGGTTAGCCGGCGCCACGGCCTACATCGGGAAGATCGACTGTCCCCCGTCGATCACCAGCGAGTGACCGGTCATATAGCTGCTGGCAGGCCCAGCGAGGAATACGGCCGCCCCGGCCATGTCGTCGACTGTGCCGAGCTTGCCGGAGGGGGTTCGCCGCAAGCACGCATCCTGAAACGCCTTGGGCGTGTTGAGGCTCATTTCGGTTGCAATGAACCCCGGCAGGATCGCATTGGCGCGGATACCGGCAGGGGCCAGCTCGACCGCGAGCGAGCGCACCAGCCCCGACACGGCAGCCTTGGTGGCGGAATAGCCGCCCCCCGGCACGCCCAGCAGCGCCGCGACCGACGATGTGACGACAAGACTGCCGCCGCTCCCTTGCGCGATGAACTGCCGGGTCGCCGACTGAAAGGTGTAGACCACGCTGTTGAGGTTGAGGTCGAGCGTGCTTTGCCAGTCCCCGGGAGAGAGCTGGGTGAACGGCTTTCGCACGCCCGACCCACCCGCATTGGCAAAGCAGCTGTCAAGCCGGCCAAAGCGAGCGATCGTCATTTCCATTGTCTCTGAGACCTGTTCCGGGTCGGTAACGTCACAGGCGAAATCCGCTACGTCTGCCCCGGTGGCCTTCAGCGCTTCACTCGCCGCCCGATTGCGATCGGCGTTGCGCCCCCAGATCGCAACGCTCGCCCCCGCATTAGCAAGGCCTCGTGCCATCCCGATGCCGAGGCCGCCATTGCCGCCAGTGACTAGTGCGACATGCCCAGTCAGATCGAACAGCTGTGGCATGGCGTTTGAGTTGTTGGTGGTCGTGTCCATCAGAAGCCCGCCCGCAGGTTGACACCATAAACACGGGGATCGAGCAGGAAGGCGCTGCGGAAGCTGCCGACGAGGTTGGAGTTCACTTCGAGGAACGTGATGTCGTCGTTGTTCTGGACGTTCTTCACAAAGAAGATCAGCGCCAGATCGCGTTCGTCATGCGCAACCTGCAGCTGCAGGTCGAGCTGTTCCCAGCTGCCCACACGGTCTGCCGCTACATTGAATTCCCGCGCCCAGAAGCCGGTTTGCGAGTAGTAATCGACACGCGGCTTGAGTGACCAGCTTCCCGCAACAGGGATTTTGTATTCCGCTGCCAGCTTCAGGGTGCGACGCGGCGCGTTGGGCAGTTCGTTGCCCTGGATCTGGAAGAATGCTCCCCCGCGCGACGGATCGGACGACAGGAAATCGCTGCGAATATCGGTCTTGAGCAGGCCCAGCGCGCCTTCCAGACGCAATCCCTCGATCGGGGTGAAGACGGTCTCGAGTTCGAAGCCTCGCACGCGTGTTTCGGGAATGTTGACGTTCGTGGCCAAGGTGCCGACGATGTTGCCGACGATCAGATTGCTGTAATCGTACTGGAACAGCGCTCCGTTGAGGGTCAGCTTGGAATCAAGCAGCGTGTTCTTCGAACCGAGCTCCCAGGAGTTGATGAATTCGGAATCGAAGGTGGGCGTGCCCACGTTGCCGGGATTGAATCCGCCCGATTTGAACCCGCGCGAGAAGGTCAGATAAAGATTGTTGTCCGGCGTTGGCTGCCACGTCACGCTGCCGCGTCCGGTCCATGCATCGAAGCTGGCCTCGCCCTCGAAGAACGGGCCAAGCGCGAAGGTGCCGCTGGCGGTGCGGATCGACTTGTCATCCTTGGTGTATCGGATGCCGCCCAGCACGCTCAGTTCAGGCGTGATGTCGAAATAGACCTCACCGAACACCGCGTGTGATGTAACGCTGGCATCGGTGGTCACACCGGCCGCGATGAAACCAGCCGTGCGATTGGCAGGCATATAGGTGATCACATCGCCGGCGCTGTTGGCCTTCAGGTAATAGCCACCGATCAGGAAGTTGAACGGCCCGGAAAAGTCCGAAGCCAGACGCAGTTCCTGGCTGACCTGATCGCGCTCTCCCGAACCATATTGGGCCGAACGCCAATCGGGCGACGAAATCACCTGACCCGGACCAAGCAGGTAGGTCAGGACACCATTGCCTGCGCCATTTGCGGGCGAAATCGCACTGGGATTGAAGGCATTGGGCCGCGTGCCCTGATCGAAGTCACGGACGGAATCATTGCTGCCGTCCCGGAAACCGGTGACCGAAGTCAGGCGCAGCGAGTCTCCGATGTCCTGATTGATCTCGAAGGTGGCAAGCAGGTCCTTGGCCCGCTGTTCGGGCAAAACGTCGATGCGAACTTCACGCAGATCGGCCGGATTGGCGCTGAAGGTATCGGCGCGCACGATCCCGGGAAGCAGGAAGCGGTCGATCGGGAAGTTCACGGCAGGGAAATCATTGGTGACCGAGTCAGGCGAGCAGCCCAACGTCGGATCGGGTGTGCAGAGCGTTTTCACCGCGTTGGCGCGGTTGCTGTCTTCTTCGAAATACGTGACCACGAAGTCGACCGTCGTGCCTGAGCCGGTGTCGAGCCGGGCGCTGCCGCGCAACGTGAACTGGTCACGGCCGTCGATGCGCGAGCCATCCTCGAGGTTTCGGGTATAGCCGTCGCGCTTGAGGTAGTGACCAGCAAACCGCAAGCCGAAGCCCTCGATAATCGGCACGTTCACCGCACCTTCGATGCGACGACCGTCAAAGTTCTCGACCTGCGCGCTCACATAGCCTTCGAAATCATCGGTGGGCTTGCGGGTCACGAAATTGATCAGGCCGCCCGTGGTGTTGCGGCCGAACAGCGTGCCTTGCGGACCGCGCAGCACCTCGACCCGTTCGAGGTCGAAGAATTCACCAAAGGTGCTGCCCTGCTGCAGGAAGACGCCGTTGATCAGAACGCCGATGTTGGTGTCGTTTGATCCGCCGAATGACTGGGACCCGACCCCGCGGATCGTCAGGTTGCGGTTGGCCGAGAGGATGACATTGGGTGAATTGAACTGAAGATCCAGCGCGTCCTCGATACGGGCATTGCGGATGTTCTCGCCGGTGAGAGCGGTGATCGCGATGGGAACATCCTGGACGTTTTCCTCGCGCAGCTGCGCGGTCACGATGATGACGTTTTCGCTTTGCTCAGCCGAATCGTCCGCGTCTTGCGCAAGCACCGGTTGGCTGCACAGCGCAGCAAGCGGCAGGGCCGAGATGGCCGGGAACAGCTTCTTCATTGGTATCCTCCCCTGATTATGGGGGGGAAATGACATTTAATAGACTAAACGTCAATAGAAACGCGTTAACGAGTCCATGGGTACCGATTTCCGATACAAATTTTGGCGTTTACGGCACTATTCGTCACTATGTCCGATGCTCTTTCCCGCCGACACGCGCGCCACACGGCCCGCCGCAAGTGGTCCAATGGGACTGAGCAACGTTTTCTGATCAGGCGTTGATGCTCGGCTCGACCATCTCTGCTTTGCCAAGCCAAGCGAGCCCACCTCGCGCAGCGTGGAACGCAATTCGGATGGCCCAGCCTTTGGCCCGCTCCCTCGCGATTCGATGGGCCGGTCGAACGTACAAAGATTGTCGACTTCAATCAAAACCAGCCGTGTAACGCATTTTGGGTAACGACCACACCTGCC
>PNJY01000091.1 GCA_013822125.1 Erythrobacter sp. | reverse complement strand
CCGAGCCCGATCCGCACCACATCGCAGCCGCTCGACGTCAACCCCTCGACCAGCGCGTGCTCGAGCATCGGCGAGCTGACCCGCCCGTCATACCCCACCGCCACGGTGCGGCCGCCCGCCTCGCGCAGCAGCGTGCCGAAAGCCCGGCCGATCGCCCGCGCATCATCCGCGCCCAGCGTTTCGCCGATCACCCCGCGAATGTCGTATTCGCGCAGGATGGTGGGATGGAACTGGTGTTGCATGATCGAGGGGGTCTCCTTGCCGCCGGGGCGAGCTGTGATCGGGGCCGAGGCATCCGGCAGAGCCGCAGGTGCCATCCGCGTAACGGATCGATCGCACCGAACATTCCCTGCCATGTTCCGTTTCAGGCAAACCCGTGCCGCGCGATTGTGTCAATCCTGCGATGCGCGCGAAGCAGGTTCAGGGCAGCGTCCCTTCCGGCGGATCGGGCAATTCGTCTAGCAGCAGGTCGCGCGCGGCATTGGCCTCTTGCATCGCGGTATTGCTGCCGCCCTTGTCGGGGTGCACCAGCGTGGTCAGGCGGCGATGCGCGGTGATGATCTCCTCACGCCCCGCCCCGGCCTCGACCCCGAGCAGCTTGCGCGCGCGGAACACCGCCTGGCTGCGGGTCGGCGTGCTGCGCAGCAGCTCCCACGGCCACTTGCCGATCGCCCAGCGGCAGAAGACGCAGAGGGCCACGATGATCAGCAGATACTTCATGCCAGCTCCAGCGTGCCCTTCTCGCGGCTGAATTCGGGCAGGCGCAGCGCCTTGACCAGCGCGCGCAGCTCCTGCCGCGCCACAAGGTGGCTGGTGCCGAGCTCGCCCAGATGCCCCTTGTCGAGCAGCGTCAGGCCCGAGGGGAACAGCTCGCGGTAGATCACGCGTTCCGAAAGGCCCTGCGTCACCCGGAAGCCGACGCGCTTGGCCATCTCGCCCAGCGCCTTGTGCAGACGCGCCTGGTTCTTCGCCTCGACGTGGCCGGTGCGGTTCCTGACCACGATCCAGTCCATCTCGGGCCGCTGCTGCTCGAGCGTCATCCGGCTGCGCTTCATCCGCGCTTCCCAGATCAGTTCGGCAAAGAAGGAGAGCTTCTTGACCTTGAAGGTTTCGGCATCGACCTGGCCGATGAGGTCGAAATCGACGAAGCTGTCGTTCATCGGCGTGACCAGCGTGTCGGCATGCTCGACCGCGATGCGGGCATAGGGATCGTCGCGCCCGGGGTTGTCGATGATGAGGAAATCGCAGTTCGCCTCGAGCCGGCGGATCATCCCCAGCAGATCGCCGGTGCCGTTGCCGCGAAACACCTCGCAGTCCGGGGTCGGCAAGGTCAGCCCGCGCTTCTCGAGCGTGGCGAGCCGGTTCTCGATATAGCGGTGCATGGTGCGCTGACGCGGATCGAGATCGATCGAGGCGACGCGCGCGCCGAGATAGGACAGCGCCACCGCGACATGGACCGCGGTGGTCGACTTGCCGGTGCCGCCCTTCTCGTTGGCGAAAACGATCCGGTGCGCCTGCCCCTTGCGCAAAACGCGGGTCGCGGCAGGTTCGGAAGGAGTGGCGGCGGCGGGCATCACGGGTCTCTCGGGGCCAGTCATTGACGCTGTCGGCGGGCGACGGCGCGGGCGGCTTGAAATGGGACAGCAAGCGCCGCTAGGGCGTGCTCTCGCGTGTATCCTTGGAGGCCTGACGGTGCAAACGGTCAAGACACAGCAAATGTTGAGAACCGCATTGGCACCGCTGCGGGTCGGAAATGCGACAATCGCGCTGGTTCCGACGATGGGCGCGCTGCACGAAGGGCACCTCACGCTGGTGCGCCGCGCGCGGGCCGAGGCCGATCACGTGGTCGCCTCGATCTTCGTCAACCCGAAGCAGTTCGGCCCGAACGAGGACTTGGATTCCTATCCGCGCCAACTCGCCGCCGACGCCGCGATGCTCGAGGCCGAGGACGTGGCGCTGCTGTGGGCGCCCGATGCGGCGGCGATGTATCCGCCGGGCTTTGCCACCAATATCAGCGTCGCCGGGGTCAGCGATGGCCTGTGCGGTGCGGCGCGCCCCGGCCATTTCGATGGCGTGGCGACCGTGGTCTGCAAGCTCTTCAACCAGGTCGCTCCCGACATGGCGTTCTTCGGCGAGAAGGATTTCCAGCAGCTCGCCGTGATCCGGGCGATGGCGCGCGATCTCGATCTGACCCGGCCCCATGTCGACGCGATCATCGGGGTGCCGACCGTACGCGAGGCCGATGGCCTCGCGATGTCGAGCCGCAACCGCTATCTGACGCCTGAGCAACGCGCCGCCGCCGCCGCCCTGCCGCGCGCGATGCAGGTCGCCGCCGCAGCGATCAAGGGCGGCACGGGCGTGGCCGAAGCGCTGGGCACGCTCGAAGCCGAGCTTCTCGCGGCGGGTTTCGCCAGCATCGATTACGCGACCCTCGCCGACGCCGCCTCGCTCGTCCCGCTGGAGACGCTGGGTGAGGCACAGGCCCGCCTGCTGGTCGCAGCCCGCATCGGCGGCACCCGGCTGATCGACAATATCGCTGTCGGCAGCTGAAACTGCCCACCCCGCCCACTGCCGATATTGACGCAACCGCGCCATCAGTGGCATGGCCCCTCACGGAGCCCGAGCGGGTATAGCTTAGTGGTAAAGCTCCAGCCTTCCAAGCTGGCTATGCGGGTTCGATTCCCGCTACCCGCTCCACTTCCTCGTTCGCAGGCACTCATAGCCGCCTAGACAAGCCCCCAGAAAGCCTGATATTTCCTCGCAATCGGTTCACACCGGTTCGCCCGCTTTCGCCCCCTGCCGCAATGTGCTGGGGGTATGATTGAGGGGGTATCAGTGGAGAGCCGATGCAATACCCCCGCCCATGGGGGTATCAGGACAGCAAAGGCGCGCTAGCAAATGCCACTCACCGATGTAGCGATCCGGCAAGCAAAGCCGGGCCCAAAGGCCACAAAGCTCAGCGATGAAAAAGGGATGTTCCTTCTCATCACCCCGGCTGGCGGCAAACTCTGGCGCTTCAAGTATCGGTTCGAGGGGAGGGAAAAGCTGCTGGCGCTCGGGGCCTATCCGGCAGTCAGCCTCAGCGATGCGCGCAAGCGGCGAGAAGATGCGCGGGAATTGCTCGCCAAGGGCAAAGACCCTTCACGTGAGAAACAGCGCGACAAGATCCGAAAGCGCATGGAAGCGGCCGACACTTTCAAGGCAATCGCCGCCGAGTATTGCGCGAAGCGGCGGCGCGATGGTGAGAAGGGCTGGGCTCCAGCAACGGCAACGCGCAGCGAATATCTACTGTCCCTACTGAACGGCTCGATCGGCGGCCTTCCGATTGCAGACATTGAGCCAGCCGACATTCTCGCCGCGATCCGCAAGATCGAGAACAAGGGCAATCTGGAGAGCGCAAGGCGCACCTTGCAACTCTCCAGCATGGTTTTCCGCTATGCGGTGGCAACGGCGCGGCTGCGATCAGACCCTACCCGTGATTTGCGCGGTGCGCTCACCGCGCCCAAGGTCACTCATTACGGCGCGATCACCGATGCGGCGAAGGTCGGTGACTTGCTGCGCGCCATCGATGGATATGAGGGCAGCGGCATTACCAAGTTCGCCTTGCAGCTCGCCCCCCATGTATTCGTTCGCCCCGGCGAAATCCGCCATGCCGAGTGGGCCGATATCGATCTGGATCAGGCGCTTTGGGTGATCCCGGCTGGCAAGACCAAGATGCGCAAGGCTCACCATGTCCCCCTATCGAGGCAAGCGGTGGCGATCCTGCGCGAGGTGCTCGAAGTGACGGGGCCAACTGGCTATGTGTTCCATTCGATCCGCGCCCGCACCCGCGCCATGAGCGACAACACCTTGAACGCGGCATTACGGCGGCTGGGTTACACCACCGATGAAATGACCGCCCACGGCTTCCGCGCCATGGCCTCAACCCTCTTGAACGAGAGCGGGAAGTGGAGCCCCGATGCGATCGAGCGGGCGCTCGCGCATGGAGACAGCGACAAGGTGAGAGCGGCCTATCACCGCGGCGCGCACTGGAAGGAGCGTGTCGATATGGCGCAATGGTGGAGCGATTATCTGGATCAGCTGCGCAAGGGCGCTGATGTCATCAACCTTGCCGAACGAACGGCAGTCTGAGGTATGAAGAAGCCTTCCATTCCGCCTGTGGAAATGCAGAGGTTCGAATTGCAGCGGAGCATCGGCGAGATGACCGCGAGATATGTAAGTGACACGGCGGCGCCCGCTGACATCCAGCAGTTCGAAACCGATTTTGCGGCGCTGGCCTTTGCGATCATTGCACCCTCTCAGCCTCGGACCGCAAAGGTTCGCGAACGTGGGGCCCTACCTCAGCTGAAGAGAGTTCCGGGACCCCGCCGGCTTTCGTTTGGCCCCTTGCGGCGCATGGCTAAACGGGTAGGTCCGCGAGCGCTGCGATACATAATGAAAGTGGGCAGCGATCAGTCGATGGAATACTTCCGGCTGGAATTGCGTGCGCGGCTGGACAAGGAATTTCCGCAGGGCAACTTCTACAAGCGCCTGGGCGAGGACTTAGATGTCATCCGGTTTGGACATGCAGTTCTCACGATTGAGCGGGATACCGGCGTCACTCGAGGCAAAGCATACGAAATCGCTGCCCAAGCCATGACGATAAAGGCCGCTTCAGGTCGTTCGCTCGAGCGCGAATTTCAGCGTTTCAAGAGGCTGTGCAGGAGGATTGGTTACGTCCCACATCCGCTCCAGTCGATGGGCTCCCGCCCCTGCTTCTCGCTCAATGATCTGGACGGGCGCACTTCCGCCAAATCGCTCAAGTAGCTTGACGGTGACCCACTAGCGCTGTCCGCCCATGTTCGCTGCCGACCCTTCAAATGTCGGAGCAACAATATGCGCGAGCACACCAAGCCCGCTGATCAGCTTCAGCCCCTCGCCTATTCAGTGAAGGAAGCTTGCAAGGCCACCAGCCTTGGCAAGACCTACCTCTATCACCTGATCAAGGAAGGGCGGCTGGAGGTTCGCAAGATCGGCAACCGCACCATCATTCCCGCCGCATCGCTGCATGCATTGATCGAGAGCGGCACCACCTAAGCCCTGCCTATCCCGGTTCAGGCCGCCAGCCGTGCTCGATCACGATTGGCGGCCAGCGGTTTATGCGAATTGGCGCTTCCTCCCGCTCCACAGAATGAAGCTGCCTTGGGTAAGTCCATCGTTTCCGAGTTGCTCGGCATCCGGAAAAGGGCGAGCCCGCAAAGAGAGTGATCCACTCTGACGGGTCGATGGCATGGGAGTATCACCCGCTCCTCGCAAAGCCTCGCTGGATGGCAATGCGGATAGACGCGCTCAAACGCCACGGCCTTCATTGCGAGGGCCGAATGCGACCACGGCAGGCCGGACGGCCAACGGTGGGGGCCCCGGATGATCCACGTTACGGATGCGCGGTAAACATGCCAGAGAGTGCCAGTGGGTTAATCCGTTTCACACCGTCAGGGTTTCTCTGTGGTGTGGCCCTAACGGGTGGGGAAGCTATGCCTGCCGCCTTAGGCCGCCAGCAAAGTCTCGATGCGATCAAGCTCGGCGGTGAACTCGAAGCACAGTTGCTTGGCCTCTTCCGGGTCCGTGAGCCACCGCGACATCTGCGGATAGACCTTGCGCCAGAATCGCTGACGGCGCGCATCCCACGGCGCGGAGTCGATGGCGGCGCGGGCGGTTGCCAGCAAACCGATCATCTGCTCGCGCACCTCATCAGGGTTCACTTGCTCCTGATGCGGGGCGGACGGGAAGAGGTCGGGCTGGATTACCATGGGACAGGGTATGCCGATGTCTGCCCCCGCAAATCAATCCTACCGTGGTTGTCCGGTGTGGAAGACCTGTGCACGAAGATTCTCAGAGGGTCGCTGGCGGCATGCGTTGTTCGGCGGTTGGCTTGGGCAAATCGGCCTCCGAAATCAGCTCACCCTCGCAAATCCTGTCGAGTAGATCGGCAAGGCGCGGCTGGCTATCGACCGTGACGGTGAGGATGCGCACCAGATCGAGCAGTTCGTCGTTCCACTCGTCGGCCCATGCGGTGGGCCGGATGCGATCAAGCTCGCTGCTGGAACTGACCGCGCGCCCAGTGCCCTTGTGGGTACGGTAGCCAAGCCACTTGGGCAACACCTGCATGCCGCTGACCGAATAGGCCCACACCTCGGGGCGAACACCGCCAACCCTACCATCGCCTACCGTGATGGTGCCGCTTTCCTCGTCATAGCTGATTTCCGAGGTATCCTCGGGAATGCGGCTGACTGCGACATCCCAGCCGACCCCTTCGACCTCTGGCAAGCGCCGCGCGCGCCCGGCGGATTGGTCGATCATCCGCTCGGCGTAGGTGTGCAGCCAGATCAGATATTTCCCCTTGCCTACGGCTTCTGCCCAGAGTGCAGGGTCGGCGGTGATTGGAACGCGCGGTCCCGGTGACTCCAATGGAACCGCGAAACGTTGCTGATAGTCAGGCGCCGTAAGGAGAGAATAGCAGTAGGCGGCCAAATCTTCGACTGATGGGGGGGCTATCCCTAACAATGTCGCAAGAGTTGAGGCCAATCTCGCAGTTATGTTTGGGCTCGAGCCTTCGGCATCCCGATAGAGCGGAATTACATCGCTTACGCCGTAGGATCCCCGAAACGCGTTCAGATCAGGCACATAGGCGAACGCTGTCATGCCTGGCCCCGGTCCTAGACCTATCGCCGAAGGGGTCATCAAGAAAACCTGATCCGGCGATTGAGTTTGCCAAAGCGACGGACTCTCAGTTTTGGCCAGCCGTGGATCATCGAAAGCGAACTGCCGATCAAAGCTTCTAAATCCATATCTCCTGATCGGGCGATATGGCGCGCTAGGTGGCAAGGATGCCAAAGTGGGCAAGTCTCGAACTCTGGTCTGCACATTGCGCCCGCTTGAGCCCGTGTAAAATAGCTTCGGACGGTCATCTACGTTCGAGGCAACAAGACGTTGCCAACGTTGGGACAGCAGATCGGAGGCTGGCGCTATCGGCCATGTTCGACCGAATTTGCAGCCCGGCTGCTGCCAAGGGAAAAGATTGGTAACCAACGGCATGTCTTCCCAAGCGGCATCACCGCTTGAGGGAATCAATGGGTCAAGCCAGCCTGATGGAGCTCTCTGCCAGTCCCCGGAAAATGGGGCCTCGGAACCGCCAATGGTGCGGAGCGCCTCTAACTTCGCCTCCGCTGTGCCTCGTAGCCGGCGGTAGTTTACTGATGCGGGACGCTCACGATTTGTTGCGCCGTCTCGCACCATAGTCACAATTGCTACCGGCGTCTCGATCGCAAATATGTTCTCTTCGGGATTGGTGCCACGGTTGTTTCCGCCCAAGTCTATAACCCAAATCTCGTCGGCCAATTGCCTCGCAAGCTCTCGCAAACCAATAAAGCCGGGGCCATTAAGCCAGCTGCTGCTAGTGATGAGTGATACTATACCGGGCCCAGCGGCGCGGGATTCAAAGGTCTTCCACAGTGCCCAGCGCCAGAAATAGGTATAGAGGTTATAGAGTGAAGAGATCGCCGAAAAATTGGTGCCTTCCCGCTGCGTAACCTCCAGCAGATCATCGAACAGGCTTTTCTCGTTCTCCCGTCCTTCCACGACACCATCGAGAACCCAGCCGCCCGATCCCCTACCTTGGATGTCACGCGCGACCCGGCGATAGGGCGGGTTCCCGATCACTACGGTCACCTCCTGCTCGCGCTTCACGCGGTTGGCGCGTTCCTGCTCTTCCGCCAGCACCTGTTGATCCCCGAACAGGTCGATCGAGGAAATGGCGCGTTCGTCGGGGGCTTCGAGCGTGTCGGTCAGGATCACCTTGGCATATTGCGCTTCGCCTGAAAGCTGGGTGAGGCGCTGCGACAAGCGAAGGTGCGCGACGGCATAAGGGCCGGGCAGGAGCTCGAAGGCATAGAGGTTGCGGGCGAGGTTGGCGGCGGCTTGCTGCACGCCTCCCGGCCCCCGAACGTCTGGCGCCAGCCGCGCGGCATGATCGATCGCAGCAAGGGGGAAGGTCCCTGTCCCGGTCGCCGGGTCCAGCGTCACCACGTTTGCATCGCCGAACCCCAGCCGCATGCCCAGCCGTTGCGTGAGCAGGTGGCCAGTCATGGCCGTCATGGCGGAGACGGCATCGACCGGGGTGTAATAGACACCGGCTTCGCGCCGTTCCTCGGGGTCATAGACCGCAAGGAAATCCTCGTAGAAGCGCAGCCAGGCATCGCCGCGCCGATCGGGCGTGGCAATCCTCTCACGGTCGATCGCGCTGATGAGGGTTTCCAGTCCTCCCACCTCCACCTCGGTCGCGCGGCGCAAAACGGGCTTGTCGATCAAGGGCGCGAAGGCGGCGGCCAGCACCGGGCTCATCTCGCGGATGGCATCGCGAGCCTCGGTGACATTGATATGGCCGTCACCATCGGTATCCGGATCGCCGGGGGTGAGCGCGGCCAGCACCATGCCGTAAGCAATCACCTGCGAGACACCATCGGCGAAATCGCGCTTTTCGGCATCGGGATAGATATGCGCGCGCCATGCGGCGAAACTGCCGTTCGCCTCCCGCTTCTCGGCATCATCCCCATTCTCGAGCAGCCATTCGATCCTGTCGCGCAGATCGCGCGTGCGCACAGCTAAGCGGTTGGTCAGATCGGCGATGCTGGTGATGGGGGCCGGTTGGAGCTCGAAGAACCGGCCAAGCAGGGCGGTAAGAGGGGCGGGGTCCCATGCGTCCGGATTGTCATAGGGCAAGGTGGCACCGGGGCCCTGTTGAATGCCAGACCGGTAGAGTTGGGCCTCCTGCCCATTGCAGACAATCAGGATGTCCGCCTCGTCCCGCATTTTCTCCCATTGGCGCAAATTCCGGCCGCGCCATTGCGTTGGATCGACCGACACAGAGGGGGCCTTCAACTCGACATAGCCCTTCTGCATGGTGCGGCGGTTGACCGTGAGCAGGGCTGCGAAGTCAGGGCGGGTGGAGCCGGTGCGGGTTTCCCGGATGAGAGCAAGCTGGCCAAGTCCAGCCGCAGCCGCCAGCGCCGTGAAAAGGTTGCTGACCGGTGTAGTGAGTTGCGCCTCTTCCTCGCCGTTTACAGACCCTCTGGCGGCGGCATGGACCGTGCGGTGATACTCTCTGGCAATCTCGATCATGCGTGCCCCTTTCGATGCGTTCTTAGCCGCATGGGAGGGCAGGGCAAGGGGACTAAGCCGCTGGCCACTTGTCGTTTTCGATCATCTGTCAGACTGCGACATCGGACTGCGATTAATTCTTGGGACGGGCTGAGGCTGATGATTTGCGGTTAGCTAGCGCATTCCAAGGCAGTTTGGCGGGGTAAGGAACCGCATTTTTCAGCCGATTGGCGCGAACCAAACTGCACCGAACGCCGATTAATTCGCGGGGCGAGCAGACTGACAGGGAGAGCGGTTTGGGGGTATTCTTGGGGGTATGAGCAAGTCATTGTCTATGAAAACATCGACAATTTAGAGTTTTATCCAGATTTAGAGATTCCCGCTACCTCCTCTGTCCGCCGCATAGCCTGCAACGCGCAGCCCTCTAATCCCCCGCGAAGTCCCCTGGTGTGCCTTGGTGGGGCGCCTCGTGCGTGGCCCAGTCGGCGCTGCCCGGCGGGGGCGCGGGAGGGCCGGCGGGGCCTGCCGCTTCGTTCTGCTCGCCGGTGCGCAGGCGGTGGAGGTGGACCTTGGCGATCATGTTGGCGCTGATGGGCGCGGTGACGAACAGGAACACCGAAATCAGCAGCTCGTGCGTGGTCCACACCCCCTCGCCCAGCTGGAACCACACGACCGAGGCGACCAGCATCGCG
>PNJY01000090.1 GCA_013822125.1 Erythrobacter sp. | reverse complement strand
CAACCGCGATATCGACATTGCGCTGCTTGAAGATGCGGTTGTCGATGACGAGGCTCATCGCATCGCCGAACAGTTCGGGCAGCCGCGTATCGACCCAGTGGCCGATATCGGCCAGCAGCTTTTCGGGCACGTCCTGATGGACGCCGCCGGGGCGGAACCAGGCGCTGTGCATGCGCGCACCGCTGGCCCGTTCGAAGAAATTCATGCAGTCTTCGCGCAGTTCGAACACCCACAGGTTGGGTGTCATCGCGCCGACATCCATCACATGGCTGCCGATGTTGAGCATGTGGTTGGAAATGCGCGTCAGTTCGGCAAACAGTACGCGCAGATATTGCGCGCGGATCGGCACTTCGAGATTGAGCAGCTTCTCGATCGCCAGCACATAGGAATGTTCCTGGCACAGCGGCGAGACGTAATCGAGCCGGTCGAAATAGGGCAGCGCCTGCAGATAGGTCTTGTGCTCGATCAGTTTTTCGGTGCCGCGGTGGAGCAGCCCGACGTGCGGATCGATCCGTTCGATGACCTCACCGTCGAGCTCCATCACCATGCGCAGCACACCATGCGCCGCCGGATGCTGCGGACCGAAGTTGATCGTGTAATTGGTGATGACCTCATCGCCAGTGGTGGGCGACTGTTCCAGCGCGAAGCTCATGAGAGCACCTCCAAGCCGCTCGTGCTGAGCTTGTCGAAGTATGAGCGGCGCCCGTTGCCCTTCGACAGGCTCAGGACGAACGGGCTGTGCGTGCAACTCATGCCTTGCCCTCCTCAGCCTTCTCATCACCGGGCAGCACGTATTCGGCGCCCTCCCACGGGCTCATGAAGTCGAATTGCCTGAGGTCCTGCGCCAGCTCGACCGGCTCATAAACCACGCGCTTGTCCTCTTCGGAATAGCGCAACTCGACATAGCCGGTCAGCGGGAAATCCTTGCGGAAGGGATGCCCTTCGAAGCCGTAATCGGTGAGGATGCGGCGCAGGTCGGGATTGCCCGCGAACTTGACGCCGTAAAGGTCGAACACCTCGCGCTCGAGCCAGCCTGCCACCGGCCACAGCGTGGTGACGGTTGGCACCGGCGTGTTCTCGTCAGTCGAACACTTGACCATCACGCGGTGGTTCTTCGTGAGACTGAGCAGCATATAGACCACTTCGAAACGTTCGGCGCGGTCGGGGAAATCGACCCCGGCAATCTCCATCAGCTGCTGGTACTGGTGATCGTCACGCAGCAGACGCAGCGCATCCTCGATTGCCGCGCGCTTTACCGTAATCACGATCTCGCCATGCGCTTCGCTGGTGGCGAGCACCACCTTGCCGAGCGCCTTGGTCAACGCCTTGAGCACGCCTTCGTTCGAGGCAAATTTCGGGGCAGAATGGAGCACGCTCATCGCTCGATCGTCCCCACGCGGCGGATCTTGCGCTGCAACTGCATCACGCCATAGAGCAGCGCCTCTGCCGTTGGCGGGCAACCGGGCACATAGATATCGACCGGCACGATCCGGTCGCACCCGCGCACTACCGAATAGCTGTAGTGGTAATAGCCGCCGCCGTTGGCGCAGCTACCCATCGAGATGACATATTTCGGCTCCGACATCTGATCATAGACCTTGCGCAGCGCCGGGGCCATCTTGTTGCACAGCGTGCCCGCCACGATCATCACGTCCGACTGGCGCGGACTGGCGCGCGGGGCAACACCGAAGCGTTCCATGTCGTAACGCGGCATGTTGACGTGGATCATCTCGACCGCGCAGCAGGCGAGGCCGAAGGTCATCCACCACAGACTGCCGGTGCGCGCCCACTGGAACAGGTCCTCGGTGCTGGTGACGAGGAAACCCTTGTCATTCACCTCGCTTTGCAGCGCGCGGAAATAATCGGCATCGGGCTGGCGCAGTTCGCCGCCCTGCGCCGTCGGCAATGCATTGGGAGGGGTGATAATCGTGCTCATTCCCAATCCAGCGCCCCAATTTTCCAGGCATAGGCAAGGCCGATCGCCAGTTCGCCCAGGAATACCATCATGGTGATCCAGCCGGTCCAGCCCGTCATGTCCAGGCTGACTGCCCAGGGGAACAGGAACGCCGCCTCAAGGTCGAAGATGATGAACAGGATCGCCACCAGGTAGAAGCGCACATCGAACTGGCTGCGCGGGTCCTCGAACGCGGGGAAGCCGCATTCGTATTCGCTCAGCTTTTCGGCATCGGGCTGGTGCGCCCCGGTGAGCCACGCCACGCCCATCGGCAGGAACACGAACAGCGCCGACAATCCCGCCGCGATGAACAGGAATATCAGGATCGGCAGGTACTGGCTGAGATCGACCACGGGAGAATCCTTGGGGGGCTCAAATTCGTGCCGCCTCTAAGCCTCTCATGTGCATGACGCAAGGCCGCGAATCGGCGATATCTGCGATGGTAGCGAATTCGCGGGTTCGATAAACGGCGTGGGCGCGGGTCGAGCCCTGCCAGACAAGTTGAATGAATGCATTTGGTAGACTGAAATCGTAATTACGCAATCAGTCCTGTGGCCTGAGTTGTTTCGTTTCAGACGTCTGTCGGGAAAGCTGCAGGGAAGGACCTAGGCACAGTTCCCTCTTCGGTATATCCCCCGGGTTCGCACCAAAACCCCACTGTAGAGTCCGGCTCTTTTCCTTCTGCGCGGGCCGAGGCATTGAAGTTGGCATTGAGCAGACGCGAGGCCATTTCACAATTGTTCCTATTGTAATTCCGGTCACTCTCCGCTGCGTCGAACGTCGCCCAGTGGACACGCATAGTGCTGTCGAGAAACGAGTTGCGGTACAGTGTGAATGACGTTGCGCCGTCCGAGTATCCCTGACTGCAACCGGAAAGGCAAGCCAGCGCGGCTAGCCCCAGATGAATCCTGCATGTCATTTCACACCTCCTCCGTCTTATGTCTACTTGGAGCGTCCTGAAGAATTACGGAATTACGGTGAAGCATATTCAATCGCCACCCCGCATGACCTCGGCCCGGTTCCGCTCATCCAACGCCTCCCCTATTTCATCAGCGCCTTCGCCGCGCGTGCGCTCGCCTTGCCATAGGGCGGCTTGAAACCGCCCAGCTTGGCAATGTCGATCCTTGGCTGATGATAGACCGCGCGCGCGTGGCTGAACTCGCGGAAGCCCTCGATACCGTGATAGGCGCCCATCCCCGATGGCCCGACGCCGCCAAACGGCAGGTCCTCCATCGAAACGTGGAAGATCACGTCGTTGGTGGTGACCCCGCCCGATATGGTATGCGTCAGCACGTTCTCCTGCTCGCGCCGGTCATGCCCGAAATAATACAGGCCCAGCGGGCGGTCGTGCGCGTTCACATAGTCGATCGCTTCGTCGATCGCGCGATAGGTCCTGACCGGCAGCACCGGCCCGAAAATCTCCTCCTGCATCGCCAGCATGTCATCGTTTACATTGCGTAGGATGGTGAGCGGCATCTTGCGCGCATTGGCGCTGGCGAAATCCTCGCCTGCCGGATTGACTTCGATCACTTCGGCGCCCTTGCTGCGCGCATCGGCGACCAGCCCTTGCAGCCGCGCGAAATGCCGGTCGCTGACGATCGATGCGTAGTCGTCATTCTCGATCAGCGTCGGATACATCGCCTGCGCGCCCCGGGTCACGCCGGCAATCGCCGCGTCCTCCTTGTCTTCGGGCACGATCATGTAATCGGGCGCGAGGCAGATCTGTCCGGCATTCATCATCTTGCCCAGAGCAATCCGCTCGCCCGCCTTGGCGAAATTGGCGCTGCGGCCCATGACGACCGGGCTCTTGCCACCGAGTTCGAGCGTGACCGGAACGAGGTTTTCGGCCGCCGCCGCCATCACCCGCCGCCCGGTTGCGGTCGATCCGGTGAACACCAGATGATCGAACGGCAGCGATGCGAAAGCCGCCGCCACTTCGGGGCCGCCGGTGATCACCACCACTTCGTCAGGCGTGAAATATTCGCTGACCAGTTCCTTCATCAGCAGCGATGTGCGCTCGGTGAATTCGCTGGGTTTGATCATCGCGCGGTTGCCCGCCGCCAGCACCTGCATCAGCGGGCCAAACGCGAGGTTCACCGGGAAGTTCCACGGGCTGAGGATACCGATCACACCCTTAGGTTCATAACGGACTTCGGCCTTCGCCCCCAACAGACCCAGCGGAAACTGGACCTTGCGCTGCTCGGTCCGCGCCCAGCCATCCATGTGCTTAAGCGCATCCTTGCCAGCACTGACGGTGACGGCGATATCGGTGATCATCGACTGGTGGGTGCTGCGATTGCCGAAATCGGCGCTCATCGTCTTGGCCAGCGTGCTACCGTGCTCTTTCAGCAAGGCCATGGCGCGTTTGATCCGGTCCTTGCGCATCGCCATGCTCTCGGGCCGCGAGGCAGTGAAGGCATCGCGCTGCAAGCGCAGCAGCCGTTCCATTTCCTGGCGCTGGTCGTCTGCCATCATGCTCTCCGCTTTTGTCTGAATTGCGTTTCGATTTGCGATTGGTTCTTGCTGATCGATTTCCGTCTGACAAGCGAATACGCATTCCGATTGCCATTGCCGCAGTGCAACTTTAGACAGGCCGACCACACCACGCCATCTCTCCAAGGGAAATATCATGCCCCAGTTCTCCGAAGCCGATCCGATTGTCATCCTGTCCTATGCCCGCACGCCGATGGGCGCGATGCAGGGCGCTTTGGCCGATGCTTCGACCACCGACCTTGGGGCCACCGCGGTCAAGGCAGCTGTCGAGCGCTCGGGCGTCGATGGCGCAAGTTTTGACCGCATCTACATGGGCTGCGTGCTTCCCGCCGGGCTCGGCCAGGCACCGGCGCGCCAGGCCGCGCTCAAGGCTGGTCTGCCCAAATCGGTGCAGGCAACCACGGTCAACAAGGTATGCGGCTCGGGCATGCAGACCGTGATCATGGGTTCCGAAGCGCTCGCTTCGGGAACGGTCGATTTCGTTATCGCGGGCGGAATGGAGAGCATGACCAATGCGCCGTACCTGCTCAAGAAGCACCGCTCCGGCGCGCGGATTGGCCACGATACCGCCTATGATCACATGTTCCTCGACGGGCTCGAAGATGCCTATGAGGCAGGCCGGGCGATGGGCACATTCGCGCAGGATACCGCGAACGAATACCAGCTCACACGCGAGGAGATGGACGACTATACGATCGAGTCGCTGCGCCGCGCCAATGCCGCGATCGCAAGCGGCGCGTTTGCAGGCGAAGTGGTGCCGGTGACGGTTGCGACCCGCGCGGGCGATGTGATGGTCGATACCGACGAATCGCCATCGAAGGGCAAGCCCGAAAAGATCCCAGCGCTGCGCCCGGCCTTTGCCAAGGACGGGACGATCACCGCCGCCACCTCCAGCTCGATTTCGGACGGCGCCGCAGCGGTTGTGCTGACACGCGCCAGCATCGCCAGCGACAAGGGACTGAAGCCCGTGGCAAGAGTGGCGGCCATGGCGGCCCATGCGCGCGAACCCAAGGATTTCACTGTCGCCCCGGTCGGCGCGATCGAAAAGGTGCTCGAACGTGCGGGCTGGAGCGTGGACGATGTCGATCTGTGGGAAGTGAACGAGGCATTCGCCTGCGTCGCGATGTTCGCCATGCGCGACATCGGCATTCCGCATGACCGGATCAACGTCAACGGCGGGGCGACCGCGCTCGGCCACCCGATCGGCGCCAGCGGCACCCGCATCATCGTTACCCTGATCAACGCCCTGCGCGAACGCGGCAAGTCACGCGGCGTTGCCAGCCTGTGCATTGGCGGCGGCGAGGCAACCGCCGTGGCGGTTGAACTGATGGACTGATCTCCGGCGATTTCATGCGACCCTCGATTGTGGTAGACGCCCCAGCAGGGGCGCAATTTTGCAATGGGGGAGTCTGTCTGATGAAAAGATTGTTGATGGTGTCGCTTGTCGGCACGCTGGCCGCTTGCCAGCCGGAACCTGCCGCAGAACCTGTGGCCGAGGAAGCAGCCGAGGCCGCACCGGTTACCGTCGCCAACGGCACGCCGGTGGGCACCTTTGCGGTGACCTATGCGGACGGCACGGAAGGGACCGCGATTATCAACGCCGATGGCACCTATTCGGATACCGATGCAGACGGGGCGCTGATGGAAGAAGGAACCTGGGCCGTGGTTGACGGCAAGACCTGCTTCACCCCGACCACCGAAGGCCGCGAAGCGATGTGCTTTACGGAGTCCCCGCCGGCAGAAGACGGTTCGTTCACGGCTACTCCCGATGAGGGCGATCCGGTGACCGTGCGGCCTTTGGCGACGACGTAACAGAAGAATCGGTAACAGCATGCTCAAGGGCGGTCTGCGGGCCGCCCTTTTGCATTCGAGGGCCGATCAGGGCTCGCCCGCGCCCCACAATCGTTCGGCGCGGATCCACCCCTTGCGGCCATTGGTATCAAATTCGCACCAACCTGCGGTGCACTTTCCCAACTGGCCGACGACCCCGGGTTCGGCGTTCCATTTCAATGCGGAAGATGCCACGGGTTCTTCGCGGATGGCGGCCAGGTCCTTGCCGATCACTACCGCCGTGCGCTGCGGATCGAGCAGGCGGGCGACAACCCATCCCTGCGCGCCATCGGGATCGCGCACCAGCCGCCAGCCCTCCACCACGCGCACTACCTTCACCGGCAACCCCTTGCGCCGATAGACCCATTCGATCGGGTAATCCTGGCTGGGGCCGACGCGCATGTTGACCGGTTCCGCGCGTAGCGACGCCCAATAAGGCACCTCGCGCGCTTGCGCATTTGCCGGTCCGATCAGGCCCAGGGCGAGCAGGGCAGCGAAAAAGACGAGAATCGAACGCATTCCGGCCAGATACCGGTGTTTGCCGGAGTCCAGCAAGCCCGCCTCGATTCACTCTGCCGCTTGACCGCGCCACCCTGCCCGCATTAGCGCTGCAACATGCCTGCGAACGCGACTTCTTCCGATCAGCCCATCGACCGAAGGCCGATCGATCACAAGCCCAGGGTCGTGGTCACGCGGCATCTCATGCCGTCGGTCGAACAGCGCATGTGCGAACTGTTCGATACCACGCTCAACCGCGAGGACGTTCCATTCACCCGCGATCGGTTGATCGCCGCGATGCAGGCTGCCGACGTGCTGGTTCCCACCGTCACCGACCGGATCGACGTGGAAATGATCGAACAGGCGGGCCCTCAGTTGCGCCTGATCGCCAATTTCGGCGCGGGCACCGAACATATCGACCTGGCGGCGGCGGCGAAGCGCAAGATCATCGTCACCAACACGCCGGGCGTCTTCACCGACGACACCGCCGATATCGCCATGTGCGGCATAATCGGCGTTCCACGGCGCATCCGCGAGGGTGTGGCGCTCGTCCGCAGCGGAAAATGGAGCGGCTGGGCCCCCTCCAGCATGCTGGGGCGCAGACTTGGCGGAAAGGTGCTGGGTATTGTCGGCATGGGCAGGATCGGCCAGGCCGTGGCGCACCGTGCGCGTCCGTTCGGACTGAGCGTGATCTACCATAACCGCAAGCAACTGCCTTCCGCAGTCGAAACCATGCTCGGCGTGCGATTCGTCGACGATCTGGACGCGCTGCTGCAAGAGGCGGATATCGTCACTCTGCATTGCCCGCTGAACGAGGAAACGCACGGGCTGCTCGATACGCGGCGGATCGGCCTGATGAAGCCGGGCGCCTCGATCATCAACACCGCGCGCGGCGAACTGATCGATCAGGAGGCGCTGATTGCCGCGCTCAAGAGCGGTCATCTGGCCGGGGCCGGCCTCGACGTCTATCCCGACGAGCCGCATGTCGACAAACGGTTGCTCAAGCATCCCAACGTCATGACCCTGCCGCACATCGGCAGCGCCACTGCCGAAGGGCGCGAGGCCTCGGGCGAGAAGGTTATCGCCAACATCCGCTTCTGGATGGACGGCCACAGGCCGCCCGACCAGGTTCTCGAAGGCCTGGTCTGACTTGAGCGGCGCCGTCCCGATCGAGCCGAACGACCTTTGCCTCGATTGCGGGATGTGCTGCGGTGGCCATGTGTTCACCCACCTTGCGCTGACCGAATCCGACTGCGACAGGCTGCGCGCCGCGGGTCTGCACCAGGCCGGTACGCAGGACCGGTTCGATCTTCCGTGCCGGTTTTTCGATGGTGCGCGCTGCTTGATCTACGCATCGCGACCGGCAGTGTGCGCCAGTTATCGCTGCAAGACGCTGGCGCAGGCGCAGGATGGGGCGATCAGCCTCGACGAGGCTAAGGAGCGGCTGCGCAAGGTCGCCCGATTACGCCAAGCGTTCGAGACAGCGATTCCAGACGGGATGACCATGCCAAACGCCATTGCCCTTGCAACGCGCGAGGAAACGCCAAAGCATTACCTGCCGATTCGGCTGGCATATGTCGCGCTGCAGGTGATCATCGACCGCCATCTGCGCGAAGACGGAGACGGAATCGTCCGCCAGCGCATGGGCTGACGCCCTGCCTCAATCGCCTGTCAGAATCCGATCGACCAGTTCCTTCACCGTGGGGGTGAAGTTGTTGGAGTAGAACGGGTCCTCTTTAAAGCGATAGGCGGAATGCCCTGCGAACATCAGATTGTCGTCCACCGGCCCGCCGTGCGCGATGTCCTGCAAGGTCTTCTGGATGCAGAAGCTGCGCGGATCGACCAGCCGCCCGGTGGTATAATCGTCATGGTCCTTCCAGCTGGAAAACTGGCAATGCGACAGGCAACCCATGCAGTCCTTCTGGTCCTGCTGGATTACCCTGCGGCTTTCCGGGGTGACATAGACGATCGTATCGTCAGGCGTCTTGAGCGCTTCGGTATAGCCTTGGGAGAACCATGCCTTGGCACGCTGGTAATCGGCAGGTGCGACCCAGAAGTTCTTGCCGCGAACACCCACGTCGAGCTGCGCCGTGTGCACGCCCGCCTCGACCCTACTATAAGGTATCTGTCGTTCGGAACGGTGGATCAGATCGTACAGGAAATCGGTCTTGATCGCCGAGGAATAGAAGCCCGTGGGCGAGAATTTGTGCAGCAGCACGTCGCCGTCGTCGAGCGTGCGCAGGCGGTCTTTCCATCCTTGCGGGATCGGGCTTTCCTGCGTCAGCAGCGGCCGGGTGCCGAACTGGAAGGCGATCTTGCCCAATTCGGGGTTGTCGATCCAATCGTTCCATTCGCGCAGGAACCACACCCCGCCCGCCATAACGATCGGCACGGCTTCGGAAACACCTTCGGCACGCATGGTTTCGCGCAGCAGCTTTACACGCGGATAGGGATCTTCCGGCTTCAGCGGGTCCTCGGCGTTTGAAAGCCCGTTGTGCCCGCCTGCCAGCCAAGGGTCTTCATAGACCACCGCCGACATCAATTCTGCAACCTTGTGATAGCTGCGCTTCCACAAGGCACGGAATGCGCGTGCCGAGCTGATGATAGGCAGGTAGGAGACATTGAAATGTGCTGCGATCTCGGCCAGCTTGTAAGGCATTCCCGCACCACAGGTGACACCGGCTACCATGCCCTTTGTGCGTTCGAGCACGCCTTCGAGCACAGCCTGCGCGCCTCCCATTTCCCATAGCACGTTGATGTTGATTGCGCCCTTGCCATTCGAAATATCGAATGCGCGGCGAACCTGTTCGCTCGCTCCGTCGATCGCATAGCGGATCAGCTGTTCGTGCCGCTCGCGACGGGTTGCCTGCGGATAGATCTGCGGAACGGGATTGCCATCGGCATCGTAACTGTCGGCATTGACCGCGCTGACGGTGCCGATTCCGCCCGCCGCCGCCCATGCGCCGGAACTCGCGTGGTTAGTCGCAGATACACCTTTGCCGCCTTCAACAAGCGGCCAGACTTCACGCCCGCCATAAACGATCGGGCTCAATCCCTTGAACAATGAAACGCTCCCCTGGAGGCGGCGCCATCTGATTGCGCGGCCTCACCGATC
>PNJY01000089.1 GCA_013822125.1 Erythrobacter sp. | reverse complement strand
CGGCTTATCCGAGGGAATGATGGCCAGCCAGCCGCGCACATTGTACGAAAAGATCTGGGAGGCGCATGTCGTCGAGACGCGCGATGACGGCACCAGCCTGATCTATGTCGACCGGCATCTGGTGCACGAAGTCACCAGCCCGCAGGCGTTCGAGGCGCTGCGCCTGACTGGCCGAAAGGTCCGGCGGCCGGAGCTGACGCTGGCGGTCCCCGATCACAACCTGCCCACCACCGCGCGGGTCGATGCGAGCGGTCGGCGCCTGCCGATCGCCGACGCGGAAAGCGCATCGCAGCTCGCCGCGCTTGAACGCAATGCGCCCGAATTCGGCATTCGCTATATCGATGCCAATGCGCGCGAGCAGGGCATTGTCCACGTGGTGGGTCCGGAACAGGGCTTCTCTCTGCCCGGTACGACCATCGTCTGCGGCGACAGCCACACCGCCTGCCATGGCGGCATGGGCGCGCTCGCCTTCGGCATCGGCACCAGCGAGGTCGAGCATGTGCTGGCTACGCAGACGCTGCTGCTCAAGCGCGCGAAGACGATGGAAGTGCGGGTTAATGGCGAACTCGGCCCAGGCGTAACCGCCAAGGATCTGATCCTGCATATCATCGGCACGATCGGGGCGGCCGGCGGCAACGGCCACGTCATCGAATATCGCGGGCCGGTGTTCGAGGCCATGAGCGTCGAGCAGCGGCTGACGGTTTGCAACATGAGCATCGAAGGCGGCGCGCGCGCCGGGCTGATCGCGCCCGATGAAGTGACCTTCGCCTATCTCAAGGGCCGCCCGCTTGCCCCCAAGGGTGCCGATTGGGATGCGGCGCTGGCCTGGTGGCGGACCTTGCGGACCGACGAGGGCGCGCAGTTCGACAAATCGGTGGTGATCGACGCATCGCAGGTCGAGCCGACCGTGACGTGGGGCACTAGCCCCGAGGACGTGGTGGCGATTGGCGGGCGCGTGCCCGATCCTGCCAGCTTTGCCGACCCTGCCAAGCGACAAGCCGCGCAAAAAAGCCTCGATTACATGGGTTTAACGCCTGGCATGGCAATGCAGGATATCGCGGTCGAAAACGTGTTCATCGGCAGCTGCACCAACAGCCGGATCGAGGATTTGCGCGCCGCCGCAACGGTGCTCAAAGGGCGCACAAAAGCACCTAACGTGCGCTGGGCGATCGTGGTGCCGGGTTCAGGGCTGGTCAAACGGCAGGCCGAGGAAGAGGGCCTCGATGCGATTTTCCGCAATGCTGGTTTCGAATGGCGCGAGCCCGGATGTTCGGCCTGTCTTGGCATGAACCCCGACAAGGTTCCGCCGGGCGAACGCTGCGCCTCGACCTCCAACCGCAACTTCGTCGGCCGCCAGGGCCCGGGCGCGCGCACGCATCTGCTTTCGCCCGCGATGGCGGCAGCGGCGGCTGTGGCCGGGCGGCTGGCCGATGTGCGCGAGCTCGGCTGATATTCCCTTGCCTTCCCCTTCCTTGCTCCCCATGAAAGAGACATGACCAAGAAGATCTCCGGAAAGAAGGCGCTGGGCGCGGCAGCGATCGGATCGGCGGCCATTGCCGCCGCGCTGCTCTATGCCAGCAAGCGCAAGGACAAGAAGGCAAAGCCCCCGGTCCCGCCCAGCGGCGAGCCGCCGGAAACCGACTGATGCAGCCTGTGTCCGCGATCGAAGGCCGCGCCTATCCGCTGGGCGCGAGCAACGTCGATACCGACGTGATCATCCCGGCCAGGTGGCTCAAGACGATCACGCGCGAAGGGCTGGGCCGCGGCGCGTTCGAGACGATCCGCTCCGCCCAAGGCAATGTGTTCGACGATCCGCGATTTGCCGGGGCACCGATCCTGATCGCGGGCGACAATTTCGGCTGCGGGTCGAGCCGCGAGCACGCCGCCTGGGCGCTGCTCGACATGGGTATCAAGGCGGTGATCGCGCCCAGTTTTTCTGACATCTTTTCGGGCAATGCCTTCAAGAACGGCATCCTGGCGGTCGAACTGCCGCAGGACCAGATCGATCGCCTGCTCGAAGTCGCCGCAACCGATCCGGTTCGCATCGATCTCGAGACGCAGACCGTCACCACCCCGTTTCAGGACCGCTTTGCATTCACGATCGATCCTTTTCGCAAGCATTGCCTGCTCGAAGGCCTTGACGAAGTCGGGCTGACGCTGGCGGGGGCCGAGGCGATCGGCGCATTTGAGCAGGGCCGGGCGCAAACGATGCCGTGGCTGGGCAAGGGAACGGAGATTGCCGCATGAAAGCACTACGCAGCCACGCAATTGGCGGGCCTGAAACGCTGAGCCTTGACGAGGTCGAGGTTCCCGTGCCCGGCAAGGGCGAGGTGCTGGTCGCGGTCAAGGCCTGCGCGATCAATTTCCCTGACACGCTGATCATCCGCGATCTCTATCAGTTCAAGCCGCAGCGCCCGTTTGCGCCGGGCGGCGAGATCGCCGGTGTGATCGAAGCGCTGGGCGAAGGCGTCGAAGGCTTCAAGGTCGGTGACCGGGTCATGGCCGGCCTGGGCAATGGCGGCCTTGCCGAAAAGCTGGTGGTGCCCGCCGGGCGCATGTTCCTGGTGCCCGATGGCGTTCCGCTTGAGAAAGCGGCGTCGCTGCTGATGACCTACGGCACCACGATCCACGGGCTGAAGGATCGCGGCCACATCAAGCCGGGCGATTGTGTGCTTGTGCTGGGCGCGGCAGGCGGCGTCGGGCTGGCTGCGGTCGAGCTGGCCAAGGCATTCGGCGCGCGCGTGGTCGCCGCGGTATCGAGCGCGGAGAAGGGTGAGGTTGCGCGCAAGGCCGGGGCCGACGAAGTGGTGATCTATCCCCGGGAGGCGATGGACAAGGACGCCTCGAAGGACCTCGCCAATGCGTTCAAGGCGGCGTGCGGGCCTGAGGGTGCCAACATCGTTTATGATATCGTCGGCGGGCAATATTCCGAACCCGCGCTGCGCGCGATCGCATGGGAAGGCAAATTCCTGGTGGTCGGTTTCCCGGCGGGTATCGCCAAAATGCCGCTCAACCTGACCCTGCTCAAGAGCTGCGACATCTGCGGCGTATTCTGGGGCGCGTTTACCGCGCGCGAACCGGTGAAGTTCCGCCAACAGGTGGAGGAATTGTTCGCGCTGATGAAGGCGGGCAAGATCGACCCGCTGATTTCCGAAACCTTCCCGCTCGAACGCGGCGGCGAGGCCATCGCCCGGCTCGAAAGCAGGCAGGCCGTGGGCAAGCTGGTCGTCACCATCGATTGACCGCGCTTGTCGCACGCGCCTGCCAGGACTATCCTCGCACCGAAATTCATCTCAAAGGAATACCATGACTGATTTCAAGGATCGCGAGCGGGCCGAAGAGGCGAAGTACGCCTTTGACGAGGAAAACGCCTTCAAGATCGCGGCGCGGCGCAACCGCCTGCTGGGCGAATGGGCGGCCGGGCTGATGGGCCTGACCAGCGAAGAAGCCGACGCCTATCGCAAGGCAGTGGTTCAGGCCGATTTCGAGGAAGCGGGCGATGAGGATGTCATTCGCAAGCTGCTCGGCGATCTGACGGCGGCCGAATGCGATGTCAGCGAAGCCGATATCCGCACCAAGCTCGAAGAAAAGGCGATCGAGGCCAAGCGCCAGCTGATGGGCGAGAGCTGAAGACCAAAGGCGAACCCGCACCATGCCCATGTCAGCATCCGAAATAACCAGCCTGATCGAGCAGGCACTGCCCGGCGCGAAGATCGAACTGACCGATCTGGCGGGCGATGACGATCATTGGGCCGCGCGGGTCACGGCGCCGCAGTTTGTCGGCAAGAGCCGTGTGCAGCAGCACCGGCTGGTCTATGATGCGCTGGGCGGCCGGATGGGCGGCCCGCTCCATGCCTTGCAACTGACCACCGCGGCCCCCACCTAGTTACTAGTCATTTCTTACTACCGGGTGCCAGGCCATGTCCGACGTAAATTCACGCATTTCCGACATCGTTTCCAGCAACGATGTCGTCCTGTTCATGAAGGGAACCCCGCTGTTCCCGCAGTGCGGCTTTTCCAGCCGTGCAGTCGCCATTCTCGAGCATTGCGGCGTCCCATATGAAGGGGTGGACGTGCTTCAGGACATGGAGATCCGCCAGGGGATCAAGGGCTTTTCCGATTGGCCCACGATCCCGCAGCTCTATGTGAAGGGTGAATTCGTCGGCGGCAGCGACATCATGATGGAGATGTTCGAAGCGGGCGAATTGCAGCAGCTGTTGACGGACAAGCTTGGCGCCAGCGCCTGAATTCAGCATAACCGCCTCCCAATGGGACCGGCCCAAAAAAGAACCGCCCGTGCAAGCAGGGGCGGTTGGGGTTTTTGGGGAGGCGGAGTCCGGAGACCGGGACTCCGCCTCATTTTCGAAGACCAGTTGGGGTATTGCCCGTTATCATGCACCGACCGTGCCAGATTTGACAATCCCCGCAATACCGGGGTTGTTGATGGTTAATGCACAGTAGCGATTTCGCTAACTGTAAAGATTTTCGACACCCCGCCGGAATTTTGCGGTTGGCAGCGGCGGCGTGAAGCGCCAAGGCTGATGCGATGAATTCCGCCCCGACCGAAACCCAGCAAGGCATCCCCGCCGCCACGGTGATCGTGTTTCGCAATGGCCGTGCGGGCGACGCACCCGAAATCCTGATGACTGTGCGTGCGCGAGAAATGGTGTTCGCGGGGGGCATGGCGGTGTTCCCCGGCGGGCGGGTCGATCCTGCCGATTACGAGCTGGCGCAACAAATTGCCGGACAGATCGAGCCTGACGAGGCCGCACACCGGATCGCCGCGATCCGCGAAACGCTGGAGGAAACCGGGCTGGCGATCGCACTGAAGGGTGCGGTCAACGCCCGGACCGCGCTCGCCGCGCGCCAGCGCCTGCTCGAAACCGGGGCGCTCGCCCCCGTGATCGAGGAATTCGGCTGGGAACCGGACCTTGCCCGGCTTGTCCCCTTTGCCCGCTGGTTCCCGATGAACGAGCGTATCCCGCGCGTTTATGACACCCGCTTCTATCTCGCCGATCTGGGCACCGGCGCGGTCGATATCGCCGCCGACCTGTCGGAGAATACGCACCTGTTCTGGACCACGGCGCAGGGCGCGCTGGACGCTGCTGCCAAGGGTGAAATCAAGCTGATCTTCCCCACCCGCCGCAACCTCGAACGGCTGGCGCTGTTCGCCAGTTTCGACGAGGCGCGCGCGCAGGCCGAGGCGATCCCCGTGCGCACGATCGTGCCGCGGATCGATACCAGCGGCGGGCAGCCGATGCTGCGGATCATGGCCGATGCAGGCTATCCGGTGACCGCCGAAACGCTCGACAGTGTAATGCGCGGATAAAGGTCTAGAGCCTGATGACTTTACCTTGAATCCCCCTCCCCTTTAGGGGAGGGGCGTAGGGGTGGGGGCGATGCGCGGGCATCGCTCGCGAAGCGACTGGCGTCGCTTACACCACCCCCAAACCCCCTCCTCTGAAGAGGAGGGGGCCTTGTGGTGCAACCTGAAATCATCAGGCTCTAACCGGGCAACATTCGCGCCCGCAGCCGGATCGTCACCATCTTGCCGACGATGAAGTTGTAGGCGGTCATGCCGTAATTGCGCCGGTCGATCTGCATTTCGCCATCGAGCGTCACGGCTTCGCCCGGCGCAGCCTGGTCGGGCGGGATGTCGAATGTGACGCTGAGCTGTTCATCGCGGGTCACGCCGCGCGCGGTGAGCCGACCATGAACCGTGCCGGTGGTCGGGGCGGTCATTTCCAGCCGCCGCCCGACAAAGTGCACCGTGGGGTATTTCTCGACCCAGAAGAACTTTTCACCCTTCAGCCGCCGCAAGGTCACTTCATCGGGCGCGACGAGCGCACGGGCATCGAGCGTCACGTCGACCAGTGCCTCCTGCGGCTTGTCCGGCACGATAGTTACCTTCCCCACCATGCTGGGGAAGGTTGCGGTCTTGCTGGCGAGCCCGAAGAAGGCGACCTTGGCGGTTACCGCGCTGGCCCCGGTATCGAGGATATAGCTGTGCGGCGCATCGTTGCCCAGGACAAGCAGCGCCAGCAGAGGCGCCAAGGCGAGTCGAAGCCGCATGATTTCCGTTCCTTGCCCCCGCTCCTTGCCCCCGTTGCCTCGGTTGTGGACGAGAGTTTATGACGCTGGCCTTAATATCACGCTTGGGGCAGATTGGGCCATGGCCAAACTCTATTTCTATTATGCCAGCATGAACGCGGGCAAATCGACCACGCTGCTACAGGCTGATTTCAACTATCGCGAGCGTGGCATGGCGACCCAGCTGTGGACCGCCGCGCTCGATCACCGGGGCGAGGAGAAGGCAATCGAAAGCCGGATCGGTCTGGGTGCCGATGCGCGGCGTTATGCGCCCGAAACCGATCTTTGGGCTGAAGTGACGGCGGCGCATGGCGACAGTCGGCTCGATTGCGTACTTGTGGACGAGGCGCAGTTCCTCACCAAGGCGCAGGTCTGGCAGCTTGCCCGGTTGGCCGACGAGGCGGGCATTCCGGTGCTGTGCTATGGCCTCAGGACCGATTTCCAGGGCGAGTTGTTCCCCGGATCGGCGGCGCTGCTGGGGATCGCCGACGCGCTGGTCGAGCTGAAGGCGGTCTGCCATTGCGGGCGCAAGGCGACGATGAACCTGCGCGTCGATGCCAGTGGGGCGGCGGTGGTCGAGGGTGCGCAGACCGAAATTGGCGGCAACGACCGTTACCTGGCGCTGTGCCGGAGGCACTTTGTCGAGGCTTTGGGCCGCAAACATTTCACGGCGGCACTGGCAGGTTAGCACGCCAGCGCCTATCTTCATCCGATGTCCGATACGCTAACGCTCGCCATAGTGCTGATCCCCTCGCTGGTGATCGCGATCGTCTTTCACGAAGTGGCGCACGGGATGGTCGCCTACTGGCTGGGCGATCCCACCGCGAGCGAGCGCAACCGGCTCAGTCTCAATCCGCTGCGCCATGTCGATCCGGTGGGAACCTTGCTGGTGCCGGGGATGCTGGCGCTCGCCAGCGGCCCGATCTTCGGCTGGGCCAAGCCCGTGCCGGTCAACGCCGCCCGGCTCAGCCATCCGATGTTTGGCCCGCGCTACGGCATGATGCTGGTGGCGATTGCCGGACCGGGGACCAATTTCATCCTGGCCGCGGTCGGCGCGATGGTGCTGGGATTCTTCAGAGAGTCGCTGGCTCCCGTAGCGGGCGGCGAGCCGGGACTGATGGTGCAGGGCTTGTTCTATTTCATCCTGATCAACGTGTTCCTCGGCATGTTCAACCTGTTGCCGATCCCGCCGTTCGACGGATCGCATATCGTCGAGGGCCTGCTGCCGCGTCGCTGGGTGCATCACTATGCGCGGCTGCGGCCTTACGGCATGCTGGCGTTCATCGCGCTGGTCGCGGTGACATGGCTGGCGCCCGATCTGGGCGTGCTCGAAAACACCATCGGCCCGCCGGTGAACTGGGCGCTGGAGCAATATCTCCACCTTGCCGGCGCCGTCGCGGGCGAATGATGCCGCATGGCTGGCTGATCCTCGACAAGCCGCGCGGGCTGGGCAGCACGCAGGCGGTGGGCGCGGTCAAGCGGGTATTGCGGCAGGCGGGGTACGGCAAGGTCAAGGTGGGGCATGGCGGCACGCTCGATCCGCTGGCCGAAGGGGTGCTGCCGATCGCGCTGGGCGAGGCGACCAAGCTGTGCGGGCGGATGCTCGATTCAGCCAAGATCTACGAATTCACGGTTCGTTTTGGCGAGGAAACCGACACGCTCGATATGGAAGGCGAGGTGACGGCGCGCAGCGATGTGCGGCCCACTCTGGCGCAGATCGAGGCGGTGCTGCCACGCTTCACCGGACCGATCGAGCAGGTGCCGCCCGCCTATTCGGCGGTGAAGATCGATGGCAAGCGCGCTTACGATCGCGCGAGGGCGGGCGAGGACGTGGCGATGAAGACGCGGGCGGTGGAGGTGTTTTCGCTCCAAATCCTCCCCCACTGGGGGAGGGGTACCGCCGCGCACAGCGCGGGGATGGAGGGGCACCCTCCGCATCCACAGCACTCGCCTGACGCGCCCCTCCATCATCCTGCGGATGGTCCCCCTCCCCGTGCCGGGGAGGATCACATCACCCTCACCGCGCATGTTTCCAAGGGCACCTATATCCGCAGCCTGGCGCGCGACATCGCACGGGCGCTGGGGACCGTTGGTCACGTCACGCATTTGCGGCGCACCAAGGCAGGTCCTTTCACCCAGGATCAGGCGATTTCACTGGACAAGTTCGAGAAACAGGCTAAGGGCGCGAGCCTTCAAGACCTACTCCTGCCGTTCGGGGCGGGGCTGGACGACATCCCGGCCTTGTACCTCGATCCGGAAAGCGCGCAGGCGGTCCGCATGGGCCGGGTCCTTTCCGGGATGCCCCAAAGCGACGGGCTCCATTGCGCAATGCTGGGACAGGTTCCGGTGGCGCTGGTGGAAATCAACGCCGGGACGGCACGGATCGTCAGGGGTTTCAACCTTCCAGATGTCGCAGAGCAAGTGAGAAAATGAATGTCGGTAACTGCCGAAAAGAAACAGGAAATCATCAAGGACAACGCCCGCGATCCCAAGGATACGGGCAGCCCGGAAGTCCAGGTCGCGATCCTCACCGAGCGTATCCGCAACCTGACCGAACACTTCAAGGGCCACCACAAGGACAACCATTCGCGCCGCGGCCTGTTGATGATGGTCAACAAGCGCCGCACGCTGCTCGCCTATCTCAAGAAGAAGGACGTCGAGCGCTATAATTCGCTGATCCAGAAGCTGGGTCTGCGCAAATAAGGGTTTCTCGGAGGGGCGGCTCGAAAGGCCGCCCCTTTGACCATCCGGTTTCCTTCACAGTCCGGTGAAGGGGCCAAGGGGCATAACAGGCCCCGCACCGGACCGGGACGGTATGCCCGGCATTGTAGGCCCCGCAGGGCAATATGGCTTTGCGGGTTCAAAAAGGAAAATCGATGTTCGATACTAAAACTGTAAGCCTGGAGTGGGGCGGAAAGACCCTCACTCTGGAAACCGGCCGTATTGCCCGCCAGGCAGATGGCGCGGTGCTGGCCACCCTTGGCGAAACCGTGGTGTTGTGCGCCGTGACCGCCGCCAAGAGCGTCAAGGAAGGGCAGGACTTCTTCCCGCTGACCGTCCATTACCAGGAAAAATTCTCCGCAGCCGGCCGGATCCCCGGCGGCTTCTTCAAGCGTGAACGCGGCGCGACCGAGAAGGAAACGCTGATTTCGCGTTTGACCGATCGCCCGATCCGCCCGCTGTTCCCCGAAGGGTTCTACAACGAGATCAACGTGATCGCTCAGGTCCTCTCCTACGATGGCGAGACCGAACCCGATGTGCTGGCGATGATCGCCGCCTCGGCCGCGCTGACGCTGTCGGGCGTGCCTTTCATGGGCCCGATCGGCGCCTGCCGCGTGGGTTACGAAGACGGCGAATACACGCTCAACCCCAAGCAGGAAGCGGCCGCCAACGGCGCGCTCGACCTGGTGGTTGCCGCCACCGACAAGGCGGTGATGATGGTCGAATCCGAAGCCAAGGAGCTTTCGGAGGAAGTCATGCTGGGCGCGGTGATGTTCGCGCATGCCGAATGCCGCAAGGTGATCGGCGCGATCATCGATCTGGCTGAACAGGCCGCCAAGGATCCGTGGGAAATCGCCGTCAGCGACAATGCCGCGATCAAGGATCAGCTCAAGAAGCTGGTGGGTAAGGATATTGCCGCCGCCTACAAGCTGACCGACAAGTCCGCCCGCAGCGAAGCACTCAACGCCGCCCGCTCCAAGGCCAAGGAAGCCTTCGCCGATGCCGATGGGCAGACGCAGATGGCAGCCGGCAAGGTCGTCAAGAAGCTCGAGGCAGAGATTGTCCGCGGGGCCATCCTCAAGGACGGCGCCCGCATCGACGGGCGCAAGGTCGATCAGGTCCGCCCGATCGAGGCGATTGTTGGCCTGCTTCCGCGCACGCACGGATCGTCGCTGTTCACGCGCGGCGAAACGCAGGCGATCTGCACCACCACGCTGGGCACCAAGGATGCCGAGCAGATGATCGACGGGCTCGAAGGGCTGAGCTATTCGAA
>PNJY01000088.1 GCA_013822125.1 Erythrobacter sp. | reverse complement strand
TACGCCCGACCGCATGACAGCCTTTGCCAAGGGTGCCGAGGGCGAGGGATTCGACGTGATCATCGCGGGCGCGGGCGGCGCGGCGCATCTGCCCGGCATGATCGCGGCGATGACGCATCTGCCGGTGCTGGGCGTGCCGGTGCAGTCGAAGGCGCTTTCGGGCATGGATAGCCTGCTGTCGATCGTGCAGATGCCCGCCGGGATTCCGGTTGGGACTCTGGCGATCGGCGAGGCAGGCGCCGCCAATGCAGCGCTGCTGGCGGCGGCAATCCTGGCGCTGGGCGACGAGGAGCTGTCCGAACGCTTGCAGGATTGGCGTGCGGCGGGCAGCGCGGCGGTGGCGGAGCGCCCCGACAACGCATGATCCTGCCTGGCGCGACAATCGGTATCCTTGGCGGCGGTCAACTTGGCCGGATGATGGCTGTGGCCGCAGCGCAGCTCGGCTATCGCACGATCGGCTATGCCCCGCCGGGGGACCATGTCGCCTCCGACCTGTGCCTCGATTTCGTCGAGAGCGGCTGGGACGATTCAGGCGCGGTCGCCGCCTTTGCCGCGCGCTGCGACGTGGTGACCTGGGAATTCGAGAACGTCCCGCTGGCGGCGGTCGGCGCCGTTCCGGAAGGCCGGATCGTGCCGCATCCGCGCGCGCTCGAAACCGCGCAGGACCGCCTCAAGGAAAAGCGCTTCATCGAAACGCTGGGCGGAAGACCAGCGCCCTATGCCGCTGTCGAAAGCGCGGCAGACCTCGCCCGCGCGATCGAACGCATCGGCGTGCCCGGCATCCTCAAGACCGCGCGCGAGGGCTATGACGGAAAGGGCCAGTGGCGGACCGGATCGGCGCGCGAGGCGGCTGCGCTGCAATTCCCCGGCAGGCCCTGCGTCTATGAAAGGCTGGTCGATTTCGAAGCCGAGTTCTCTGTAATCCTGGTGCGCGGTGGCGATGGCGAAATCCGTTTCTGGGATTCGACCGAGAACCGCCACCACCACGGGATGCTGGCGAGCTCGGTCCTGCCCGCCTCGCCGCTGATCGCGCAGCAATTGGACGAAGCGCGCCGGACCGCGCACATGGCGGCCGAGGCGCTGGGCTATGTCGGGGTGATGACGCTCGAATTCTTCGCTACTAACGAAGGCCCGGTGTTCAACGAAATGGCCCCGCGCGTGCACAACTCGGGTCACTGGACGATCGAGGGCGCAGCCACCAGCCAATTCGAAAATCACATCCGCGCGATCTGCGGGCTGCCGCTGGGATCGACCGCCACCCGTTTCGCGCGCGTCGAAATGCGCAATATCATTGGCGACGAGGCGCTGACCGCGTACCAGTTGCTGGGCGACGGGACCGAGGCGCACCTGCACCTCTATGGCAAGCGCGAGGTGCGCGAGGGGCGCAAGATGGGCCATGTGACGCGGGTGTCGAACGCGCCCGGAACGCCATGAGCGTGCGGCTGTTCCTGATCTATGCCCGCGCGCGCAATGGCGTGATCGGCAACCACGGCACGATGCCCTGGCACATCCCCGCCGACCTCAAGCGCTTCAAGCGGCTCACCATCGGCAAACCGATGATCATGGGGCGCAAAACCTTCGAGAGCCTGCCGGGTCTGCTCCCCTCTCGCCGCCATATCGTGCTCACGCGCGATAGCCGCTGGAGCGCCGAGGGCGCAGAAGTGGCGCATTCACCCGAAGAAGCGCTGGCGCTGGCGGGCGGCGGCGGGGCGGCGGTGATCGGCGGGGCGGCGGTGATCGGCGGGGCGGAAATCTATGCGCTGTTCATGGCCCGCGCCGAACGCATCGAAATGACCGAAGTGCATGGCGACTATCCCGGCGATACCTTCATGCCCGCGCCCGGCCCCGAATGGCGGCTTGTCGCGCGCGAGGATCACGCGCAGGAAGGCGCTGTACCCGCATTCAGTTTCCTCACCCTGGAGCGTGCCCGATGAAGCGCAAGATCACCATTGCCGCCGTACTGCTAGCTGCCCTGGCCGCGATCGGTTTCTTCGGGTTCGCGCCGCGCATGGCCGAAGAATCGATGAACAAGATCGACGGTGAGCCGTTAATCGCGGTGTCGGACGAGGCGAAGGCGCTGCACGGTACGCTGACCGTGGTCGATCTGCATTCGGACACGCTGATGTGGGACCGTAACCTCAACGAGCGCGACAGCCGCGGCCATATGGACCTGCCGCGGCTGCAAGACGGCAATGTCGCGCTTCAGGTGTTCTCGAGCGTGACCAAGACCCCGCGCGGGCAGAATTACGATTCGAACAGCGCCGAGACCGACAACATCACCCTGCTCACGATCGCGCAGTTGCAGCCGCTGCGCACCTGGGGATCGCTCACCGAACGCTCGCTGTTCCACGGTGAAAAGCTGCGGCGCGCGGCGGCGCATTCGGACGGCAGGTTGCGCACGGTCGTGAGCGCGAATGACATCGACAGCCTGCTTGCCGCACGCGAAGGTGCCAATGGCCCGACGGGCGCGCTGTTCAGCGCCGAGGGTCTGCAAAGCCTCGAAGGCAACATCGCCAATCTGGACCGGCTTTACTACGCCGGGATGCGCATGGCGGGGCTGACCCACTTCTTCGACAACGAGCTTGCCGGTTCGATGCACGGCGAGAAGAAAGGCGGGCTGACCGACATGGGCCGCGAAGTCATCCGCCGCATGGAAGCGATGGGCATGGTGGTCGATATCGCACATTGCAGCCATCAATGCGTGGCCGAGATCGTCAGCATGGCCCGCCGCCCGGTCGTCTCCAGCCACGGCGGGGTCCAGGCGACCTGCAAGGTCAACCGCAACCTTTCTGATGACGAGATTCTGGGCGTCGCCCGTACCGGAGGGGTGATTGGCGTCGGCTATTGGGAGGGCGCAGTTTGCAGCACCGATCCGCGAGCGGCGGCAAAAGCTATGAAGCATATTCGCGATCTTGCGGGGATCGATCATGTCGCGCTGGGCAGCGATTACGACGGGGCGACCACCATGCGCTTCGACACTTCGCAGCTGGTGCAGGTGACGCAGGCACTGATCGACGAGGGCTTCACCCATGACGAAATTCGCGCGGTCATGGGCGGCAATGCGCTGCGCGTGCTTTCCGCCGGGCTCAAGCCGATGGACGCGCCGCAATGAGATGGCTCGACCACCGCAATCCGGTTGCCGCGCCGCTGCGCGGGGCGGTGATCGCGCTGGGCAATTTCGACGGCTTCCACCTTGGCCATCAGGCGGTGGCTCGCGAGGCGATCGACTGGGCGCATGCCGAGGGTCGCCCTTCGATCATTGCCACCTTCGATCCGCATCCGGTGCGCTTCTTCCGCCCAAAAGTTCCGCCGTTCCGCCTGACGACCCTGGAACAGCGGCAGGAATTATATCTGGCCGCGGGCGCAACCGCGATGCTGGTGTTCCATTTCGATGGCGAACTGGCGGGCACCAGCGCCGAAGACTTCATCGGCGAAGTGCTGGTGCGGCGGTTGGGCGCGCACGGAGTGGTGACGGGCGATGATTTCACCTTCGGCAAGGGCGCGAAGGGCAATGTCGCGCTGCTGCGCGAACTGGGCGGCGAGCTGGGGCTGGAGTGCCGCACGGTGGGCGTGGTCATGGATGGGGGCGGGGTAATCTCCTCCAGCCGCATCCGCGAGGCGCTGCGCGCGGGCGACCCGCGGGAAGCGGCGCGGCTGCTTTCGCGCCCTTTCGCCATTCGCGGGATCGTCGAACATGGCGACAAGCGCGGGCGCGATCTTGGCTATCCCACAGCCAATCTGGCGATCGATGCCTATCTGCGTCCGCGATACGGCATCTATGCCGTGACGGGCCGCATACTGGCGAGCGGCGAGGTGCTGAAGGGCGCGGCAAGCCTTGGTGTGCGCCCGCAGTTCGATCCGCCCAAGGAGCTGCTCGAACCGCATTTCTTCGACTTTTCGGGCGATCTTTACGGACAGGAGATCGAAGTCGCCTTCCACCATTTCCTGCGGGGCGAGGCGAAATTTGACAACCTCGAGGCGCTGACCGCGCAGATGGAGAAGGATTGCGCCGAGGCAAAAGCACTCCTTGCCCCCCTGTGAGCTTTTCCCTAGAGGCGCAGGTCAACCTTCAAGGGCCGTTCGTGCTGAGCCTGTCGAAGTATGGACGGCCCGTTCGTGGGACCCTTCGACAAGCTCAGGGCGAACGGGCTTTGGCCATGTATCGATAGCGACCCGATGAGCGACGACACCAAGCGCGATTACAGAGACACGGTCTTCCTGCCGAAGACCGATTTCCCCATGAAGGCCGGCCTCCCGCAAAAGGAGCCGAGCATTCTCGCGCGCTGGCAGGAGATTGGCCTTTACGAGCGGCTGCGCGAGCAGCGGCGCGGCCGCAAGAAGTTCATCCTCCACGACGGCCCGCCCTATGCCAATGGCGACATGCATATCGGCCATGCGATGCAGCGCATTCTCAAGGACATGGTCGTGCGCACCCAGACCCTGCTCGGCAAGGACGCGCCGTTCGTGCCCGGCTGGGATTGTCACGGCCTGCCGATCGAATGGAAGGTCGAAGAGGAATATCGCAAGAAGAAGCTGAACAAGGATCAGGTTCCGCCAAAGGAATTCCGCGCCGAATGCCGGGCCTATGCGCAACACTGGGTCGATACCCAGCGCGAGCAGATCAAGCGGCTCGGCGTATTGGGCGACTGGGAGCATCCTTATCTGACGATGGATTTCGAAGCCGAGGCGACAATCGTTGGCGAGCTGCTGAAGTTTGCGACAAGCGGCAATCTTTACCGCGGATCGAAGCCGGTGATGTGGAGCCCGGTCGAAAAGACTGCGCTCGCCGAAGCCGAGGTCGAGTATGAGGACATCACCTCGACGCAGGTCGACGTGGCGTTCGAGATCACGGAATGCCCGAATGTGCCGGAGCTGGTCGGCGCATACGCGGTAATCTGGACGACGACGCCTTGGACGATCCCGGTCAATCAGGCGATCGCCTATGGGCCTGATGTTGAATATTGGCTGCTTGAAGAGTGGCTCCCCGGCGGTGATCGTCGCAGGCTTCTTGTGGCAGGCGAGTTGGATGTCGCATTTGCGGAGCGCACTGGCGTTCTGATGGACGACAACCGATGCTATACACGGGCCTGGCATGGCAAAGGCTCCGAGCTCGCTGGCACAGTCGCCCGCCACCCGATGCACCATCTCGGCGGGTTTTTTGCCAAGCCCCGCCCGTTCCTGCCGGGTGAGTTCGTCACCACCGACAGCGGCACCGGCCTCGTCCACATGGCGCCCGACCACGGCGAGGACGATTTCGAGCTATGCAAAGCCCACGGCATCGACCCGCAATTCGCGGTGACCGATGATGGCAAATATCGCGAGGACTGGGCCTGGCTGGGCGGACAGGGATCGGTCATCAACCCCAAGTTCAACGCGCCGGACGGACCGATCTGCAACGATTTGCGCGCGGCGGGCGCGCTGCTCGCCGCGAGCGCGGATTACCAGCACTCCTACCCGCATTCGTGGCGTTCGAAAGCCAAGGTGATCTTCCGCTGCACGCCGCAATGGTTCGTGCCGATGGACCGGGTGATGGACTGGATCGAGCCCAAGACCCGCGCGGAAAAGGGCTGGGAGAACGAAGGCGGCGCGATCGACCCGGCCGAGGAAACCCTCTGCGCCTCCCCAACGCTGCGCCAGCGCGCCATGGCCGAGATCGAGCGCGTGCGCTTCGTCCCCGAAAAGGGCCGCAACCGCATCGCTTCAATGGTCGAGGGCCGCCCTGACTGGGTGCTTTCGCGCCAGCGCGCGTGGGGCGTGCCGATCACGCTGTTTCTGCGCAGCGATGGCAGCTACCTGCAAGACCCCGCGGTCAACGCCCGCGTTGTCGCCGCGATCCGCGAAGCGGGCGTCGATGCCTGGGACGAGGCGCGCAAGGCCGAGTTCCTCGGCCCCGATCACAATCCCGACCACTACGAGATGGTGTTCGACATTCTCGACGTCTGGTTCGATTCCGGTTCGACGCATGCCTTCGTGCTCGAAAGCGGCAGATGGCCCGATCTCAAGTGGCCCGCCGATCTCTATCTCGAAGGCAGCGACCAGCACCGCGGCTGGTTCCAGTCCTCATTGCTCGAAAGCTGCGCCACGCGCGGGCGCGCGCCCTATGACCAGGTGCTGACCCACGGGTTCACAATGGATTCGGCAGGCAAGAAGATGTCGAAATCGCTCGGCAACACGGTCGATCCGCTGAAGCTGATGGAAACCTACGGTGCGGACATCATCCGGCTGTGGGCGCTGTCGGTCGATTTCACCGAGGATCACCGGATCGGCGATGAAATCCTCAAAGGCGTGGCCGACCAGTACCGCAAGCTTCGCAACACCTTCCGCTATCTGCTCGGCGCGCTCGAGGGGTACGACGGGGCAGAAACGGTGCACAACGTCGCACAGTTGCCCGAACTCGAGCGTTACATGCTCTCACTGTTGGCACAGCTTGATGTGACGCTGAAGCGGGCAGTCGCAGACTTCGACTTCAACACCTATGTCCGCGCGCTGATCGAATTCTGCAACGAGGACCTTTCGGCGTTCTATTTCGATATCCGCAAGGATTCGCTGTACTGCGATGCGGCGGACGATCCCAAGCGGATGGCCTACCGCACCTTGCTCGACACGCTGTTCCACGCGCTGGTGCGTTACGCCGCGCCGGTGCTGGTGTTCACCGCCGAAGAGGTGTGGAGCACGCGGTTTCCGGATGCGGGCAGCGTGCATCTGCTTGAGTGGCCGGCGGTACTGGCTATCGAAGATGATGAATTGATGCGGAAGTGGGCGCACATCAGAGCGTCCCGGATCCTTGCAAACGAACTGATCGAGCCGATGCGGCGCGAGAAGATAATCGGATCGAGCCTTGAGGTTGAATACTCCTATCAGGGGGATCCGGGTGACGTGGACTTGGCTGAAATCTTCATTGTCTCTGCGGTGCATACTGGGCAGCCAACCTCCGTCAGGCGCACCAGCCACCACAAATGCGGCCGCTGCTGGCGCCATCTCCCTGAGGTTGCCGAAGACGGCGCGCTGTGCTCACGCTGCGATCAGGTGGTCAATGGCTGAGCTGCCTTGTCCCCACCGTCACCCTGAACTTGTTTCAGGGTCCATTCATCCTATTGTACCGAAGGGCCCGGAGGCGCGATGGATGCTGAAACAAGTTCAGCATGACGAGTATTAAGATGAACGATTCACTTTTCACCCGCAACCGTCTGATCGGGCTGGGCATAGCCGCGCTGATCCTGGCCGCCGACCAGTTCGTCAAATGGCTGGTGCTGGTCCCGCTCGACCTGCGCCGCCAGGCTAGCGGGGCGATCGAGCTGCTGCCCTTCTTCGACCTGCGCTATACCGAAAACCGCGGCATTTCGCTGGGCCTGCTCGAAGCGACCAGCGAGGAGATGCGCTGGATCCTGGTGGGCATGACCGCGCTGATCGCACTGGTGGTGCTGGTTTGGATGCTGCGCGAGCGCCTGCTGGGCGATATCGCCGGTCTCGGCATGATCCTGGGCGGGGCGCTGGGCAATATCTACGATCGCTACGCGTTCGGCTATGTGGTCGATTATGCCGACCTGCACTTCGGGAACATCCGCCCGTTCCTCATTTTCAATGTCGCCGATGCGGCTATCACGATCGGCGTGGTGATTGTCCTTGCCCGCTCGCTTCTGCTAGGCGATGATACGAGGCAAGAGGTCAACGAGCCCGGCACACGGGTTCAGGAGAATTGATACAATGCGCAAGCTGACACCCGCCCTTGTTCTAATTGCGTCGAGCGCAATGCTCGCAGGCTGCGGCTCCGGCGGGGGTCTGCTCAACCGCGACCGGCCCGACGAATTTGCCGTGCAGCGTCAGGCGCCGCTGGTGGTGCCGCCCGATTTCAACCTGGTTCCGCCCGCGCCCGGCGCACCGCGCCCGTCCGAAGGCACCGCGGCCGAGCAGGCGCTGGAGGCGCTGTTCGGCGGCCCCGCGCCGCGTTCGCAGGTGGAAACCAGCGCGCTTGACCGCGCTGGCGCAGCCGATCCCGGTATCCGTTCGACTGTGGGCGACCCGGAGACCAACACCGTGGCCAAGGGCCGCGTAACCCGTGACATAATCGCCGCGCCCGAAGGCGACGGCGCAGCGGCGCAGGCCGTGATTCCAGGCTGACGCCTGCAATCACTCATTGTGTTTTCCGCCCGCCATCCGGCGTGCGATTTCCTCGCTCACGCAACCTGAAGGTCGCATCGCTGCGGGCGCGCAGTCGCGCTTGCGGGCTGCTGATCGCAGCCCGAGTTCGGCAGCCCCGGTCCGCGACCAGCGGACCGCAAGGCCGACCGGCCGCCCGCAGGCGCCCCGAAGCGTTGCGGAGGGAATAGCGCCGAGGACGCACCCGCGGAGGCGGGTGCGAAAAGCTAAGATCCCCTACTCACAAGCAGCTTGTCGATCCGGCGGCGGTCCATATCGACCACTTCGAAGCGCCAGCCCTGATCGGTGAAGGCATCGCCCTCGGCGGGCAGGCGCTTCATCACCGACAGGACATATCCCGCTGCGGTGCCGAATTCGCGCGTGGCAGCATAGGTGATGCCCAACCGGTCAGCCAGCGCATCGGCCGACAGCGCGCCCGATACCAGCAACGACCCGTCATGGCGCTCGACCAACAGCGGCGCTTCGCCCTGATCCTGGTCGCTGGCGAAATTGCCGACCAGTGCGGTCAGCAGATCGACCGGGGTGACGATCCCGTCGAGATGGCCATATTCGTCATGCACCATGGCCATGGCTATTTCGCCCTGCTGGAGCACGCGCAGCGCATCGAGGGCGTCAAGCTGATCGGGCACCACCTCGGGCTTGCGCATCATCTGCCTGAGCACGATTTCCTGCCCCGCGACCAGCGCCGCCAGCACATCGCGCACCCTGACCACGCCCAGTATCGTATCGGGCGAGCCATCGGCAACCGGCAGCAACGAGTGCGGGCTGTCCTTGATCATGCGGCGGATTTCCGCCTCGTCGGCGTTGACGTCGATCCAGTCGATTTCGGTGCGCGGCGTCATCAATTCGCGCACCGGCCGTTCGGCCAATCGCACCACCCCCGCCAGGATCTGGCGCTGCTCGGCCTCGATCACGCCCGATCGCGTCGCTTCGGCAAAGATCATGTGCAGCTCGTCTGCGGTTACCAGCGATTGCCCGCCACCGCGCACGCGCAGCAGGCGGATCAGCAGGCCCGAGGATGTGTCGAGCAACCACACCAGCGGCGCGGCGACGCGCGCCAGCATCGCCATAGGCCGTGCCATGAACAGCGCGATCGGCACTGCAAAGCGCAGCGCCAGCTGCTTTGGCACCAGCTCGCCCACCACCAGGCTGAGATAGGTGATGAAAGCGATCACCAGCGCGAAACCGGCATCGTCGGCGTATTCGCCGGGCACGCCCAGCAGCACCAGCCGCTCGCCCACCGGCCCACCAAGCGTTGCCCCGGAATAGGCCCCGGCGACGATCCCCACCAGCGTGATGCCGATCTGCACGGTCGAAAGGAACTTTCCCGGATCGGCGGCCAGTTGCAATGCCACCCTGGCGCTCACACGGCCGCCCTTGCCTGCCGCGCGCAGTTTTGACGTACGCGCGGAAACGATCGCCAGTTCGGACATCGCGAACACGGCGTTTAGCAGGATCAACCCGAGGATGATGAACAGTTCGGTCCAGGGAAAGGGTGCCACGCGGCTTTCGCTAGCACAATTTCGGGACAAGGCCAGCATCGCGGCACCCACCGCACACAGATAACGGTCTGCATCGGACCGGCTGCTCCTCGGGAAAATTTCGGCTAATCGTCTGGCCAGCTTGCGTTCATCGCCAGTCGACGAAGTGGTGCGGGCAATCAAGTTGGAGAAGAGCGATGACTACTTCGCGCATCATGTTTTCAAGTCTGGCCGCGCTTTCGCTGCTGGGAACGAGCGCCTGCGTGACCGATCCCAATACCGGTGAAAAGAAGGTTTCGCGCACCGCGATCGGCGGCGTTGGCGGGGCGGTCGTTGGCGGACTGCTGGGCGGAGCGATCGGCGGCAAGACCGGGCGCATCATCGGCGCGGTCGGCGGCGCAGCTGCGGGCGGCTATGTCGGATACAAGATGGACCAGCAGATCAAGGAGCTGAAGG
>PNJY01000087.1 GCA_013822125.1 Erythrobacter sp. | reverse complement strand
CAGACGGTTCACGCCGAGGCCTGAGTTGAAGTAGACGAAGAAGCCCGGGACATCCTCGCTCACCAGTCCGGCGATCTGGGTCGCCGCCGAGCGCGCGTTGAACGCGGTCGCCGGGTTGCCGTCATTGTCGGAGTTGAGCAGCACGATCACGTTGGCGCCCGCCGGGATGGTCGCACCCATCGCATTGGCATCGACCGCAGCAAAGCTCACCGGCCCATCGACCCCGAAGCTCGCCGCGTCGAGCACGAAGCGGTCATCGGCAAAGGTGAAGTCGGTAATCGAGTCTTCGGTGAGGCCATCGTTGACGGTCGCAAGGTCGAACAGGAAGTCGTCCGCGCCCGCGCCGCCGGTGACGATGTCGGTGCCTGCGAGGCTGTCGATCACGTCATTGCCGCCGCGGCCGTCGATGACATCATCGCCGGCACTGCCGTTGAGCGTGTCATTGCCATCCGTGCCCACCACCTCGTTCTGATCGGTCACAGTGATGGTGAGGTCCTGGGTTGTATTGTTCACCCCGTCGTTGGCGGTCACGGTGATCTGATAGGCGTTATTGCGGTCGGCATCGCCCGGGTTTTCGAAATCGGGCGCCGCGATGAAGGTGATGATCCCGGTGGTCGCATTGATCGCAAACAGCGATGCGTCCGCGCCCGAAAGGCTGAAGGTGATGGCGTTGCCTTCAGCGTCGCTTGCCACGACCTGCGTCACGGCGGTGCCGTTCTCGCGCACCGACACGGCTGCGCCAGAGGTAATGACGGGGGCGATATCGTTGACGTTGACCACAGTGACAGCGAGGTTCTGAGTGGTGCTGTTGGTTCCGTCGCTTGCGGTCACCGTCAGTTGGTAGACATTGTTGCGGTCAGCGTCGCCCGGGTTCTCAAAATCGGGTCCGGCGATGAAGGTGATCGCGCCGGTGGCCGCGTTGATCGCAAACAGGGCGGCATCAGCGCCTGACAGGCTGAAGGCCAGCGTGCTGCCATCGGCGTCGCTCGCCGTGGCCTGGACAACGGCCGTGACGTTCTCGTTGATCGTCACGGCCCCGGCGGAGGTGATCACCGGCGCGTTGTCATTGAGGTTGTTGACCGTAACCCGGATCGTCTGTGTGGCCTGCAAGGTGCCATCCGACGCAGCGACCTGCACTTCAAACACATTGTCGCCATTGGCGTCGCTGGGCGTTTCGAAATCGGGGGCGGCGACAAAGCGCAGCGCACCGGTGGCGGAATCGATCGTGAACCGCGCCGCATCCGCGCCGCCGACAATCGAGAACGCAACCCCATCACCGTCCGGGTCGCTGGCTGTGACTGTAAGACCGGTCGCTGCGCTGTTTTCGTTCACGCTGACAGCGGCTGCCGACGTGATGGTCGGGGCCGAGTTTGCGGGAATGACGGCTTCGTCGTCGCCGCCGCCGCCCGCCAAAAGCGCCACGGCACCGCCCACGGCAGCGACACCGAGCCCGATCAGGACAATGTCGCTGCCCCCTTCAAGCGCCATTTCATGGTGCGCCGCAGGGTCGAGATAGACAACGCCATTCTCGACAATAACGTCGCCCGGCGCGAGCAGTCGTGCCGAACCATCGTCGAAGCGCACCAGCACGCTGCCGTCCTCGCGCAGCTCCACGGAAGCCACATTGGGCATGTCGGCCAGTGCGACAAGGCCGTCGGTGCCGTCGTCATTGGTTCGCGCCTGGGCTTTGCCTGTCAGTGCGAGAAATGCGGCAAGACCAGCCACAGAGCCAATCAGCTGCGAGCGTGAACGGCGTGAGCGAGCGGGTACGGGAAGCTGAAGCATAGGGGTGTTTCCTCTGACTGAACGGGGCACTTCTGGCGGTCCGCACAACCCACAAGGCAGCGCGGTTCACAGACGAAACACCGCAGCCAACCGGAATATTCGGGAAACTTTTTTGAGATTATTTTTGAACCATGCGGACCCGTCGCCCGATTGCCTCGCATGCGATCTGCTTCGGATTCCCCTGTGCGACCCACGGTCACCGCTGATCAGGACTACCTTCGCGAAGTCACGCCATCAGGCTTGCCGGATCCGGATGCGATGCGCTTGGTCATTGCCAAGGGTCTGCCCGATCAGATCTCGCGGTTGTGGCGTTTTGCCATGGTGCGATGTGCTGATCGCGCGCTGGCCGATGATCTGGTGCAGGCCACTTGCGTGCGCGCATTGGAGCGTGCCGCGCAATTCATTCCGGGGTCGCGCCTCGACAACTGGCTCTTCGCAATTCTCGATTCGATCTGGCGCAATGTCCGGCGCTCCCAAGGGGTGCGCAACGGCAACGGGTTGATCGATGTGGCCGAGGCCGGGCTGGCGAGCGGCGATGCCGATGAGGAAACCCGTCTGCAACTGGTGGACGTGGTGCGTCTGATTGCGGCCCTGCCAGAAGGTCAGCGCAGCGTGCTGCTGCTGGTCTGCATCGAAGGCCTGAGTTACGAAGAAACCGCCCAAGCGCTGGCAATTCCGGTCGGCACGGTGATGAGCCGCCTTTCCAGCGCAAGATCGCGCATGCGGATCGCCAGCGGGGCCTAGGTCAAGAAATCTTTCGGTGCGCGTGCGACCGGATGAATAATCCGGCACTCTGACGTGTTATGCGTCTGGGATCATCAGCGAGACAGTTCAACCGTGCCGAGGAATTCAGGAGCTCAGCGCCGCCATCCGGCGGACGCGATGTGGGAATCGTTAATGCGCGAAGCCTTTGACGCTATTGCCAAAGGCTGCGACAAGGACGCGCTGCTGTCGCGCCTGCCGCTGGATGGCAAGCGGCAGTCGCCAGACGGAGACGCGAGCTAGCGGGCACTGCTGATGCGCGAAGGGGGGGATAGCGACGCGTTGCTGATGCAGCGGGTTCAGGGCGGCGATACCGCAAGCCTGAAGCTGCTGTATGATCGCCATTCTCCGGGGCTTAGCGGATTCGTTGAACGCATGCTGGGCAGCCCGGCCGAGGCGGCCGATATTGTCCATGACATCTTCGTCAGCCTGTGGGACGGGTCGGCTCAATTCCGCCGCGACGCATCCTTGCGCGCCTGGCTCTACACCATCGCGCGCAACAAGGCGATCGACCGGCTGCGGCGCAGCGGTCGGGAGGTGCCGCGCGAACCCGATGTAAACCTGCCTGACCTTGCGGCCGACCCTGAACAGGTGGCACAGGCAACGCAGCAGCGCGAACGCGTGGCCGCCTGCCTCGACAAGCTCTCGGAATCGCACCGCCGTGCGGTGTTATTCTCGTTCTACGAGGAGTTCACCTATCGCGAGATCGCTGACATCGAGGGGACCAGTGAAGGGACGATCAAGAGCCGGATCTTTCACGCCAAGCAGTTGTTGATGCATTGCCTGTCGCGCTAAGATCAATTTTCGGCGATCTCGCTCACCAGACCGCGCTCCTGCTCCAGCCGCTGGCGCGCAGCCATCCGTGCTTCGGCATCGTCAAACGCGAGATCATACAGGCCGACAGCCGAAGGTCCGTCGATGATCCGGGCATCGACCTCTTGCAACAATCGCCGCAAATCCGCCTCGCTCGCGACCTCGACAAACGCGACCCGAAGCACGAACGAGGCAGACCGATCCTCGCCGGCAAGCGCATATTCGGCGCCTGAGGAGGGATCCCTGGAAATCATCATCGGAGCCATCACTGTCTGCCAGCCGACCAGCGCCAGCACGAGCGCGGCCGCCGCTTGCCACGGCGCAATCAGCGGCCGTGCCCAAAGTGGCTGCTTGTGCGGCAATGCCGGGTTTGCGCCATGATCGTTGGCGGCGCGGCTCTGTTGCGGAGCGGCATGTGCGATACTGCGGGCGATTCTGCTCCAGCCGAGCGCGTCGACCTGTCGCTGCGCCGCCGCATCTGCACCCGCCTGGCGGACCGCGCGCCACAGCGCCAGTTCCGCGGCCAATGCAGGATTGGTTGCGGCTGCGCGCTCAAGTTCAGCGACCGAATCCGCATCAAGCGTGCCGGCCACGAAGGATTGGATCATCTCGTCCGTATAGGGATGGGAAGCTGTCATCGCGCATGCCTACCAGTGAAAGGGTCATGGGTCATTCCGGGAGCATATCGTTGCTGCGGGGCAATTGGTTCAAAAATGCGCCCGGCGCCGAGCCGGTGGGCGATGTTTCTTCGCGGCGGCGAGGAATGACGGCCCCTGCTTCGATCAGATTTGCGATCGGGACTTTGGCGCTGGCGCTGCCGACGCCCGGTGCCGCGCAGGAGATCATGCACGAGGTACTCCCAACCGATGCTGCCGCGCCCAGGCAAGCGCGCGCCACCCTGCGCGTTGAAACACGGGCGCGATACGAGTTTGCCGAGGCTGCGGGTGCAGGGGCGGCCAGCGAGGCATTGACCATTCGCATTCGTCCATCGCTCGAATTCACGGCCAGCCCGCAGATCAATATTCTGGGCGAAGTCGAGGCGATCGCTACGCTGCTGCCTGATCGGCGCAATGGCTTTCTGAACCCGGCCCGAGGGCCAGCGATTGCCGACGCCCGGACCCTCGAGCTCAATCGCTTGCAGATCGAATGGGCGCCGAGCGAAGCAATCGGTCTGACGCTAGGACGGCAGCGCATTTCGCTCGACGATGAGCGTTTCATCGGCACGGTCGATTTCCGGCAAAATCAACAAACCTATGATGCGCTCAGCGCCGCTTGGCAGCTTCCCGGCAGGGCGGTGCTGCAGGCAGGCTATATCTGGCGGGTGGGCCGAATTCTCGGCGCTGATCAGCCCGGCGGGGTGTTTGATAGCGATAGCTTCTATGCCAATCTTGCGGTGCCGGTACCGGGTGGGCAGGTAAGCCTCTATCACTATGACCTTGATCTTGATGATCGGATCGGCAGCGTGGTGACGTCGCGCACCACGGGCGTTGCCTGGCGCGGGCGGGCCTTTCCGTCCGACCTCAGCCTGTTCTGGGAGCTGGCCTATGCCCGGCAGCACAGTGGGTCGCGGACGCCGGAATATTGGCGCGCCGGAGCCAGCGTCGAACGCGGCGAGCTGGGATTTGCGCTGCGGGCCGAACGATTGGGGTCCGATGATGGCACAGCGTTCCAGACCCCGCTTGCGACATTGCACCGCTTCCAGGGGGCAGCGGACCTGTTCCTCGAAACCCCGGCGCAGGGCATTACCGATATCGAAGCCCGCGCCACGTGGCGGATCGGATCGCTCGGCCCTGCGCGCGCGGCGCTCCTGGCCATCCAGTTCAACCGCTTTGATCCCGCCAGCGGTAGCGGACGGCTGGGTGAAGAGTGGGGCGCCGAACTGGCAACGACGCTGGTGGACACGCGGCTCTCGCTGGCGGCGGCCCATTACCGCGCCGCCAGCTTCGGCGCGGATACGACGCGGGTGTGGATCACCGCCAGCCGTGACTTCTGAACCTTTTCGGCGCGCCATGCGATAGGATGAGGTGACACTACCTAGGACCACCATGACCCATCGCTCCGTTCTGACCGCCATGCTGATCCTCATTCTGGGTGCCTGCAATGCAGCACGGCTCAATCTACCGCCCGACGCTGCGGTAGAGGCCGATGCCGCGCAGGTTGTCGACGAGACCGAGATCGTCGTGGTCACCCATTCTGCGCGCGAAGCACGCAGCGTGATCCGCCGTTCTGCAACGCTTGGCTACAGTCTGATCAAGACCGATCAACTGCCCGCGCTCGGCCTTACCATGGTGACCTTGCAGGTTCCGCCCCGGCAGGACGGTGCTTCCGCGATCCGCGAACTGGAAGCTCTGGAGCCAGGGGTGACCGCCGGAATCAACCATGGCTATACGCCGCAAGGCAAGGGCGATGCTTCCGCGCTGCGCGACGGCTATGCCGCCACGGTAATGGAGTGGCCGCGCGGGGGCTGCCCATCTCATGCGGCCATCGGTGTGCTGGATGCCCGGCTGACAGGGCCCGCGCGCCAATCGGTCACCACGGCCGACTTCTCCCGCTCCGACGAGGTTGAAGCCACCCTGCATGGCACACAGGTGGTCACGATCCTCCAGACTTCCGGGATGCTTCGGTCCCCGCGCATCTTCCATGCCGATGTCGTATCACCCGGCACCCGTTTGGGCGATGCAGCCAGCGTCGATGCGCTGCTGCGCGGCATGGATTGGCTGATGCAGAACAAGGTGCGGCTGATCAATGTCAGTCTCGCTGGCCCCTACAACAAGATCCTCGACCGGGCGATCGGGAACGCGGCCCGCGCTGGCGTAGTGATCGTGGCCCCCGTCGGGAACAGCGGGCCTGGTGGCCCGGTGCGCTACCCGGCGGCCTTTGCTTCGACCATCGCGGTGACGGCGATTGACGCCGATCACCAGATATATCGCGCTGCGGTGCGCGGCAACCGCGTCGATTTCAGCGCCCCTGGCGTGGACATCGCGCTGCCGCAGCCGGCCGGCAGGGCCTTTGTTTCCGGTACCAGCTTTGCCGCGCCATTCGTGACCATGCGGATCGCTGCTGATCCGAAGATTGCAGGCAGCCCAAATCCCGATCAGATTAGGTCCGGCCTGTCGCGGAACGTCCGAGACCTCGGCGCGAAAGGGCATGACCCCGTCTTTGGCAACGGACTCGTGCGCGCCCCCGACAGCTGTCGGAACAGGGCCTAGAAGCCTATCGTCAGGATATCACCTAGAACAGGCTCCCGCGAAAGCGCAGGCATCGCGCATTGTGGCTCACGCAGCAAGGTGCCGAGTTCTGGACGCACAGCCACGTGGACTTCGAGCTAATCATTGCGTGATTTCTTGCAGCCAGCTTGGCAAAGTCGGCCATGCCGCTGGCTACCCGGCCTTGATCGTTAGTGGGGACGATGCGCTGGGGTGGAAACGGTATGGCGGCTTCGAGCGTAACCGGACGCTTAATTTGAGCTTGGTGAACGACCGGGTCTGGCTCGAAATCAGCCGGAGGTGCAGCCTGAGATCGAGCGCGTTTTCCGCGTTGCAAAACCTACTCTGTTGCACGAGAATTCAACAAATTTGGTGATTACTCGGTGCTTACTTCTCTGTCCTACTCTTCAATTACTGGACAAAATACATCATAATATCATTTGGTTATCACGATTTTGTCCTAAAGTGTGGTATTTCCGGTTTCGGCAGCGGTGAGTTCCGAAATCGTCATGATGGGCAATGTATTGTCATTGCGGCGATCAAATGAAGACATTTCCTACAATTCAAGCACCATCGACATTGCTATCTTTTCGCCACACGAAGGTGGGGGAGATGGCGCATGCTGCTTGGGGTCGATGCTTCCAAATTTCAGAATCCTGACAAGATCGACTGGACTAGGTTTGCTGCGCAAGGCGTCAAATTCGTCATTGCCCGTGCGGCCTATGGTGTCACGCTTGATACGACATTTCAGCAGCATGTGCGGCGTGCCCATGCTGCTGGGTTGCAAGTGGGCGCCTACCACTTTGTGCGCCACCTTCCCGGATTGAGCGGCAAGGCGCAAGCCGATGCATTTCTTGAGGCGCTTCAACCGGTTGCTGACCTGATTCACCAGATGATCTCGCCTGCGCTTGATTTGGAAGACAACGCGAAAAATGGCGATATCCCAAGCAACACTCTTGCCGCTCGAAAGGGATTTCGGACTGTGGCTGCGGAATGGCTGGAGCAGGTTGAGGAAGAATTGTCCCGCACAGCGATCATCTACACGAGTAGCTACTTTTTTGACGATGTGTTCGGGACCGACACCGGCTACGGCGCGCGGCCTTTGTGGATTGCGCATTACACCACCAAGCCTTCGCCGCGCCTGCCCGCCGCTTGGAAGCGCCACGCGATTTGGCAATTCACCGAAGCCGGTGGCCTGGAGGGATATGATGGACCGCTAGACCTCAACCGGTTTGAAGGTACAGTTGAGGATCTTCAGCGGCTCGGCCGGCCGGCACCTCAGCTATCCACTGCCTGGCACAGCGACGTGGACATGACCGGCGTCACACGAGTGCTTGGCGTATCCGGTCTACCGCTCCGGCGGATTAACACCCATATGGCTCATCTTCGCAAGGCACCCCGGATCGAAACCGCTACTGAGTTCCGCAAACTGCCTCTCGCAACTGAGGTTGAGGTGCTTTCCGGGGCAACGAACGGGAAATGGGCCGAGGTTCGCACGCTACTCAATGGTCAGGCGGTTTCGGGATATGTCGCGCGCTCCTTGCTCCGCGAGCCGGAGAGTGAAGCTGTCGAAAGGCTGGTTGCCGCAGCGATCAAGGAATGGATGCGGTTCGATTTTGGGAAGGGCAAGGAGACGATCACGCCCTACCGCCAGTTTATTGGCGAGATGTGGAAGGCAATCGGCCTGCCGTATGACGGCGGTGACACCAGTCAATTCTGGTCTGCGGCTGCAATATCCTTCATGATGCGCGGCAGTGGCCCCGCCTATGGCGCGTTCAAATTCAGCCAGCGCCATTCGGACTATATCAAAGACGCTATCGAACACCGTTTCCAGGAAACGGCGGCCCCATTCTGGGGCTACGAGTTGGCCGAACGGCGCCCGATGGTGGGTGATATGGTGGCCGCCTGGCGCGAGACCAAGACGACCTTTGCCAGCGCCCGCGCAAAGGATCGCTTTGCCAGCCATTGCGATGTGATCGTGTCGGTTATGCCCGACCATGTAAAGACGTTGGGGGGTAACGTCAGCGACTCAGTGTCGTTGAGCGAGTTCCCGCTCACATCGGGCGGCTTCCTGCAAGAAAGCGGAACTCTATTTGCCTTGCTGGCTAACACAAACCGTTAAGCCGCAATGCCGAATTGGTTTTCAGGATGGACGCGGGGGGTTACACCGATTGCCGCGCACCCTGACACCTCCACCTCCGCGCGCGCCTCAGCCGAGCGCCGCGATCAGCGCCTCGGCGTCGGCTTCATCGTTGTAAAGGTGCGGGGTGACGCGCAGCGATGCCCCGCGCAGCGAGACGTGGACATTGCGCTGCGCAAGGCGCTCGGTCAGGCCTTCGGGCACGCCGCTTCCAAAGCCGAGCGAGAGGAAATGCGGGGCGCGCACGCCGACGGGCGCGGCGTCCATGCCCAGCAGCGCTGCTTGCGCGGCAATGGCGTCGTTCTTGGCGGCGAGGGCCTCGGCGATGGCCTCCACCCCGAACTCCAGCAGAAAATCGAGCCCCGCGCTTGCGCCCATCAGCAACGGCGGGTTGGCCTTCTCGCCCATGTCGAAGCGCCGCGCGCCGGGCTGGAAGTCCTCGCGGTAGTCCACCAGCCGGGCGAAATCCTCTGAGCCTGCGCGGTTGATCCAGTTGTGCTCGATCGGCGTGCCTGCGTGGTGGCGCGGAGCGACGTAGAGCATGCCCGTGCCATAGGGCCCCATCAGCCACTTGTAGCAGGCGGCGACCGCGAAATCGGGGTCGACCGCAGCAAAGTCGAGCGGCATCGCGCCCAGCGATTGCGTCAGGTCGAGCACCAGCGCCGCGCCCACCGAGCGCGCCTTTGCGCCGACCGCGACAAGGTCGACCAGGCGCCCGTCGGCCCAGTGGCAGTGCGGGACGGCGACGATGCCTGTGTCGGGGCCGATGGCGTCGAGCACTGCGGCGGTCCAGCAGTCCTGCGAGGGCCGCTCTACCGCGCGCACCCGCCCACCGACGCGCGCGGCGAGGTCCTGCCAGACATAGACGTTGGAGGGGAACTGGCCCGCCAGCGTCACCACTTCCTGCCCGCGCGCGAGCGGGACGTTGGCGGCGGCGACCGCGAGCCCGTAACTCGCCGAGGGCACGATTGCGACGCTGTCCTGCGGCACTCCGGCAAGGCGCGCCGCACGCTCGCGGAAGTGTTCCGATACCGTGAAGAAATCCGCTGGCTTGTAGCGCCACGGGCTCGCCTTGGCGCGCGCGCCAGCGTCCATCGCTGCGATCACTTCGTGCGACAGCGGCGCCATGTAGGCGCAGTTGAGGTAGTGCACCTCTGCCGGAATGGCGAAACGGTTGCGCTGGCAGGCGATCATCGGGGCGTCAGCCCACAACCCCCGCGCCTGCCAGCACCGCCAGCGTCAGCACATCGGGCACGCTCGCGGTCATCGGCACGATCTGCACCGGCTTCTCGACCCCGATCATCATCGGGCCGATGGTAGCGTTGCTCCCCAGCTCGCGCAGCAGCTTGGCCGAGAGGTTCGCCGATTGCAGCCCCGGCATGATCAGCACATTGGCCGGGCCCGACAAGCGGCTGAAGGGGTAGAGCGCCATCACTTTGGGGTTC
>PNJY01000086.1 GCA_013822125.1 Erythrobacter sp. | reverse complement strand
TGGCGATTGCAATCAGTGCGTAGCGGCGAACGGCGGTGAAAGTCATCTCGAACCCCTTTGCATGATCCCCGTTCCGGGGACGTGATAACCTGTGTTGGCGATATAGGGCACCTGCACACATTATCAAGCGCCGGCCAAGGGCTGGTCAATCCGCCGTGCGCGACATAGACTGCCTGCAGGTCGGGACAATCGGAGGGGGAAACAAATGCTTTCAGAATTCAGGCAATTCATCGCCAAGGGCAATGTCATGGACCTTGCGGTGGCGGTGATCATCGGCGGGGCTTTCGCCACGATCGTCGGCTCGCTGACCGCCGATGTGATCATGCCGCTGGTGGGCGCGATCTTCGGCAATGTCGATTTCAGCGACAAATATGTGGTGTTGAGCGGCGAGGTGGCTGCGGGCACATCGCTTGTCGCCGCGCGCGAGGCGGGCGCGGTTGTGCTGGCCTGGGGCAGCTTCGTTTCGGCGGTGATCAACTTTGTGATCCTGGCCTTCATCATCTTCATGCTGGTGCGCAATGCGGCGAAACTGAATGCGCGGTTTGAAAAGCCGGAAGAACCCGCTGCGCCCGCCGGGCCGAGCGAGATCGACCTGCTGACCGAGATCAGGGATGCTTTGCAAAAGCAAAGCTGATTTTTGATTTGCGCACCCCCATCCGGGGCGCATCCTCGGTGCTGTTCCCTCCGCTGCGCTTCGGGGCACCTGCGGGCGCGCATTCGCGCTTGCGGCGGCTGCGTCGCCGTTGAGCACAATACAGGCCCCACTTATCAACTTCACTTCACATTAAGCTCGTAATGCTTATATGGATCCCGCCGGTTTCGGCCGGCTATGGCGATAAACTGCACTGTGCAATAGGCGCAACGGACCCGGGGGCAGTACCCGGCGGCTCCACCATAACCCCCGGTATTCACGGGGTTTCTGACGGGGCCGAACCAGGATCGACGTGTGTTGAAAAGCAGTGTTTTTGCCCGGGCTGAGTAACCCGTTTAAGGCTCAAAACACACAAGTGCCAATGACAATGAAGCACTCGCTATTGCTGCGTAATTTTAAGGCCTAACGGTCTGATTTTACAAAGCTGAAGCGCGGTTGGACCGACCGGGCAACAGAACGGATACCGGGGGCCCGGGGCGGGCCTAGCAACAGAACCGCCCCACCTTCGCATTTGATTGAGGGCGCTGCCATCGCGGCATTTTCGGCGGTCCTCGCCCCGCAAAAGCAAGAACGCGGGCCTAGCAACAGAACCGCCCCACCTTCGCGTTTGCTTTAGAGTGATGCCATCGCGGCATTTTCGGCGGTCCTCGCCCATCAAGAGCAGGAACGCGGGCCTAGCAACAGAACCGCTCCACCTTCGCATCTGCTTGAGGGCACTGCCGCCCACACAGCCGATGTTTAGCCACGCCCGACGCTGACGTATTCAAACCCCGCCGCGCAGACCTGATCTGGCTTGTAGATGTTTCTCAAGTCCACCAGCATCGGCACGCGGGCCAGAGCTTTCACCCGATCGAGGTCGAGTGCGCGGAAGGCGTCCCACTCGGTGACGATCACGACCGCATCGGCGCCCTCGATCGCGGCATAGGGGCTGTCGCACATGGTCACGCCTGGCATCAGCGGGCGGGCCTGCTCCATCCCTTCGGGGTCGTAAGCGGCAACTGCAACCCCGGCATCGGCCAGCGTCTGCGCGATGGCGATGGCGGGCGAATCGCGCATGTCATCGGTGTTGGGCTTGAAGGTCAGCCCCAGCATGGCGATCTTCTTGCCGCGCGCCGCATCCGCTCCTCCCAGCGCCTCGACCACCTTGCGGCCCATCGCGCGCTTGCGGCTGTCATTGGCCTTGACCACGGCCTCGACGATGCGGACCGGGCTTTCAAAGTCCTCGGCGGTCTTGAGCAGCGCCAGCGTGTCCTTGGGGAAGCATGAACCGCCATAGCCAGGTCCGGCATGGAGGAACTTGCCGCCGATACGCTTGTCCATGCCGATTCCGCGCGCGACATCCTGCACATCGGCACCGACCCTTTCGCACAGATCGGCCATCTCGTTGATGAAGGTGATCTTGGTCGCCAGGAATGCGTTGGCCGCATATTTGATCAGCTCGCTCGATCGCCGATTGACGAACAGGATCGGCGATTCGTTGAGGAACAGCGGTCGATAGACTTCGCGCATAACCTCGCGCCCGAATTCGTCCTCGGCCCCGATCACGATCCGGTCGGGCCGCTTGAAATCGCCGATCGCCGCGCCTTCGCGAAGGAATTCGGGGTTGGAGACGACCGCGAAGCGATGCGCCGTGCCGCTGGCGGCGATAATCCGTTCGACTTCGTCGCCGGTTCCCACCGGCACGGTCGATTTGGTCACCACCACCGCATCGTTGGCGAGGCATTGGCCGACTTCGCGCGCCACCGCATGGACGAACGACAAATCGGCATGGCCGTCGCCGCGGCGGCTGGGCGTGCCAACCGCGATGAAGATCGCCTTCGCTCCCTTGATGCCTTCGCCCAGATCGGTGGTAAAGGACAAACGGCCCGCCTTGACGTTGCCTTCGACCAGCGCTTCGAGCCCCGGTTCGTAGATCGGCATGATCCCCGCCTGCAGCTTCTCGATCTTGGCCGGATGCTTGTCGATGCAAACCACATCATGCCCGAAGTCGGCAAAGCAGGCCCCCGAGACGAGCCCGACATAGCCCGATCCCACCATCGCGATTTTCATGCGAGCTTACCCTTCATTCCTGATCTTGATCGCCGAGCCGGCCATTACCGATTGGATGGCCCGGCGGGTTTCACCCTCAAGCACCAGCGCGCTCAGCACGCCCGAACGGAAGGCCCCGGTATCCACGCCGATGCGATGCCCGCGATCCTCGACCTTGTCAAAGATCGTATGGCCATGGACAATGACCTTTTCGAACGGTCCGCTGTGCCGCAGGAACCGCTCGCGAATCCACAGCACATCGGCACGCCTTTGCTCCGACAGTGGCAGCCCGGGATCGATTCCGGCATGGACGAAGGCATAATCGCCCGCGATCATCATGCCCTCGAACGAGGAGAGGAAGGCGCGGTCGGCTTCGGGGACGATCCGGGGCAGTTGCCGGAACAGCTGTTTCAAGGACAGTTCGTTGAATTTCTTGCGCTTGATCCCGAAGCTGAGGATTGTTTCGCGCCCGCCGTGCTTGAGGAAATGGCGCAGCACTTCGATATCGTCGAAGCTTTGCAGAAACATTTCCTCGTGATTGCCCATCAGGATGCGCACGTGCCGCTGTTCGCACCAGGCGCGCGCACGGTGGATCACGCCCGCGCTGTCGGGGCCGCGATCGACCAGGTCGCCCAGCAGAACCACGGTGGTATTCGCAGGGCCGCAAGATGCGTCGTCCGCTTCGATTGCGCCAATCAGCGCATCGAACAGGTCGAGCCGCCCATGAATGTCGCCGACCACATAATAGCGATCACCCGCCGGTACGCGCGGCAGGCTGGCCGCTGGGGTCGATGGACGGAACCGGCGGAAAATTGTCTCGAACAGGGCTATCATTCCACCCGGGTTCTAGGCGAGCGTCAGCCCATCAGCAACCGGCAGGCCATGCGTAACCGGCACAATCGCGGAGGCAGGTGGTGCAAAAATCCAACACTAACGCGGTTTCGGCAGAAAGAACTGGTTTGATCTTGTGCAGTGCAGCAATTCCGTGCATCATCGCTGGGCATCCGGATGAGATCGCTGCTCCAGAACTGGCGGCCACCGGATACGCAGGCGGGACGAAGCAACAATAACTCGTTAAGGAAGTTGTCATGCTCACGTCCAAGCGCAGCCTCGCGGCTGCTAGTCTCTTTGCCGGTCTGGCCTTTTCCGCCAATCCGGCCTTCGCCCAGGCAAATGAAACCCCCGTTGCCGAAACCGTAATCGTCGAAGACACGGCAGACGATCACGTCACATTCTCGCTCGATCGCGCCACTGCCGACGTCGATGCCGACCAGGTCAGCTATGCCGATGGCGAAAGCGCCTTCGAACTTACTGCCAATGTCGCACTGGTCAGCGAATACCGCTTCCGCGGTGTCGATCTTTCGGGCGGCGATTTCGCCGTTCAAGGCGGCATCGACCTGGCGCACAGCTCGGGCCTCTATGCGGGCGCCTGGGGTTCCTCGCTCGATGAGGATACGGTTGGGTACGGCAGCTCGGAGCTTGATCTCTATGCCGGCTTCGGCGGGAATCTCAGCGAGGCGGTGTCATTCGACCTTGGGGCGATCGCCTATCTCTATCCGGATGCCGGTCCCGGCGAGTTCGACTATTACGAGCTTTACGGTTCGCTTGGGTTCAACCTCGGCCCGGCCGAGGCGACGCTGGGCGTGGCCTATGCGCCCGATCAGGCTTCGCTGGGCGATACGGACAATTTCTACGTCTATGCCGACCTTGGCGCAGGCATCCCCGGCACACCGTTCACCGTCACCGGCCACCTCGGCTATACCGATGGCTTTCTGACCTATACCAACGATGGCAAGGCCTTCGATTGGTCGATCGGGGTCGAAGCATCGGTGGCAGGCCCGGTCAGCGTCGGTGTCTCCTACACCGAGGCCGAGGGTGACTTTCTGCCCGGCGACTATGACTTCACCGATGGCGCGGTGGTCTTTTCGGTCAGCGCCAGCATCTGATCCAATGCACCTGCGAGATCGGGTGCGGGTGCCATCGCGGCGCTCGCACCCGTTTCCCTATTCAAGCGAGAAATCGACCGTAGTGACCACGCGCACCTTCTTGTAGGGCGTGTCGCTGACGCCCCAGGCGCCAGTTTCGCCATCGCGCGACTCGATCGTGAAGTAGCCCTGCGTAGCTTGCTTGATGCTGCCGACACCGGCCCCGCTGTCCTTGGCGAATTGTTCGGCCGAGGCGCGCGCATCACGCGTGGCTTCGGCCACCATTTCCGGCTTGATGGTGTTGAGCCGGGTGAAGGTAAAGGCCATGTTCGAGCCTTCATCGAGGAATACCCCGCGATCGACCAGATCGAACTGTTTGGCGACCGCGCGCCGCGCGCGTGCCACGTCGTTGGTGCGCAGCGCCAGCCTTTGGCGCACGGTATAGATGGTAACGCCGTTGTTGCTGTAGCTTGAGACATTGGCCCCGGTCGGCTACAAGGCATCGGCGGGGAATCCCAATTCCTTGAAGAATGCTTCGATCGCGGCCGTGTCGCGGCGTACCTTGGCCTGCGCTTCGGCCACATTTCCCGAACTTGCCGAATAGCTTATGGTCCAGGTTGCCAGGTCGGCGGTGACATCGCGCTCAGCCAGCCCACGCACGGTAACCGAACGGTCGGCTTCCTTTGCGCGCAGCAGGCCATCGCCCAGAAGATAGCCGCCCGCGGCCACGCCCGCCGCTGCAATCAATGCGCTGCCAAACCAACGCTGGGTTGTCTGGTCCTTCAGGAAATTCTTGTCTTCGCTTGCCTCACCCGCCACTGATGCGTCGTTCATCGTTACCTCCCCATTTGGAATAAGTGCGACGAAACGTGCATTATTGTCGATGAACCGTTTTTGAATGGATTTCAACCGATGGTCAAATATCTTCACAGCATGATCCGGGTCGGGGATCCGGATGCGGCGGTCGCCTTTTTCGAGTTGATCGGGCTGGAGGAAGTCCGCCGCTTCGATGTCGAGGCGGGCCGCTTCACGCTGATCTTCATGGCGGCGCCGGGGCAAGCGGGCGTGGCCGAGGTCGAACTGACCTACAACTGGCCGCCTGAGGATGGCAGCGCGCCGGAACGTTATGACGGCGGCCGCAATTTCGGCCACCTCGCCTATCGGGTCGGCAATATCTACGAAACCTGCCAGCGGCTGATGGACGCAGGTCACACGATCCACCGCCCTCCGCGCGACGGGCACATGGCCTTCGTCAAATCGCCCGACGGGATTTCGGTCGAACTGCTGCAGGAAGGGCACCTGCCGCCGCAGGAGCCCTGGGCCAGCATGCCCAATACCGGGAACTGGTGAGGCTCGCTGGCAGCGGGATCAGGGCAGATCGTCGGCGAGCCGGTGCCGCGTGACGTATCGCAGGATAGCATAGCCGGCGATCGCCGAAATCAACGATCCCAGCAGTGTGCCGATCTTCGCTTCATCAATCAGCAGGCGGTAGCCGGGGAAGGCCAGTTCGCCAATGAACAGCGACATGGTGAAACCGATCCCGCACAGGATCGAAATGCCCCAGATTTCGGCCAGGGTCGCGTCTGACGGGCGCGGGGCAATGCCCAGCCGTTCGGCCAGGAACACGGCGCCGAATATGCCAACCTGTTTGCCCAAGAACAGGCCCGCGGCAATGGCGAGCGGAAGCGGCGCCAGCATCTCTCCGATTCCCATGCTTGAGAAATCTACACCGGCGTTGGCAAAGCCGAATACCGGAACGATCAGATAGGCGCTCCATGGAGCCAGACCATGCTCCATGTGCTCGAGCATGGTGTCGTCATCCTTGCCGCGCATGGGGATGGTCAGCGCCGCGACAACGCCGGCGATCGTGGCATGAATGCCCGAATTGAGCACCAGGAACCATAGCACCAGGGCGAGCAGGACATAGGGTGCATATCGCGCCACCTTCAGCCGGTTGAGCGCCAGCATCGCCGCGGCCACCACCAGTGCACCAACCAGCCAGGCGAGCTTGATATTGGCAGTGTAGAATACCGCGATGACCAGCACCGCGCCGATATCGTCGACGATTGCCACCGTCAGCAGGAACAGCCGCAGCGAAGCAGGTACGCGGTTGCCCAGCAGGCCCAGCACTCCCATGGCAAAGGCGATGTCGGTTGCTGCCGGGATCGCCCAGCCGCGCACCAGTTCGGGCGATTCGCCTCCGACCAGGGCAATATAGACCAGCGCCGGCACCGCCATGCCGGCAATCGCCGCCAGCACTGGCAGGCGCCGCTGCTCGCCGGTTGAAAGCTGGCCTTCGATCCATTCGCGTTTCACCTCGAGCCCGACCACGAAGAAGAATACGGCCATCAGCCCGTCATTGATCCACAGGTGCAACGTATTGAGCTTGAACAGCGAAGCGCTGAACAGCGCATCGTGGAAAAATGCGTGATATCCGTCACTCAGCGGTGAATTGGCGGCCACGATCGCCGCCCCCGCGACAAGGATCAGCAGAACGCCGGCGGAGGCATCGCTGACGAACAGAGCCCTGACAGGAGCAAACAGGATACGAAGCGGGTTGGCGGCTTTCTGCATGATTGCTGTCCCCTCTTTCGCAAAGTTTGGGGCGTTGCAAGTGCAGACTGTTGCAGTTAGCTTGCCCGTCAAAGCAAGGACGGGTCGCTCTGGAATTTTTTGCGCTGAGCTTTTGGCAGTGGATCGTGCTGATTCAGCACGAGTTGCTGCTGTTCGCCTGCATCTTCTTTCTGATCGGCGCGATTGACGACTTCATGGTCGATTTTGTCTGGCTGTGGCTACGCGCCCGCGGGCGGGCAAGGACACGTGTGATCAGGCGGGCGGACTGGGCGGGAACCGCGCTCAGAGGTCCCGCGGCGGTTTTCATTCCGGCATGGCAGGAGGCGAATGTGATCGGCGCGACCGTTCGCCACATGCTGGGGGTCTGGCCGCAAGCTGGCCTGCGCCTTTATATCGGCTGTTATCGCAACGATGCCGAAACAATCGCGGCGACGATGCAGGCCGCGCAGGGCGATACCCGACTGCGGCTTGTGATTCACGATCGTGACGGACCAAGCACCAAGGCGGACTGCCTGAACCGGCTGTACCGTGCGCTCTGCGCCGACGAGGCACGCTCCGGGGAAGCTGCGCGAATGGTCGTGTTCCACGATGCCGAGGACATGGTCGATCCGGCAGCAATCGCGATTCTCGATGCTGAAATGAACGATGCCTCGTTCGTCCAGTTGCCGGTCCTCGCCCTGCCGCAGGTTCACAGCCGTTGGATCGGCAGCCATTACTGCGAGGAATTTGCCGAGGCGCATGGCAAGGCGATGGTCGTTCGCGATGCCTTGAGGGCGGCCCTGCCGGCGGCGGGAGTTGGCTGCGGCGTCAGCCGCAAGGCGCTGACGGCCCTGGCCAGTGCGCGGGCTGATGGCGTTCCGTTTGCCGCCGATTCGTTGACGGAGGATTACGAGCTGGGGCTGGGCATTGCCGCATTGGGCGGCCGGTGCCGGTTCCTGCGCCTGCGCGGCGAGGATGATGGCCTGGTCGCAACAAGGGCCTATTTCCCCGACCGGCTGGATTATGTGGTGCGCCAGAAGACGCGCTGGGTTCATGGAATTGCCCTTCAGGGCTGGGACCGCACGGGATGGTCGCTGCGCCCGGCCGAGTTCTGGATGCGGCTGCGCGACCGACGCGGCCCGCTCACCGCGCTTGTGTTGTTGGCGGGTTATTCGCTGCTTGCGATTTCGACGCTGGACTGGGGCGCGGCGCAACTCGGGCAGGTCGGGCACAGCCAGCTGTCAACAGGCGTGTGGGTGCTTCTGGCGATCAACGGCTTTGCTCTGACATGGCGCGTAGCAATGCGGTTTGCGTTTACCGCGCGCGAATTCGGGATTCCCGAAGGCGCTCGCGCGGTCCTGCGCCTGCCGATTGCCAACATCATTGCGATCATGGCGGGGCGGCGCGCGCTTGTCGCTTATTTCCGCAGCCTGCGAGGCAATGGTGTGGTGTGGGACAAGACACCGCATTTCACCCATCCTGCCGATGCGAAGCCAGGGACGATACCGGTATGACCATTGGTGTCACACGCACACGCGGTCGGCCGCTGCTGATGCTTGCGGTATTGTTCATGGCATGGATCGGTGGGCGGGCGATGATGTGGGAGTCACCCTTTTCGGTGGCGCAAGTACCGATCAGGATCAGCGGCTCGATACCGGATCGAGCGCAAACTGTGGCGGGCACCGCATTCTTCGCGAATTTCGGCGGCGTTTCGGCCAGCTTTGGACCGAGCGGGGAAGGGCAAATGGCGTCATTGGCGCGGTTCGCTTCGCCGCCCGACCTGCTAATGAATGCCGCGGGCGGGGCCGCCCCCGGTACCGATGTCGCCACAGGCCAGCAGCAGTTGGTGCCTGGCTCCTCGTCGCATCCGCCGGTTCCATCCCAGCTGAGCGAGCGGATCGTAACCAGCGCCGCGCCCGATGGCGTGCGGCCCGGCACCATGCCCCGCGCCGATCGCTGGTCGCTCGAAGCATGGGCGTTCCTGCGCGATGGATCGGGTTCGGCGGCCATCGCGCAGGGCCGTGTGCCCAGTTATGGCGCCAGCCAGGCCGCGGTTGCGCTCAATTATCGTCTGGCACCTGCGAGCGGTCACGATCCGCGCGCCTATGCCAGGGCCTACAAGGCGCTGATTGACGGCGGCGAGAAGGAGCTTGCTGCGGGTTTTTCCGCACGTCCCCTGGCGGCGCTGCCGGTGCGCATGCACGCGGAATTGCGCGCCACCAGGCGGGCAGGGAGAACCGATGCCCGCCCGGCAGCCTTTGTCACCAGTGAATTGGCGCCGCAGGCGCTGCCGTTGCGATTGCGCGCGGAAACCTATGTCCAAGCGGGCTATGTCGGCGGGCGAGACGGCACCGGCTTTGTCGACGGGCAGGTGCATGTGCTGCGCGATGTCGGGAAGTTCGATCTGGGGACGATCAGTCTTGGCACCGCCGCCTGGGGCGGCGCGCAGGAAGGGGCGGAACGGATCGATCTCGGTCCGAGCCTGCGGCTCGACATCAAGCTGGACAAGGTTCCCGCGCGGTTGGCGCTCGATTATCGCGAGCGCGTTGCGGGCAATGCCGATCCTGCATCGGGCGTGGCGCTGACGCTTTCGAGCCGGTTTTGATCGCGCCATCGGTGGGCAGCGCAACGCAGCGCCTTTAATCTCGGCCTGTGCTAAGCTAGGCGGTATTTCATGGACGTTTACCTGCCCATCGCGAATCTATCGGTCAACGGCCTGTTGATCGTGGCGCTGGGTGTACTGACAGGCATTCTTTCGGGCCTGTTCGGTGTCGGCGGCGGATTTCTTACCACCCCGCTGCTGATCTTTTATGGCATTCCGCCCACAGTTGCAGCGGCATCGGCGGCAACGCAGGTGACCGGCGCCAGCGTTTCGGGCGTGCTGGCACACCGCCGCCGCGATGGCGTGGATTACCGCATGGGCCTGACCATGGTCGGCGGCGGAATCATCGGTGCACTGGTTGGCGCTCTGCTGTTCCGCTTCTTCCAGGCGATCGGCCAGATCGATGTGGTGATCAACATTCTCTACGTGATCATGCTGGGCACGATCGGGACGTTGATGATGCGCGAGGCGATCGAGGCTATCCGGCCGATTGAAGGCAAGAGCAGCGCTCCCAGAAAACGGCGCCATCACCCGATAGTCGCGGCGCTGCCGATGCGCTGGCGCTTTTACGGCTCGGGTCTCTACATCTCGCCGCTGGCGCCCGCCATTCTCGGTTTCCTGGTTGGCATACTGACCATGTTGATGGGTGTGGGTGGGGGGTTCATCCT
>PNJY01000085.1 GCA_013822125.1 Erythrobacter sp. | reverse complement strand
TGTGCGGGCCGCTTTTAGGGACGGCGAACGATAACCGCAATGGCATCTACGACCGTGTTACCCACGACTTGAACAGCACGTTAAGCGGCGTCGGCAATCACGCCGCCAATTCCCGGCCCAGCGCGCTGGAATAGAGCGCATGGGAACGGTCGATCATCGTCGATCGGTCAAATCTGGCTTCGGCCAAAATGCGGTTTTGCTGCCCGGCGCGCAGGCGCAGCGTAATGTCGCCCGCCAGTTCCGACACTGCGTTCGCAAGGCCTGCCCCATCGGCTGCCGGATCGACAATGAGCCGTGCGTTCTCCTCGCCCACTACGGCACCCAGCGTGTGCCGCGCGGGCGCCACGATCGGCAGGCCGGCTGCCATCGCCTCGGGGATGACCGCCGGAAATGCCGCGCGCACTTCCGCCACGGCAAAGATGTCGAGCAGGCGCAGAAAGGTGGCACGGTCATCGATCCGGCCCGGCAGATGGACCCTGTGGCTCAACTCCAGGCGCTCCGCCTCGCGCCGGACGATTTCGCGTGCTGGCCCTTCTCCGGCAAGGACGAGATGCCAGCTTTCGGGCAACCGGGGCATTGCGCCGACCAGCGCGAGCAAGCCGGTTTCGCCTTCCATTGCGTCCATCGCGCCGATCCAGATCTCCCCCTCGCGCTTGACGATACCGCGAAGCGCGTCAGGCCGGGGTCGGCCGGTGAACCGGCCAAGATCGACCCCGGGCCAGATGTGTCTGACCCTGCCGAGTGGTTGATGCCATCGGGTGAGTGCCAGCTCTTCCAGATACTCGCTCGGGACGACGAGCCCGGATGCCCTTCCCAGCGCGATCCGCCGATACCATGTGCGGCGCGCGGCCAGTTCGCGATCATCGGCTTCGCCAAACCCGTATTCGTGATGGATCAGCGGTGGCAAGTTCAGCATCTGGCTGAAGGCGGTGTGTGCCATGGTTGCACCGAGCGCGCCGTAATCATGCGTCAACACCAGATCGAACGGTGCCATCGCCTGCGCCAGCCTGAACAGTTTGCCGGGTGTCGGCGCACCGCCAAACGCGGGAAACCGTGCCGGCTTTGCCGCAATCGTTCCAGTCGTCAACGATCCACCTTGTGACGGCGCGGCAAGCACAACCGAGTGTTCCACCGCTCCATTCAGATGCCCGATCAACGTTGCTGTCAGCGCCGCCGCAGCGCCGCCGTCATGCGCGAGGCAATGAAGGATGCGCGGTTTCGCCATCGCCGCGGAAATCAGCCAACGCGGGCGAGCAGGTCGTCGATCGCGGCGCGCGCTTCGGGCTCGTCCAGCGTTGGCGCATGGCCGACACGGGGAATGGTCACCGCCTGCATCCCGGGATGGCGCGCGCGCATCTTCGCCACGGTGTCTTCGCTCAAGAGATCGGACAGTTCACCGCGCAGCAGCGTCAACGGGACGCCCGCCAGCGCATCGATCGCAGGCCACAGATCGGGCGGAACAGCGGTAGAGACATCGCGGAACGGCTCGGCAATCGTCATGTCGTAATCGAAACTGATGCGGCCATTCTGGCCCAGGACCATGGTGCGCCGGGCCATTTCGAGCCACATCTCGATGTCATAATCGGGAAAGGCGGTGCCCTGAACCTCCTGCAGGCTTCGCGCAGCATGCATCCATGTAGAAAAGCTTCGCCCCTGCCCGACATAGCCGCCGATCCGCGCCAATCCGGCCGGGTTCACCTCCGGCCCGATATCGTTGAGCACCACGCCAGCCAGACGGTCGGCATCGCGCGCCGCCATCATCATCGTCATCAACCCGCCCATCGATGTGCCGATTGCAACGAAGCGTCCGATCCCTTGCTCGGCCAGCAGCTTTTCCAGGTCGTCGACATAAGTAGCCGGGACATAAGTCGATGAATCGCGCGCATATTCGCTCTCGCCGCGCCCGCGCGTTTCGGGAACGATCACGCGCCATTCGCCCGCCAGATGCTGCGCCAGCCCGGCAAAATCGCGGGCGTTGCGGGTCAGGCCATGCAGGCACAGAACCGGCGGCCGGTCATCGCGCCCCGGATAATCGCGGAAATGCAGTTTCAGCCCGTCCGCGCTGTTCCAGTATCGATCCTGATATGCCATGCTCATCCGGTTGCTGTTCCCCTATTGGCTTGCGCCGCAATGCCGCTTGCGCATGGTCTTTGGCAACCCCATTAGTGTTCGATGCCCACCGAACCGCAAGCAGCCGCCTACCGGCCCGATCCAGCTCTGCTGGAATTGGCCGGGTGGTTGGGCGATCAGGTCAGTCCGGCGGATTTTCCCCAGTCGCTGGTCCGCTTCCGCAACGATCGCTGGGCGAAGGCCGTGGGGCTGGGCCAGCTCGATGACGCGGCATGGCAGGCGCATTTTGCCCGCTTCGAGCCGCTTGAGCGCAACCTGCCTCACCCGATTGCGCTCAAGTATCACGGGCACCAGTTCCGCGTCTACAATCCTGAAATCGGCGACGGGCGCGGCTTCCTGTTCGCCCAAATGCGCGACGCGCAGGGGCGATTGCTCGATCTTGGAACCAAGGGGTCGGGTACCACGCCCTACAGCCGCACGGCGGATGGGCGGCTGACGCTCAAGGGCGCGGTGCGCGAGATCCTGGCTACCGAAATGCTCGAAGCGCTGGGGGTCAATACCTCCAAGACATTCTCGGTGGTCGAAACCGGCGAGGAATTGTGGCGGGGTGACGAACCTTCGCCCACCCGCTCGGCGGTTCTGGTGCGCCTTAGCCACGGTCACATCCGCATCGGCACCTTTCAACGCCTGTTGGCGCTGGAAGAGCGCGACCACATGGAACAGCTGGTCGGCTATTGCCTCGCGCAGTTTCCAGGCCCGATGCCGCCAGACGATGCGCCGGGGCGCGACGAGCCCGCGGTAATTTTGTTGCACCAGGTTGTCGAGAGGCTGGCGGACCTTGCCGCGAGCTGGATGGTCGCGGGCTTCGTCCACGGGGTGCTCAACACCGACAATATGAACGTGACCGGCGAGAGCTTCGACTATGGCCCGTGGCGTTGGCTGCCCCAATGGGACCCGGGCTTTACCGCCGCCTATTTCGACCAGGGCGGGCTTTACTCGTTTGGTCGTCAGCCCGAGGCAGTGCACTGGAATTGCGGGCAGCTGGCGGTCGCGCTGCGGTCGCTGGCCGATGCCGAACCGCTACTGGCTGCGCTCCATCGTTTCGGTGAGCTTTACATGGCGGCGGTGGCGCGCCGCTGGTGCTGGCGGCTCGGGGTCGAACCGCGCGGCGGGGAAGCGGATGCAAGGCTGGTCGCGCTTAGCGAAAAGGCGATGCGCGACGGAAAAATGCAGCCCGATCACTTCTTCTTCGCGCATCGCGGCGGGCGCAGGGCCATGGGCGAATTGGCAGAAGAGCTCGCCCCCTATCGACCCACTGGCGACGATGATGATTATTGGCAGGGCGACACCCCCCAGACCATGCTGATTGATGAGGTGGAGGCGATCTGGTCGGCGATCTCTGAGCGCGATGACTGGCAACCGCTCCATGCAAAAATCGATGCCATCCGCCGGATGGGCGCGGCGCACGGTGCAGCGACAACTCCTGCCGGACACCTCAAACCATGATTTATCGACATCCGGCTTGTGCGCTCTTTCCAAGTTGCACCTTGGCGACTAACCGGTTGATCGAGGCAGGGGGCCGACAGACATCGTGAGCGACAACAGCTTCGTCACCTATGAACCGGCCACCGGGGCCGAGATCCTGCGCGTCGCGGCGAGCGATATCGACGAATCCGTGGCGCGCGCGCGCCGGGCCTGGCCCGAATGGGCAATGCTGCCGCTGGCCAACCGGATCGAACAGATGCGCCGGTTCGCCAACCATGTGCGCAAGGTGGCAGACGAATTCGCTGAACTGATCGCGCGCGAAACCGGCAAGCCCTTGTGGGAAGCGCGCACCGAAGTCGATGCGGTGGTGGGCAAGGTCGAAATCTCGATCAACGCCTATGCCGAACGCACCGGCAGCAAGAAGTTCGACAGCGCGCTCCAGGGCCGCGCCGCGGTGCGGCACAAGCCGCATGGAGTGATGGCGGTACTGGGGCCCTACAATTTCCCTGCGCACCTGCCCAACGGGCATATCGTCCCCGCGCTGATCGCGGGCAATGTCGTGATCTTCAAGCCCAGTGAGAAGACGCCTGCGGTGGGTGCCTTTCTGGTCGATTGCTTCCACAAGGCCGGGATCGGCGAGGATGTGATCCAGCTTGCAATCGGCGCAGTGGAGGAAGGCAAGGCGCTGGTATCTCACCGCGATATCGACGGCGTGCTGTTCACCGGATCGGTCCAGGCCGGCGTTGCCATTAACCGTGCGCTGGCGACCAATCCCGCCAAGATCGTGGCGCTGGAGATGGGCGGCAACAATCCGATCGTGGTGATCGACACGCCAATGCTGGCCGATGCCGCGGCGCTGATCGTGCAATCTGCCTTTACCACCGCCGGGCAGCGCTGCACCGCCGCGCGCAGACTGATCGTGCTCGATCATCTTTACGAGCCGCTGATGGCCGAACTGCTCAAGCTGACCGATCGGCTGATCGTCGATGAACCTTTCGCCGATCCGCAGCCGTTCATGGGTCCGGTCATCGACAACAGCACCGCCGAAATGCTGCTCGAAAGCTTCGTCCACCTGCTCACACATGGCGGCAAGCCACTCAGGAACCTCAAGCGGCTGCGCGAAAACCTGCCGTTCCTGACCCCAGGCATCATCGACACCACCAATATGGCCGAGCGCCCCGATGTCGAATTGTTCGGGCCGATCCTGCAGGTGGTTAAGGTGCCCGATTTTGCCGCCGCGATTGCCGAGGCCAACAATACCCGCTTTGGCCTGTCGGCTTCGCTGATCGGCGGCAGCCCGGAAGATTTCGAGCTGTTCTGGAACAGCGTGCGCGCCGGTATCATCAACTGGAACCGGCCGACCAACGGCGCGTCGTCGGCGCAACCCTTTGGCGGAGTTGGGCTTTCAGGCAATCACCGTCCAGCTGCCTATTATGCGGCGGATTATTGCGCCTATCCGGTGGCGAGCACCGAGATGGAGCAGCCGCGCGCGTCGATCCACATCGGGCTCGCGCAGCGCTGATACCCGCTGAACGGGTCGTCTAGTCGAATCCCAGCGATTCGATCTTGGCGTCGAGGTCGATGGGGATCGACGCCAGCAAGTCCACTCCCGATTCCTTTTCATAGGCGGCGGCGCCATGCTCTGCGACCAGTTCCGCCTGGCGCACATCGCGCAGGCGCAGCAATTCGGCGATTTCGTCACGGTAGAGAGCGACCATGGCGGTGACGAACCGGTTGACCAGCGAATCTTCCTGCGTGTTGTCCACCATGTAGTCGGGCAGGTGTCCGATTATCACATCGGCGGGATAGAGAAACTCGTTGGTGATGAAGCGGTTGGTCACGAACCACGCGCGCGGGATACCCTGATGATTGATCGACAGCCCGGCAATGTGCGTGACGTGCGCCTTGGCGTCCTCTCCCTCGGGCGGCATGACCGTGGGCACTGTCCCTTCGGGCAATTGCGTGCGGTGCAGGAACAGATGGAAGTGGCCATGCTCGTCTGCATCACGGTCACCCGGCGCATGGACATGGTAATACCAGCGTGAACGCGTATCGCGGTCGCGAGCGTCCTTCTTGGGATAATGCTGCCAGAAATGGACTTCCCCGTCCTCGGGCAGGACCCGCTTCATCAAGGGGCGGCCATCGGCCGCCATGGCGACGATTGTCTCGATGACGGTTTGTGCGGCCCGGTCAGGATTCATCGCGGGCCGAATTACAAAAAGAAACGGCCGGCGGCAACGGAATTGCCACCGGCGCGTTCAGAATACCGTTTGTTCTGATTATTCTGCAGCAGCAGCGCAGTCAGCAGCGGCGCAGCCTTCAGCGGCGCAGCCAGCGGCAGCGCAACCGGCGGCGGCGCAGCCAGCGGCGGCACAACCTTCGGCAGGAGCAGCTTCAGCAGGAGCAGCTTCTTCAGCAACAACTTCTTCAGCGGCAGGTTCGGCGGCTTCCTGCGAGCAGGCAGCAGTTGCGATTGCCAGGCCACCCGCTACTGCGAGCATGGATGCAAGCTTCGTCGTCTTCATGTTCAATTCCCTTTTTTGGGTGGGGCGCCCCCAATTTTGTACCATGCCGCCATGCGCCCTTTAAGACGGCAAGGAAGCCGCGCACCTAGCACAAATATTTTTGCCAATGCAGCCCCAAAAATGACTTTGAACAAGGATGTGCGCATTTTTGCCTTTTTTTCGCCCGATTCGCACGAGGGAGACGGCATCGAAACTGCCTGATGTCGTCTTGCCGTGGCACATGACCGGGCGTGCCATTGCGCTGGGGCCCGCTCGCGGGAATAACGGTGGGTGGCGAATCGCCTTGAGGGATCGGCCAAAAGGGGACCGGGATGAATGTTATCGCATCGCGCGGGCAACTGCGTGCCAGCTTCATGAGATGGGCGCTGTTCACCGTGCCGCTGGTGGTTTTGCTCGGCTTCCTTGCCGGAAAACTGGGCAGTCCGCAGACGATCTGGTTCCAGGGCCTGGTCAAACCGGCGATCTATCCGCCACCGGCCACTTTCGGCCTAGTGTGGACCGTTCTCTATGCGATGATCGGACTGTCGCTGGCGCTGGTGTGCAGCGCATGGGGAGCGCGCGGCAGGCGGCTGGCGATCATGCTGTTCGTCATCCATCTGCCGATCAACCTGGCATTCACCCCGGTGTTCTTCGGCAATCAGAACATCATGGGCGGGCTGATCGTGATGGGACTGGTCGATGTGACGTTGATCGCCATGGTCTTGACGTTCTGGCGGGTGCGCCGCTCAGCCGGGCTTCTGCTGCTGCCCTATCTCGCATGGGCCGCCTTCGCCAGCGTGCTTGCCTGGCAGTTCCATCTGCTCAACCCTGAAGGCGGGCTGGGCGGCGAAACGGTCGAGACGCAGCGCATAGTGCTTTGAGATTGGTGCTTGCGGGCGGCGCCTTTCCGCCCCAAAAGAAGCGTCGTTGTTTATCGTTGCATCGTTTTTTTCCAAAAACCGGTGCCCACTTTTTCGGAACGATGCTGCATGCAAAGCGAAAATCCGATTGTTTCCGATCTGGTCAAACTGGCTAACAGCGCCGCCGGCACTCTGGCCGGCATGACGCGCGAGGCTCGCGAGTCCGCGCGCGAGCGGGTGAAGGAAGCGCTTGGCGGCGTGGATTTCGTCAGCCGCGAGGAGTTCGAGACGGTCAAGCTCATGGCCGCCAGGGCGCGCGAGGAGAACGAACGCCTCTCTGCGCGCATCGCCGAGCTGGAAGCCAGACTGACGCAGAAGTAACGTCGCGCGCATGAAGCTGCGTGCGCCCGCCATCGTTGTCGCCTCGCGACCGCATGGCGAGGTCGGCGCGGTCGTCAGGCTCCTGACCGAGGACACCGGGCTGGTCGCCGCTTATGTCGCGGGCGCGCGAGGGCGGGAAATGCGGCCGGTGCTGATCCCGGGCAACCTTGTGGCGGCAGACCTTAACGCCCGCTCAGATGCGCAACTGCCCTATGCCCGGCTCGAACTCGTCGAAAGCCGGGGCCCTTGGCTTGGCGAGCCGCTCGCCTCCGCCGCGATCGGATGGGCCTGTGCGCTGACCGCTACCGCCTTGCCCGAACGCAACGCCTATCCGGCGCTCTATCAGGCGCTTTCGGGTCTGCTCGGCGGCATCTGCCATGCTCCATCTGCGCGCGGCTGGCTGTCGGCCTTGATCTCCTATGAGGTGCTGTTGCTGCGCGAACTGGGTTATGGCGGCGAACGCCCGCTACACGAAGATGAACTCGACCGGTTGTTAGAGAATTTTGACCGGCAGGAAGAACCTCTGGTGCGCTACCTGCTTGCCGACCGGCGCGGCGATGTTATGTCCGCGCGGCACATGTTGAGGGAGCGGCTGGGCCGGATGATGACGTGAAGATTGCGGTTCTTGCCGGCGACGGGATCGGGCCAGAGGTGGTTCACGAGGCTTTGCGGGTTCTCGGGGCGCTCGACCTGCCCGGCTTCTCGATCACCGAAGGCGAGGTCGGTGCAGCCGCCTGGCGTAAGCACGGCCACCCGCTGCCGCCGCAAACGCTCGCTCTGGCGCAGCAGGCCGATGCAGTGCTGTTTGGCGCGGTGGGCGATCCCGCCTGCGACGGGCTTGAGCGGCATCTTCGGCCCGAACAGGCGATCCTGGGCCTGCGCGCGCAGTTGGGCCTGTTCGCCAATCTGCGCCCGGCGACCATGTTTGCAGGGTTGGAGCATCTCTCCGCGCTGAGGCCCGAGATTGCCCGCGCGATCGATCTGTTGATCGTGCGCGAGCTCAACGGCGACGTCTATTTCGGCGACAAGGGCATCCGCACACTCGAAACTGGTGAGCGTCAGGGATGGGACATGATGGCTTACAGCGAGAGCGAGGTGCGCCGGATCGCTCACATCGGCTTTCGCGCCGCACAGGGGCGCAAACGACGGCTGACCAGCGTGGACAAGGCCAATGTGCTCGAAACCAGCCAGCTGTGGCGCGAAGTGGTGACTGAGGTGGCACGCGAATATCCCGATGTCGTGCTCGACCACCTCTATGTCGATAATGCCGCGATGCAGCTGGTGCGCGCGCCGGGGGCGTTCGACGTCATCGTCACCGGCAACCTGTTCGGCGATATCCTGTCGGATCAGGCGAGCATGTGCGTTGGCTCCATCGGCCTTCTGGCCAGCGCATCGCTGGGCGAGCGCCAGACTGATTTCGGAACTTTCGGGCTTTACGAACCTATCCACGGCAGCGCACCCGATATCGCCGGCCAGAGCAAGGCCAACCCGATGGCGGCGATCCTGTCGGCCGCGATGATGCTGCGCCACAGCTTCGGCCGCGAGGCGGAGGCGGCGCGCACCGAACGTGCTGTGGCGCGTGCGCTTGATGACGGCGTACGCGGCGGAGACCTTGGCGGAAGTGCTTCGACCGGCGCAATCGGCACTGCGGTGATAGAGCGGCTGTGATTGTGAGCGGTGCTCCTTGCTTGCCGCGCTGCCCGCGTCCGACTAAACCGCGCGCACTATGAAAAAGACCACAGGAATGGACCGCGCGATTACGCGCAAATGGCGGCCCGCGACCCGTGCGGTACGTGGCGGCACCTGGCGCAGCGAGCATGGCGAGACGAGCGAGGCGCTGTTCCTCACATCGGGCTATACTTACGACGACGCGCAGACGGTCGCCGACCGTTTTGCTGGCGAAGCGAGCGGCATGACCTATTCGCGCCTGCAGAATCCCACGGTGGCGATGCTGGAGGAACGGATCGCGCTGATGGAGGGCGCCGGGGCCTGCCGCGCGCAGGCGAGCGGGATGGCGGCGATGACTGCGGCGCTGCTGTGCCAGGTTTCGGCAGGCGATCACGTCGTCGCAGCGCGCGCCGCGTTCGGCTCGTGCCGCTGGCTGGTCGATCACCTGCTGCCGCGCTTCGGGATCGAGACCACGCTGGTTGACAGCGCAATCGACGCGCAATGGGAAGCGGCGATCCGTCCCAACACGCGCGTGTTCTTCTTCGAAACGCCAGCCAATCCGACGCTCGATGTGGTCGATATCGCATTCGTCTGCGATCTTGCCCGCGCGCACGGGATCACCACCGTGGTTGACAATGCTTTTGCCACCGCCGCGCTCCAGCGTCCGATGGAGATGGGCGCGGACGTGGTCGCCTATTCGGCGACCAAGCTGATGGACGGTCAGGGCCGGGTGCTGGCAGGCGCGGTCTGCGGCAGCGAGCAGTGGATCAATGAAGTGCTGCTGCCATTCCAACGCAACACCGGGCCCAACCTTTCGCCGTTCAATGCTTGGGTCGTGCTCAAGGGCCTCGAAACGCTTGACCTGCGCGCGCGCAAGCAGAGCGCCAACGCGCTCGAACTGGGACGTTTTCTTGAGCCGCGTGTTCCCCGCATGCTCCATCCCGGGCTGCCCAGCCATCCGCGCCATGAACTGGCCATGCGGCAGATGGATGCGGCCGGACCGATTTTCGCCTTCGACGTCGAAAGCCGCGAAAAAGCCTTTACCATTCTTGATGCGCTCGAACTGATCGACATCTCGAACAACATTGGCGATGCGCGCAGCCTGATGTGCCATCCGGCATCGACAACGCATGCCAACATGGGCGCAGAGGCGCGGACGGAAATGGGTGTGACCGAGGGTCTGCTGCGGATCAATGTCGGTCTGGAGGACGTGCACGACTTGATCGAGGATCTGGACCGGGCGCTGGGCAAGGCGGGGTTCTAGGGGCAGGGCCCCATCAGACAATTTTGCGACACTTGGGGAAACATGCCCCGGTGCGTCCAGCCACACTCTTGTCGCCGCCGCGGCAATTGCTACCTTGGGTGTCGCGATGAAAGAATTGTTCCAGCATGCTGCGACAACCGAGGGAGTGACCGTGCGCGTCGCGGTGAATTTCCTTCCCGAACAGTCACATCCCGAAGCCGCGAAGTGGTTCTGGGTCTATCATGT